>NZ_JBEXDG010000046.1:0-86829 GCF_040605635.1 Dactylosporangium sp. NPDC005555
CCCGAACCGCGTCAGGATCCCGGCGTCGAGGCATACCGACACCCAAGCACAGGGGTACGACAAAACCCGGCCAACGTTACTGGACACAGCACTAGGCGGCCTGCTGCGGCTTTCGACCGGTGAGCCCCGGGATCCGTGACCGGCCGGTAGTCGACGCGCGGGGGGCGAGCCGGGACAGGGACTTCTGCGCCGGGGCGTGATTCTCGGTGTACTGGTCGTAGCGGTACTGCCCGGGGATCGAGATCGCGTCGCCGAGCGGGGCGATCAACGTGTCCTTCAGGGCGAGGACGCCGCCGAGGAGCGTGGCGTACTGCAGCGACGCGGCGTTGCGGACGCAGTAGTCGCGGGTCTGCGGGCTGAGCACGCCCGGGGTCGACAGCAGCAGCGGCCCGGAGTTGCCGCCGACCATCGCGCCGCCGGTGAGGGCGTCGAACCAGGTGGTGGCGGTGGCCACGGCCGCCACGCGGGGGCCGTCGAAGAAGAAGTCGGCGACGGCGACGGCCGTCTCGAACTCGGTGGCGCCGTAGACGGGCCAGTAGGAGAAGGTCTTCGGCCAGGACGGCATCTTGCCGGCTTTTGCGGCGTTGAGCAGCGCTCGGACGCCGGGCCCGCCGACACCGATCATTCTCGTGCCGGAGTCGTAGCCGGGCTGGAGCTTGTTGAGGTAGGCGGCGGTCGCCGCGGGCATGGTGTCGCCGGCGGTGAGGACGATGACGGTGCCCGGGTTGGCGCCGGCGGCGGCGCCCGCGGCGAGGGCGTCGTAGTACTTGAGCGACGTGGCGATGATGACCGCCGTCGGGTGCGGCTCGATCTCCTTCGCGATGGCGATCGCGGTGTCGTACTCGGTCTGGCCCCACAGCCGCACAACCGTGTAGCCGAGGGCCTTCACGGCGCTTTCGACCTTCGCGGACAGTGCGGTGGTGCCGCCGAGGAGGTACACCTTGCCACCCGGCGCCAGGATGCGCTGGATCTCGGCCTTGGTGGAGGCGTGCAGCCCGCCGGGCGGGGTGATGAGCAGCGGGGCGTTCCGGCGCACGGCGAGCGCCGAGCCGCCGAGCGCGTCGAGGTAGACGTCGTCGCGGGACAGCACGACGGCCTCGGCCTGGCTGCGGATGCCGTCGTCGACGCCGTGGTCGGCCCAGTTGTACCGCGAGGTGGCGACCGCGGTGTCCAGCGCCGTCTGGCCCCAGACCCGTTCGACGACGTTCGTGCCGACCGGCTGCCACCTGGGGCGGCCGGCGTTCTCCACGACCGTGACGACCTGCTTGGTCGTCACGTCGATCCGTTTGACCTTCGGGCTGCCGGACACGCTGGTGAAGAGGATGCTGTCGCCCTGTGGGGACCAGGCCGGGTCGCGGTTGCCGTCGCCGCCCTCGTTGGCCCTGGTGGTCAGCTGGACCTGGTTGCCGCCGTCGGCGTCGGCGAGCCAGATCTGACTGCCGGCGGAGTCGGTGCGGACGAACGCGATCCGGCTGCCGTCGGGGGAGAAGTCCGGTGCCCACCCCTTGTCGATGAGCTTCGTGAATGCGACGGGGCCGTCGTATCGGCAGATCTCGGAGTTCGCATAGTCGTTCGAGGCGTGGTGCTGGTAGATGATCGTGCCGTCGGCCGCGACCGACGCGTCCATGCTGTGCTTGCCGTCGTCCGGGATGCCGAGCGACTCACCGAACAGCCAGTTGCCACCGGCGCCGCAGATGAACAGCGTCTCGGTCCAGGAGCTGACGTTGTACCCGTTGTAGATCACGTGCTGGCCGCCGTCGGCGTACACCGGGTTCCTGCCGCCGGCGGTGGCGCTGTCGTGGAGCAGTTCGACGCGGTCGGTGCCGTCCGCTCGCACCGAGAAGGGCGAGTCGTAGTCGCCGTAGACGAACCGGCTGCCGTCGGGCGACCAGCTGCCGGTGCTGTTCTCCCGGGTGGTGGCGAGCGGACGGGCGTCGGTGCCATCCGCGGCGGCGGTCCAGAACCCGCCGGTCGACGTGAACGAGATCCTGCCGGGCTCGCCGGGCAGCGCTGCGCGTGCCGCCCGCGGCCTTCCCGGGACGGCGGCCGTGGCCGTGGCGGCCGCGACCGCCGCGAGCATGGCCGAGCGACGTGTGAGCCTGAACGACAAGGTTCCTCCCCCGAAGATGATCGGCCGGGAGTCTATTTGTCGTCGAAGTCGGCGCGGCAGGTCCGAACGGCCAGGTCCCGCTGCAGGATGCGGCCGTTGCGGCCGCGGCGGTACCCCCGCCGGTGAACGCCGTGGCGGCGGTGACGGCGGCTGCGACGGGTGGCGGTGTCACGGCGGATGCGCGGTCCGGCGGCTCCTGCGCGACGCGGCGCCGTGGTGGGGCCGGTTGTGCCGGTCGGCGCACGACGCGGCGCTGTGCGCGGGTCGGCGCACGACGCGGCGCTGTGGGGCCGGTCAGCGCACGACGCGGCGCTGTGGGCGGGTCGGGGCGGTGAGCACGGCGGCCGGTTCGAGGACGACGGCGACGCGGGCGCCGCGCAGCGGGCCGCGCTCCACGACGAGACGGCCGCCCGCGGCCTCCGCGACCCTGCGGACGATGTCCAGGCCCAGGCCGGTCGAGCCGGCGCCGCTGGAGCCGCGGCGCAACGCCTTGGCCGGGTCGGCGATGCCCGGTCCCGCGTCGTCGACGACCAGGCCGCGCGGGGACACGTGGACCTCGAAGCCGGTGCCCTCCGGCGTGTGCTGGAAGACGTTGCCGAGCATGCAGTCCACGGCCGACACCAGGTCGGACTCGGCGACCGGCACCCACACCGGCTCGTGGCCGCCGACGACCCGCCACGGGCGCTGCTGGTCCTCGGCGAGCACCGACCAGAACGCGAGCCGGTCCGCGACGACCTCGACCAGGTCGGTGCTCTCCGGCACCCGGTCCGCCGCCGACCGCCGCGCGGTCGTGATGATCTGTTCGATCTCGTCGTCGAGAGCGTCGAACGCCTGCCGCATCCGCTCCCCGATCGGGCCGGGCGGCATCGCGTCGGCGTCCAGGCGCAGCGCGGTCAGCGGCGTGCGCAGCCGGTGCGACAGGTCGGCGGCGAGCTCGCGTTCGGCGTCGGCGAAGGCGACCATCTGGTCGGCCATCCGGTTGAAGCTGCGCGCCGCGTCCCGCAGCTCCGGCGGTCCGTCCGGCTCGACCCGGGCGTGCAGGTCGCCGTCGCCGAACGCCCGCGCGCCCTCGGCGAGCTCCTTCGTGGACCGCACGATCTGCGCGCCGAGCCGGTCCGCCACCAGGGTCGAGCCGCCGATGAGGACGACCGCGAGCCCGACCAGCGCCAGCCACGCCGCGCCGACGCCCCGGCTGAGGTCGGCGTCGGAGACGTACACCTCCACGACCGCGGTCCGGTCGCCGTCCAGCACCACCGTCTGCAGGTAGGCGACGCCCCCGGGTGCGTCCACGGTGAGCGACCGGCCCTGCGACGCGGCCCGGTCCACCTCGGCGGTGGCGGCGTGGCTGGTGCCGACCGTCGGCTCCCCGAGCAGGTGCACGGCGAGGCGTCCGCTCTGCCCGGCCGGCACGGTCGCCACGGCCCGGTCCAGGGCGCCCGATCCGTTGCCCGAGGCGGACGCGAGCGCCGCCACCATCGCGTCGGCCTGATAGCGCGCCTCCGCGAGCGCGCGGTCGTGCGCGATCTCCTTGGTGACGTAGGCGAGCGGGACGAGGAACGCCAGCGCGATCATCGAGGTGATCGCGAACGACAGGCGCATCAGCGCGTTCCTCATGGCTGCGCGGGGGACTGATCCGGGTCGACGAGCATGACCCCGACCCCGCGGAAGGTCCGCAGGTATCGCGGTGCCGTCGCGCTCTCGCCGAGCTTGCGGCGCAGCCACGACACGTGCACGTCGATCGTCTGGTCCTCGCCGGAGCTGTCCGGCCGCTGCCACACCTCGGTCAGCAGCTCCCGCCGGCTCACCACCCGACCGGCCCGCTGCGCCAGATAGGCCAGCAGGTCGAACTCCTTCTTCGTAAGCTGCAGCGGCTGCCCGCCGATGGAGGCGAAGCGCTGCTGCGGATTGACGTGCAGCGTGCTGATCGTCAACCCGGCCGGCACCGCCGCGGGACCCGGCGTGCCCTGCCCGCGGCGCAGGACCGCGTTGATCCGCGCCGACATCTGCGCGCTGGAGAACGGCTTCGTCACGTAGTCGTCGGCGCCGGCGTCGAGCAGCCGGATGATGTCGCGCTCCGAGCGCCGGGCGGTGGCGACGATGACGGGCGCGTTGGAGATGCCGCGCAGCATCCGCAGCACGTCGAGGCCGTCCATGTCCGGCAGCCCGAGGTCGAGGATGACCAGGTCCGGCGGGTCGGTTGCGATGACCCGCAGCGCGGATCCGGCGTTGCCGACCGGGCGCACGACGTGGCCGGCGTCGGTCAACGCCCGGGACAGGGCGCCGGAGACGGCGACGTCGTCCTCGACGAGCAGGATCAGCGGCATGGCAACACCGTAGCGTCGAATGCCGCACAGAGATTCCTCAGTCGGGCCGAGTGGGTGAGAAGATCTGCCGGTGCGGGTCAGACGTGCGGCGGTGCCGGTGCTGCTGTGGTGCCTGGCGACCACGGCGAGCATCGCCGTCGCGTCGCTGGCGCTGCGCCCCGTGCTGCACACAGCCGTGCCGTCCGACTCGCTGCCGGTCCCGGCCGCCGAGGCCCGCGGACCGGGCGACCTGATCCCGCAGCCGGGCCTGCCGCCGCCGTCGTCCGTCGTGCCCGCCCCGCCCACGTCCGGCGGGTCGCCGGCCACGCCCCGCACCTCCGGTGCCGCCACCCCGCCGCCGGCGAAGGTCACGACCGCCGCCCCGGCCCGCGTCGTCGACGGCTGGACGGTGACGACCGGCGGCGACGGCGTCGACACATTCCTGCGCTCGTTCCGCTCCGAGGGCGGCGACGCGGTCATCCGCATCCGAGACGGCGCCGTCTCCCTCGTCACCGCCACGCCCCGCGACGGCTATTCGGTGTCGCGGGGGCAGACGGAGCCGAACAGGCTCGTCGTGCAGTTCATCTCCAACGGCGGCGCCGCCGCCTACCTCGTCGACGCCATGTGGTGGCAGGGCGCCCCGCACGGCACCGTCACCCGCATCGGGACCTGACCTTCCCGCGTCGCCGTGCCGTCCGAGCGCGAAGGCCCAACCGCCCACGAAAACCAGGTGGCCTGAACCACCACGACGACCCTGGCCGTCGAACGGGTCAAGCCCCCTGACTGTTCGGCACACCCGGCCCCGGCACCTGTCGGGAGCCTCCACGACGGCTCGATGTGCAGACTGTCCGGTACTCAGAGTGGGCGAAACGGGCATGGGTCGCCGTCCGGGTCGCATGCTGAGCACGCAGACGGCGGCCCGGTGCAGGCCGGTGCGATAGCTGTCCAGGCTGACGTCGTCGCGGCGGTGCTGCACCTGTCCGGCCGCGAACCGTTGACCGACCCTGGCCCGCTCGTCGACGCGCGAGTGATCTTCTGATCGGAGCGTTCGTCGGTGCCGGTGTCGCTGGCGCGCAGGCGGGCAATCGGATGACATGCGGCCAGTCCCGGGCAGCGACCATGGTCCGCATCGCGGCGCTGAGGTGGGTGTTGAGGTTGTCCCGGATCAGCACGATCGGTCCGGCGAAGCTGCGTCGTTCGCCTTCGCGTCCACGATGGACGATGGTGCGGTAGATGAGCCGGGACCGCTGGCCGGGCTTGATACACCCGAGGCCCGCGATCGAGTTCCGCCCCCATCCCTTGCCAGACACCGGGATCACCGGCGTCCTGCCGCGACGGCCCCAGGTCCGGGCCTTCGGTGGGTGCAGCGTCTGACCGGCTTCGTCCTCGAAGACGATCCACGCATCGCGCTGCGCCGCCTCGTCACATTCGACCGCGCGGTGCGCGGACCGAGCCGAGGTCGGCGACGCCCGGTTCGCCAGCAAAGGTCACAACGTCAAACCGGAAACGCTTCATGGTGATGGGCCACCGAGCAGGAACGGCGCGAGCAGTTCGTCGGCCCGGCGGCGGATCGTGCGTGGGTCGTCGCCGGACTCGATCAGGCGGGACGCCGCATAGACCACTGAGTTGATCAATTCCGCGGTCGTTGCGGGGTCTGGCAGGTTCAACGCGGTCAATGCTTCAACGAGCGGGGTGGAGAGCTGTTCGTGCATGGTCCGGGTGCTGGTGTCCAGGTGCTGACCTGGCGCGACAGCGGCGAGCGCCCTGGCGACCGCATGCTCGCCGTCTGCGACGAGGCGCAGATTGGCGTCGACATAGGCCAGCACCTGCTCTCCTGGGGCACCGGCCGCTGCCATCGCGTCGGACACGCGCGCCGACCAGCGGGGAAACACGTCGGCGACGAGGGCGTCGAGGAGATCCTGGCGTGATCGGAAGTACTCGTAGACCGAGGTTCGGGCAAGCCCTGCCCTGCTGGCGACGGCCGCCAGGGACGGGGCTTGCCCGGAATCCTCGGCGAGGATCGCGCGGGCCGCGTCGAGCAGCGCTCGGTGTTGGGCGGCACGGTGCTCGGCAACCGTCGGCGCCAAGATGCGCGGCAACCCGGGTCTCCTCTCTCGGCCGTTCAGTCGGGCAGCTGCCCATCGACCATTTCTAGCACCCGATCGCAGTGCTCCAGCACGTCGGTGTCGTGCGTGACCATCACGGTGGCGACTGCCGATCGTTTCGTCTCGCGGGCGAGGAGCTGGACGACCTCGTGGCTGCGGGTGCGGTCCAGTGCCGCCGTGGGTTCGTCGACCAGCAGCAGTGATGGGCGGCTCATGAGGGCGCGAGCGATACCGACGCGTTGACGTTCGCCGCCGGAGAGCTGGTGCGGCCGGCGATGGGCCTTGTCGGCCATGTCGACGGCGGCGAGCAGTTGCTGCGGGTCGGGCGCGTCGGAGCGGCGGCCGATGTGGTTCACGAGGCGGAGCTGGTCGATCGCGGTCAGTGCCGGAATGAGGTTGCCGCTCTGGAACACGAAACCGATGTGGTCACGGCGATAGGCAGCGCGGGCGGCGGGCTTCATGGTGGACATGGTGTCGCCGTCGACGGTCACAGTCCCCTCGTCGGGGGTGGTCAGGCCGCCGGCGACGGCGAGCAGGCTGGACTTGCCCGCGCCTGACGGCCCCACCACGGCGACCAGTTCACCGGGGGCGACGGTCAGGTTCACCGAGTCCAGGGCGGTGATGAGGCCGTCACCATCGCCGAGGCGCAGCGTGACTCCGGTCAGGCAGAGTCCGGTGCGGGTGGTGCGCGGTGCGGTTGTGGCGCGGTTCATCGTTGTCCTCCCAGTGCGGCCAGCGGGTTGACGGCGGCGATACGGATGATGGCGCTTGCCGCGCCGAGGAGGCCAAGGACGATCAGGAGCGCTCCGGCGAGGATCACCGACGGCGCCTCGAGGGTGAACGGTGCTCCGCCGCCGACGAGGGCGCCGACGCCGAGGCCGGCCAGCACTCCCACGGCGCTGGCCATGACGAGGATGATCAACGCTTGGGCGAGTCCGTCACAGAGCAGGTAGGTCCGGGAGGCGCCCATCGCACGCAGCACCGCCAGTTCGTGCTTGCGGTGGATGGTCCAGACGGTGAAGAACGCACCGACGACCAGGCCCGAGATCGCGTAGAGGAAGACCTGGATAAGCGTCAGTGTCGAGGTCTCCGCGGTGTAGCCGGGGGAGGCTCCGAAGGACTCGACCAGGGTGACGCTGGTGGTGCCCGCCGCTTCGTCACCCGCAGCGAGATCCAGCGAGGCGCCGTCCCTGGCCTTGACGGCGACCGCGGTCGCCTCCGTGAGCACCTCCGAGCGGACCTCGCTGTCTGCCCGTGCACCGGCGTGAATCAGCCGCCAGGTCGGCAGCGGGACGTATGCGACGTCGACGTGACCGAACGTGTGCTGCTCGCCGGTCGCGCCGATCACGGTGAGCCGGGTCCCGAGCCGGTCGATCGTCACCGTGTCACCGACCCGCAGCCCGGCATCGAGTGCGGTCCTCGACACGACCAGGCCGTCCATGGGCCCCAACCCGACGCCCGTGCGCACCGCGGGCGCCAGGAACGACCCTGAATTCACCCCGAACAGGGCCAGGTCAATCGGCACGCCCGAGCCGCTGTGCGCATTGACCAGCAGGTTGCCGAACGGCTCGGCCGCCGCGACATCGGGCCGTGCACGCCAGGCATCGACCTGCGCCGCACCCACGACGCTGCGCGAGAACGCCCCGTCCAGCTTCGTGCCCTCCGCGAACGCGAAAGCGGTTACCGGCAGCTTCTTCAACCCGGACACGCCATCGTTGACCAGGCCCGACGACAAGCCCGACAGCAGCACCATCAGCACCGCGATCAGGGCGACCACGCCACCCATCATCAAAAACCGGGAACGCGCGAACCACAACTCACGTAACGCCAAGAACATGTTGCCCTCCCACCATCGACCGATCTTTGCCGACACGGCGTCGGCAATGATACCGACGCCACGTCGGCAAGACTTGGCGGGGTCCAGTTCCCGTAGGTACGGCAGCGGAGGACCGTCAGATCGGCGGGCGTGTCGACGTGGCGTGGTACACAGGCAATGACGTCTCCCGGGTAGGTACCAGCGTGATCGACATCGGCGAGGTCACCAGCGCGGTCGTGCCGTTCGTTTCCGCGGCGGTCGGCGCATACGGGACGGCCGTCGTCCAGCGGGTCGTCGACCAGGCCGGCGACGCGACCGCGGACGCGACCGTCGGCGTCGGGCGGCGGGTCCTGCGCCGGCTGTTCCTGTCCGGGCGCGGCGCCCAGATCGAGGATGCCGTCGCGGACCTCGGCACGGCACCGGCCGACGAGGACCTCGCCGACCTCGTGCGGGCGCAGATCAGCGCGGCCCTCGCCAGGGACCCGGAGCTGGCCGCCGAGATCGCCGGCATGCTCCCGGACAGGCCCGGCGTCACGATCGTGAACTCCCGCGGTGTGCAGGTCGGCGACCACAACACGCAGACCAACCACTTCGGTGCGTGATCTGCGGAAAAACTGTTATCCGCGGCGCTGGAGAACGTCGGGGCGATCAGGGCAAATCTTAAAGTTCGTCTAATCCAATCCGCAGGTTGCGGCGCTTACCGTCGATGCGTGACCACCGCCCGGACGGTTGCGGGACCGCCACCCGCCACCATGCCGCCGCCCGCCCATCGGGCCCGCGGCGCGGGCGTCGTGTCCACCGGCCTCCACGGGGTGCATCGTGCCCGTGGGGACCGCTCCGCGGTCGCGCCCAGCGCCGCGGCGTCGTCGGCCGGGGCCGCCACCCCTGCCGCGGCGGACCGCCCTCCCCGCCGCGGCCGGGGTGGCGCCCGGTGACGTCGGAACGCCCTGCCACCGACGTCCCCACGTCACCCACGGCCACCGGCACCGAGGGGGAGCCGGCGCCCGAGGCCACCGAGGCCACCGAAGCGCCGACGGAGCAGGCACCGCCGAAACCCGTCGTGAAGCCGGCCGTGAAGCCGGCCGTGGCGAAGAAGCCCGGCGTCGCGAAGAAGACCACCGTCCCGACAACGACAACGACAACGACAACGACAGCGGCGGACGGCGACGCGGAGGACCGCGGCCGGGACGTGTGGCGGCGGGTCGGGGCGGTCGTGATCGTGCTCGTGGCCGCGTTCGCCGTGGTGATCCTCTGGGCGCGGCCCGCGCACGAGCCGGTGGCACCCACCGGGCAGCGCAGCTCCGCACCGGTCGCGGTGACGACGCTCAACCCGACCGACATCGCGTACCTGCAGCTGATGATCTCCCTGGACACCAGCGCGGCGCAGCTGTTCGACCTCATCGTCGCCGGGGGCGACCCGGTGCTGACGCCGATCGCGCGGACCGCCGCCGACGGGCACAAGACCGAGCTCGCCGCGCTGCGCAAGGCGCTCACCGACGGCGGCGCGGTCGAGGACTCCAGCATCCACGCCGGGCACGACCTGCCCGGGATGGTCGTCGACGCGGACATGGCCGCGATCCGGGCGCTGCCCGTCGCGCAGCAGCCGGCGAAGATCGCCGAGGTGCTCCGCGACCACCTGACCGGCACGACCGCGCTGTGCGGCTCGGAGGCGAAGAACGGCTCCGACCCCGCGACCAAGGCCACCGCCGAGCAGGTCCTCGCCGCGCACGGCGCGTTGCTGGCACAGCTTCCGACGATGTAACTTTCGCCCCGCTCACCGTGCTGAGCTGCGGTGTTCTTCGTACCGTCGCAGCAACCACGACACGTGCGACGACCGCTCCTAGCGTCGGCCACGCCGTCCGCACTCCGGATGGCTGTCCACCGACAGGAGCGTGTCGTGAGAAGACTCTGGGCCGCCGTCGCGGCCAGCAGCATGGCCGTCGTCGGCGCGGTCGCCGTCATCGGGCTCAACAGCACGGCGGAGGCGGCCGTCGGCGGCACCGGCACCGGCTACCTGAGCACCCGCGGCAACCAGATCATCGACGCCGGCGGCAACCCGGTGCGCCTGACCGGCCTCAACTGGTTCGGCATGGAGACCGACAACAAGACGTTCCACGGCCTGTGGGCCCGCCCGTGGCGCGACCACATCGACCAGATGGCGAGCCTCGGCTACAACACGCTGCGGGTGCCGTTCTCCGAGGACGCCCTGAAGCCCGGCGCGACCGCCAACAGTGTCGACGGCTACACCAACCCCGACCTGCAGGGCCTGACCCCGCTGCAGATCCTCGACAAGGTGGTCGCCTACGCCGGTACGAAGGGCATGCGCATCCTGCTGGACCGGCACCGCCCGACGAGCGCGGGGCAGAGCGCCCTGTGGTACGTCGCGGCGACGCCCGAGTCGACGTGGATCAGCAACTGGCGCTCGCTCGCCCAGCACTACGCGAACAACCCGACCGTCGTCGGCGCCGACCTGCACAACGAGCCGCACGCCGACGGCACGGACCCGAACGGCACCGGCTCGTGCTGGGGCTGCGGCGACGTGAACCGCGACTGGCGCCTCGCCGCCGAACGCGCCGGCAACGCCATCCTCGAGGTGAACCCCAACTGGCTCATCGTCGTCGAGGGCGTCAGCTGCACCAGCGGCGGCAACGCGAACGCGTGGGACAACATCCCCGACGAGCCCTGCGGCTGGTGGGGCGGCAACCTGTCCAAGGCCGGCCAGTTCCCGGTCCGCCTCAACAAGCCGAACAAGCTCGTCTACTCCGCGCACGAGTACGGCAACTCCGTCTACCACCAGGCGTGGTTCGACGACCCGGCGTTCCCCAACAACCTCCCCGCCATCTGGGACCAGTTCTGGGGCTACCTGGAGAAGCAGAACATCGCGCCGGTGCTGGTCGGCGAGTTCGGCTCGACGCTGCAGAGCCCGCAGGACGTGCTGTGGCTGAAGAAGCTCATGGAGTACATGGGCACCGGCGTCACCGGCATGGACTTCACCTACTGGTCGTGGAACCCGAACTCCGGCGACACCGGTGGCATCGTCGCCGATGACTGGAAGACGGTGAACCAGCAGAAGCAGTCGATCCTGCAGCCGTACCTGATCCCGCCGGTCGGCGGCACGGGCCCGACCGGCTCGGCCTCCGCGTCGAGGTCGACGTCTGCCTCGCCGTCGACGAACCCGGGTGGCATCTCCTGCACCGCGACGGTCCGCATCGACAACACGTGGCAGGGCGGCTACCAGGCCTCGATCACGGTGAAGAACACCGGCTCGTCGGCCGTGAGCCCGTTCTCCATCACGTGGACGGTGCCGTCCGGGGTGACGCTGGGCAGCGGCTGGAACGCCACGGTGACCCAGTCCGGCACCACGATCACCGCGGCCGGTCCCTCGTGGGCGCCGTCGCTCGCGGCGGGCGCCTCGGTGACGATCGGCTACACCGCCAACGGCCCGTCGACCCCGGCCCCGACCAACATCAAGCTCAACGGCGTCGCCTGCTCCTGACGGTGCCTTCCGCCGCCGTGCCGGCCCTCACTCGCATGGGCCGGTGCGGCGGCTTCAGCGGGCGCAGTCCAGTGCGATGCTGTGCCCGCCCGAGCACTGCGGCACTCGCCCGCCACGCGATCCTCATACGCGCATGAGCCGGGCGGCCAGGGACCGGCGGCCAGGTCCCGCCGTCGCGGCGCTACTGGACGCGGTAGCGGGCGACCAGGTCGTCCATGAGCTTGTCGAGGCGGTCGTCGACGATCTGGCGGGACGGGTCCTCGTCGAACCACGACACGATCTCGCGGGCGCCCACGTGGAACGGGACGGTGGCCACGTAGTCGGGGACGAGGGTGCGCAGCTTGCTGTTGTCGAAGACCATCGAGTGGG
Source organism: Dactylosporangium sp. NPDC005555 (assembly GCF_040605635.1). NCBI lineage: Bacteria > Bacillati > Actinomycetota > Actinomycetes > Micromonosporales > Micromonosporaceae > Dactylosporangium > Dactylosporangium sp. NPDC005555. Next base: position 12,200 of record NZ_JBEXDG010000046.1, read on the forward strand.
CCTTGTCGCCGAGGAGGCCGGCGCCCCACTCGGGGTCGGCGGCGGCGATCGCGTCGGACGGGACGTGCACGAGGTCGGCGGTGACGCCGAGGGCGGCGGCCATGTGCTCGGCGATCTGGTTCCAGGTCAGGACGTCGTCGCTGGTGATCTGGAAGACGTCGCCGATCGCGCGGGGGTGGCCGAGCAGCGGCACGAAGCCCTTCGCGAAGTCGGTGTGGTGGGTGAGGGTCCACAGGGACGTGCCGTCGCCGTGGATGACGACCTCGCGGCCCTGGCGCATGCGGGCCAGTGCCGTCCAGCCGCCGTCGAAGGGGACCAGGGTCCGGTCATACGTGTGGGACGGCCGCACGATCGTGGCCGGGAACCCGGAGTCCCGATACGAGCGCACCAGGAGGTCCTCGCAGGCGATCTTGTCGCGGCTGTACTGCCAGAAGGGGTTGCGCAGCGGTGAGGACTCCACGACGGGCAGCCGGGCCGGCGGGGTCTGGTAGGCCGACGCGGAGCTGATGAACACGTACTGCCCGGTGCGGCCCCGGAACAGCTCGATGTCGGCCTGCACGTGTGCGGGGGTGAAGGCGACCCAGTCCACGACGGCGTCGAACGTGTGCCCGGCCAGATCGAACGACGAAGGGTCCCGGATGTCGCCGCGCAGGACCGTGACCTCAGAAGGCAGCGGGCGGGTGGCGCTGGTGCCACGGTTGAGCACATACAGGTCGATGCCACGCTGCACGGCCAGGGCGGTGCAGGCGGAGCTGATGATGCCGCTGCCGCCGATGAACAGGACCTTCAACTCAGCTCTCCACCCATCCGTGGGTCCGTGCGAAGCTCACCAGGTGCTGACGCGCCTGGGCGATCTGGCTGCCGGTCAGTGACGGGACGTGCTGGATGAGCAGCTCGGTCACCTCGGCGGAGAACTCACGGCTGCTGAGCACGTCGCACAGGCCGTCGTCGTCGCCGGGCTCCGCGTCGTCGGCGTCCGCGTCGTGTGCGGGGCGGGCGGCGGCGCGGGTGTGCTCGCGGCGGGCCGGGGCGTCCAGGATGCGCACCATGGCGACCTTCAGGCCGCGCTCGCCCTCCTCGACCTCGTATTCGACGCGCATGCCGGGATGCACGAGGTGCCGCTGCTCACCGAAGTCGTTGGCGTGGACGAACACGTCCTCGCCTCCCGCGTTGGGTGCGATGAACCCGTAACCGCGCACCTCGTCGAACCGCAGAATTCTGCCTGTCTCCACCACGACCACCACCAGCCATCGAACCGGCCCGCGTCCGCAGGGTCCGGCACATCAGAGCATAGGACCACCGAGGCGCTTCTTCTGCACCTTGCCCATGGCGTTGCGGGGGAGCGACTCGACCAGGTGCACGACGCGAGGTCGTTTGTGCACGGAGAGGTGACGGGCGACGAAGTCCTCCAGCTCGCGCTCGGCGACCGCGGCGGAGACGACGACGTAGGCGGTGACGGCCTGGCCGAGGTCCGCGTGCGGGGTGCCGATCACGGCCGCCTCACGGACCGCGGGATGCGCGAGGAGCGCGTCCTCGACCTCGCCGGCGCCGATGCGGTAGCCGCCGGACTTGATGAGGTCGGTGGAGGCGCGGCCGACGATGCGGTGCCACCCGTCCGGGTCCTTGCGGGCGATGTCCCCGGTGCGGAACCAGCCGTCCTCCAGGTCGGCCGTCTGGTGGACGTACCGCCGCAGCAGCATCGGACCGCGCACCCAGAGCTCACCGATGGCGCCGTCCTCGGCGGCGACCCGGGTCTCCACGCCGCGCACGGGGAAGCCCACGTGGCCGGCACGGCGCGGGCCGTCAGCGCGGCTGCTGATCGTGATCAGCGTTTCGGTCATGCCGTAGCGCTCGACCGGTGCGTGCCCGGTGAGGGCGTGCAGCCGGTCGAACACGGGCACGGGCAGGGCGGCGCTGCCGGACACGAGGAGCCTGGCGCGTGAGAGCGCACGGGCCGCCGCGGGCTGCGCGCACACCCGCGACCAGACGGTCGGCACGCCGAAGTAGAGGGTCCCACCGGCGGCGGCATACCGCTCAGGCTCCGGTTTCCGCGTGTGTACGAGCGGCGAGCCCGCCCGCAGCGCACCCAGCACCCCGAGGACGAGCCCGTGCACGTGGAACAGGGGCAGCCCGTGCACGAGCCGGTCACCGGCGGTCCAGTCCCACGCGTCGGCGACGGCGTCCACGCCGGCTTCGAGGGACGCGTGCGTGTGCACGACGCCCTTCGGCGCGCCGGTGGTGCCCGAGGTGTACATGATGAGCGCCGGGTCCTCGGGTGCCGGCTCGGGCAGGCTGATCGAGGAGCGGCGGCTGACGTCGACCGTGTCCAGCAGGACCGCGCCCGAGTCGCTGAGGATGTGCGCGCGCTCGGCGTGGCCGGCGTCGGACGGCACGGGCACGACGGCGGCGCCGGCGAGGAGGCCGCCGACGATCGCGACGACCGTTTCGAGCGACGGGGTCGCGTCGACGGCGACGGTGGCCGCGCCGCGCACGTCGGCGGCGACGGCGAGGGCCGCGCCCAGCAGGGCCTCGGACGACAGGGTGCGGCCGGCGACGGTCACCGCGTCGGGCCGGTCGGTGGATCCCGGGCCGGTGGTGCCGGCGAGCAGACGCATGGCGACCATCCTCCCATTTCGTGATGCGACGATGTCTTGACACCTGCTTTTGTGAGCGTTAACACTGTCCCGAGCAACACCCCCGCCACCGGCTTGAAACGATTCTGTGCTTTCAAGTCGGCCCACGACCGAGACGCCCACAGATTTATGCCGGCACCGTTGATAGCGCTCACACGAGGCGTCACCGGGCGCTGCACCCTGCGCACACGTGGAGGACACCCCAGATGAAGTTCCCCAGAGCATTGGCCGCCGCCGGCCTCGGCCTGGCCGTGGCGCTGAGCGTCACCGCGTGCGGCTCGGCGGAGAAGACCGCGGACAAGGAGGCCGGCGCGGCTGCCGGTGCCGGCAGCCTCATCGGCGTGACCATGCCGACGAAGTCGTCCGAGCGGTGGATCGCCGACGGCAACAACGTCAAGGCGGCCCTGGAGAAGCTCGGCTACAAGGTCGACCTGCAGTACGCGGAGAACGACATCCCGACCCAGGTCAACCAGATCGAGAACCAGATCACCAAGGGCGCGAAGCTGCTCATCATCGCCTCGATCGACGGCACCGCGATCACCACCCAGCTGCAGCAGGCGGCGGACAAGAAGATCCCGGTCATCGCCTACGACCGGCTGATCCGCAAGTCGCCCAACGTCGACTACTACGCCACGTTCGACAACTACAAGGTCGGTGTGCAGCAGGCTACCTCGCTGCTGGTGGGTCTGGGCCTGAAGAAGGAGGACGGCACCGACGGCACGGCCACCGGCCCGTTCAACATCGAGCTGTTCGCGGGCTCGCCCGACGACAACAACGCCACGTTCTTCTTCAACGGGGCGATGGACACGCTCAAGCCGTACATCGACAAGGGCACGCTCGTCGTGAAGTCCACCCAGACCGACTTCAAGACCGTCGCCATCCTCCGGTGGGACCCCGCCACGGCGCAGAAGCGCATGGAGGACATCATCACCAAGACGTACGTCGGCGGCACCAAGGTCCAGGGCGTCCTGTCGCCCTACGACGGCCTGTCGATCGGCATCCTGTCCGCGCTGAAGAGCAGCGGCTACGGCACCGCCGGCCAGCCCTACCCGATCGTCACCGGGCAGGACGCGGAGAAGGCGTCGGTGAAGTCCATCATCGCCGGTGAGCAGTACGCGACGATCTACAAGGACACCCGCAAGCTCGCCGACGTCACCGTCAAGATGGCCGACGCGGTCCTCAAGGGCGGCAAGCCGGAGACCAACAACACCAAGGACTACGACAACGGCAACAAGGTCGTCCCGTCGTACCTCCTCGAACCGGTCATCGTCTACAAGTCCAACTACAAGTCGGTGCTCATCGACTCCGGCTACTACACCGAGAACGACGTCAAGTAACCATGTCTCCGGCACAGTCCGACGCAATTCTGCGGATGCGCGGCATCACCAAGACGTTTCCCGGCGTTGCCGCGCTGCAGGATGTGAACCTCGAGGTCCGCCGCGGGGAGATCCATGCGATCTGCGGCGAGAACGGCGCCGGGAAGTCGACCCTCATGAAGGTGTTGTCGGGGGTGTACCCGCACGGCTCGTACACCGGCGACATCGAGTTCGACGGGGAGCCCTGCCACTTCGGGGGCATCCGCGACAGCGAGCGGCGGGGCATCGTCATCATCCATCAGGAGCTGGCGCTGATCCCGCACCTGTCGATCGCGGAGAACATCTTCCTCGGCAACGAGCGGGTGCACCGCGGCCTGATCGACTGGAACCGCACCAACGCTGACGCAGGCGCGCTCCTGCGCCGGGTCGGCCTGCGGGACAACCCCGTCACGCCCGCGATGGACCTCGGCGTCGGCAAGCAGCAGCTCGTCGAGATCGCCAAGGCGCTGTCGAAGGAGGTGAAGCTGCTCATCCTCGACGAGCCGACCGCGGCGCTCAACGAGAGCGACTCCCGGCACCTGCTCGACCTGCTGCTGGAGTTCCGGGAGCGGGGCATCACCTGCGTGATCATCTCGCACAAGCTCAACGAGATCGAGGCGGTCGCCGACACCACCACGATCCTGCGCGACGGCCGGACCATCGAGACCCTCGACATGCACGAGCTGGGCGTGTCCGAGGACCGGATCATCTCCGGCATGGTCGGCCGGGACCTGTCGCACCGCTTCCCGCCGCACGTGTCGACCGTCGGCGAGGAGGCGCTGCGGATCGAGGACTGGACCGTGCGCAGCCCCACCCAGCACGGCCGGGTCGTCGTCGACCGGGCCAACCTGACGCTGCGCCGCGGCGAGATCGTCGGCCTCGCCGGGCTCATGGGCGCCGGGCGCACCGAGCTCGCGATGAGCGTCTTCGGCCGCAGCTACGGCACCGGCATCACCGGCCGGGTCTTCAAGGACGGCGTCCCGGTCGAGCTGCGGACCGTCGGCGACGCGATCGGCCACGGCATCGCGTACGCCACCGAGGACCGCAAACGCTACGGCCTCAACCTCATCGAGGACATCCAGCGCAACGTCTCCGGCGCCGCGCTGCCGCGGCTCGCCCGGGCCGGCTGGGTCGACGACAACCAGGAGTTCCGCGTCGCCGAGGACTACCGCAAGAGCCTCAACATCAAGGCGCCCGGCGTCGGCGCGGTCACCGGCACGCTCAGCGGCGGCAACCAGCAGAAGGTCGTCCTCGCCAAATGGATCTTCACGAACCCTGACGTGCTGATCCTCGACGAGCCGACCCGCGGCATCGACATCGGCGCCAAGTACGAGATCTACACGATCATCAACCGGCTCGCCGACGAGGGCAAGGCGATCCTCGTCATCTCCTCCGAGCTGCCGGAGCTGCTCGGCATCTGCGACCGCATCTACGCCCTGTCGGCGGGCCGGGTCACCGGAGAGGTGTCCCGCGCCGACGCGACCCCCGAGCGGCTCATGCAGCTCATGACGGCCCGTTCTTCCAAGGAGAGCTCATGACGACGATCGTCGAACCCGAGACGGACACCGTCGTCGCGGCGCCGACCCGGTTCTCGGTCAACCTGCGGCAGAGCGGCATCTATCTCGCGTTCGCCGCGATCGTGGTCCTGTTCGAGATCCTGACCTCCGGCGCGCTGCTGGAGCCGCAGAACATCTCCAACATCGTCGTGCAGAACTCGTACATCCTGATCCTCGCCATCGGCATGATCCTGATCATCATCGCCGGGCACATCGACCTGTCGGCGGGCTCGGTCGTCGCCGTGACCGGTGCCGTCGCCGCGGTCCTGATGGTCGACCTCGACGTGCCGTGGCCCGTGGCGATCCTGGCGACGCTCGTCGTCGGGGCGCTGATCGGGGCGTGGCAGGGGTTCTGGATCGCGTACTTCGGCATCCCCGCCTTCATCGTCACCCTCGCCGGCATGCTGGTGTTCCGGGCGCTGACCATGACGGTCCTGGGCAACCAGGGCATCGGGCCGTTCCCCGACGACGTGCGGACCCTGGCCAACGGGTTCACGCCCGGCTTCCTCAACAACATCGGCCTCGGCGTCCTCGGCGGCGCGGACCTCTTCACACTGCTGGTCGGCCTCGCGTCGGTGGCCGGCATCGTGGCCGTGCAGTGGCGGGCCCGGCGTGCCCGCATCGGCTACGGGCAGGCCGTCGACAGCGTGCCGGTCTTCGTCGCGAAGATCGCCGGGGCGTCGGTCGTGCTGATGTTCATCGTCGTCCAGCTGGCCCGCTTCAAGAACCTGCCGTGGGTCCTGGTGCTGCTCGCCGCGCTGGTCCTCGCGTACACCCTGATCTCCCAGCGGACCGTCTTCGGCCGGCACATCTACGCCGTCGGCGGCAACCTGCAGGCGGCCGGCCTGTCCGGGGTCAAGGTCAAGTCGGTCACGTTCTGGATCTTCGTGAACATGGGCCTGCTGTCGGCGATCGCGGGCGTCATCTTCGCCGGCCGGCTCAACCAGGCCGGCCCGACCGCCGGCAACGCCTTCGAACTCGACGCGATCGCGGCGGCGTTCATCGGCGGCGCCGCGGTGCAGGGTGGCGTCGGCAAGGTCGTCGGCGCCATCACCGGCGGCCTCATCATGGCCGTCATCAACAACGGCATGTCCCTCATCGGCTCCCCGAGCGAGCGCGTCATGCTCGTCAAGGGCCTGGTGCTGCTCGCCGCGGTAGCCTTCGACGTCTGGGCGAAGCGCCGCGCCGGTCGCTCCCGCTGAGATCTCCCTGGTACGTGGCCTGGGCGGGACGCGCACCGGTGGATGGATGAGGCCCAGGGGACGCTGACGGTCCCCTGGGCCTCGCGCTTTCCGGCCGTCGTTTCCGAAACCATTGGAACGACAGCGGCACCCCGGACCACCAATGGGAGCTGGTGCCCGCCGCCGTCTTCGTGCGCATCCGCAACCGCAACAGCGGCAAGCTCGCCCGGGCCGCCTACACCGCGAGCGCCGACCCCCGACCGGTCACTCCACGGCCCATGTGATCGCCGGTGGGCGGACGCGGGCGCATTGCGGGCCGCCGGCGGCGTCGGTCAGGCCGAGCCGGGCGACCAGCACGCCGGCGCCGTCGTGGGCGGCGCGGAGCAGGTCACCCGGGACGTCGCCGAACAGCAGCTTCGCCCGGCGGAACATCGCGAACTCCTCGCCGGTCACCGCACCCCAGCTCAGGTAGAGGAACCGGGCGCCGGGACGGCCGTGGACCCACGGGCCGCCGACGTCGAGCAGCCCGTCGACCTCGCGGCTGGTCACCTCGAGGTGCCAGACGGCCTCCGCCGCGTCGGCCCGCACCCGGTCGACCACCTCGGCCTTGCGCTGCACGCCGACGTGCACGTCGCCGAGCCGCAGCGCGTCAGCCTCCGTCCCGCCGCGCCGTCCTGGCAGGTCGCTGCCCTCGATCCGGATCCGCACGATGCCGACTCTATTCGCCGGCGGCTCCCCGTGTACGCATGGCAGCCAGCACCCACCCGAACGCAGGCACCGTGGCAGGACCTGCGTCGACGCCGTTGAGCTGGGCGAGCAACTGCCAGAACCGCTCGATCCGGGCATCGGCCACCATCTCGAGCCACGCCACGAACGCGGCGGCCTCGTCCCCGGTCAGGTCCGCCGGCACGATCAGGTCGAGCACCGCCCGCCCCGCCGCCGACGCCGGCGCGACGCCCCGCGCGACGGCGGGCCCGGCGTGGGCGAGGACGAGCGGCCGGATGTTCAACCCGAACTCCAGGCTCGCCCCGCTGCCGCCCTTCGCCATCGTGCGCAGCTTCCCGCGGAAGTCGTCGTCGGCGACGAGGTCGCCGAGCTCCAGCCAGGCGTCGACCTGCCCGGCGGTGGGGTCCTCGGGCAGCTCCCGCATCCAGCCGGCGACGACCGCGACATCCGGATCCCCGACGTCTTCCCCGACGTCTTCCCCGACGTCTTCCCCGACTTCTTCCCGGACGATGTCGGCGACGAAGTCGTCGATCATCCGTTGCCGCTGCTGCGCCGACATCCTGGCCAGCCTGTTCGTCACGGTCATCTCCTCGACGGTGCCACCCCGGGCGGCGACGTACCGCAGGACGGCCCGCCGCGACCGCAGCACCCGCATCTGCGCGTCGATCGCCTCGACATGCGCCGCGGCCAGCTCACCCGGCGTGACCCTCCCGTCGAGCAGACCCCGCACCGCGTCGAGCCCGAGCCCCAGGTCGCGCAGGGTGAGGATCAGCTCCAGCCGGGCGACCGCCGTCGCGTCGTAGCGCCGGTACCCTCCACCGGACCGGCCCGCCGGCGGCAGCACTCCGCTGTCCGACCAGAACCGCACGGTCCGCGCCGGCACCCCGGCCCGCCGCGCCAGCTGCCCGACCGTGTACGCCTCCGCCGCATCATCCATGCCGCCGATCCTCAACCTTCCACCCGCTGCGACCTCAACCTTTTATCGCAGGGTCCGGACCCCGGCCACGGGCGACGTCGAGGCCCAGGAGACAGAGCAGGTACTCCGGCGACGGCCCGTAGCGCCTGTCCCCGATCCTGCCGGTCGGGTCCCATCCGCTCTGCCCGGCCGCCGCCCTCTTCAGGGCCTCCTGTAGCAGCGCGGTCATGAGGTCGTCGAGGAGCCCGGTCTGCAGCACGATCAGCCGGTCGAGGAACACACCCGGGTCCATGTACGCCGGGGACGTCGTGACACCCCAGTCCTCCGGTCGTCCCAGCGCCGCCAGGGAGGTCGTGAAGACCGGGTCGGCGGGCAGCGTCAGGAGCGGCCGGAAGCGGCCGAAGGAACGCATCTCCCCGCGGGCGGTGCTGGCGAGGGACGCCTTGTGCACCGTGTTGCGCAACGCTCTGAGGACCTCGAGCAGGTGCCGGCCCGGCGTGCCCGGGGCGACCAGCGCGGCCAGGTCCGCGTGCCGCGCCGCGAGGTGTGTGACCCAGTCCTTGTTCTGCCACGCGGCCAGCCGCTCGTGGCAGTCCACCCGCAACGCCGAATGCACCACCAGCGCGGCGGCGTCCAGCGCGCCCATCATGAGCAGCAGACACTGATCGAACGCGAGACACGTCGCGTTGAAGGCGTAGAAGTCGTCCGACTGTTGCAGCGCCTGATGCATCACGTCGCGCTGCCACAGCGACAGCTCGGTCCGATACGTGACGGACGACGCCGCGGCACTCCGGGGCGTGCCGGGGCCGTGATTCTCATACAGCTCGCACCACTGGAAGGCCGCGGGCACCAGCGTATGCGCGCCGTCGGCGTAGAACCGCTTCCGGTCGAGGCTCTCGGGGAGCGACTCCACCGGTTCCCAGATCCGGTGGTGCCCCTGGGCGCGCAGATACAGGCCGATCAGCGCGATCGCCTGCCGCGGCCGGAAACACTGAGGATCCATCGCCCACCGGCACGGATCCTCCACGGTCCACAGCCGCGCCTCGAACAGATGGTCGCGCTCGGTGACGACGATGTCGGCGCCGGCAGCCGCGGCCACGGTCGAGATCTTCGCATCGGGGTGCGTGTGCTGCCTGGCGTACCCCGAGTCCAGATCGAGCGCCGGGTCCACCTCCCTGCCCCCGGGCGGCACGACCAGCCACTCGCGCAGCTGCCTGCCGCGCGCCTCCGGGTCGCGGTCGTCGAAGACGTAGCAGTCGAGATACGGATGGTCCAGCAGCGTCGACAACACGGCACCCGCGACCGACCTGCTGTCCCGCGAGCCGACCGTGTCCGCGTCGATCACCAGCGTCATCCTGCGCATCGGTGCCACCAACCTGGTGAACAGGCCCGGCTCATGATCCCGCCGCACCGGCGTCACCATCTGCCGCACCCGCTGCGGGTAATAGCTGGTGTCCATCCTCGGGATCACTGGGAACCCCACCCCTGACGTCGCAACAGGCCGCGCACCCGGGCAAGTATGGACCAACCTCCATCCCCCGTCCGTCAATTACCACCGCCCCCGGCGGTCCCAGCCCGGTCGCGACGAACCACCAGACCCTGCGACCACCCGGTGGATCCGGGGAGCCGGCCTGCTGGCGGGTCGAGCCGGGGTAGCGCCTCGACGGTCCTGGAAGGGTCGACCGTCAGCCCTGGTAGATCTCGAGGGAGGAGAGCTGGCCGGCGGGCTGGATCGAGTTGGACGAGATGAGGATGCGGACGTAGCGGTGCTGGCCTGACGCGACGCCGAGGGTGGCGCGCTGACCGTTGGCCGTGTCGAAGCGGCAGGAGGCGCCCGCGATCGTGGAGAAGCCGGTGCCGTCGAGGCTGCCGAGGACCGTCACCGTCTGTGTCCGGGCGGGCCAGGCGGACGACGGGGGCAGGCGCAGGACGATGCGGCGGACCGGGACCGGTGTGCCGAGGTCGACCTGGACCCACTGGGGCAGGGTGTTGTTGCGGCTTTCCCAGTAGGTCATGGGGTCGCCGTCGGTGATGCGGCCGGAGCCATATGCCTCGGTGTGGCTGCTCTCCGAGGTCGCCCGGCCCTGCGCGAGGTCGGTCGTGGTGTTGAACGGCACCGGGGACATGCTCACCACCGTCGTGGGCGCGCCGGGGGTGTTGGGCGTCTGTGACGCGGCAGCCGAGCCGCTCGGGCGGGGGGACGACGAGGTCGACGGCTTCGGCGTGGGCCGGCCGCTCGCCGACGTGGAAGCCGACGGGGCGCCGGGCACGCCGGCGGGCTCCGCCGCGGTCTGCGGTGAGGCGCCGGCGAGGTCGCTGCCGTCGCCGCCGCGCGGCCAGAACGCGACCGCCCCGGCGACGGTGAGCAGCAGCACGGCGACGGCCGCGGCGGCGAGCAGCGCCAGGCCGTTGCGCGTGCGGTGGACGGCGGCGGGTGGGTCCGGCGGCGCGGGCAGGGGTGGCATGGGCAGCAGGTCGGAGCGCTGGAACTCGCGCGCCTGCCCGCTGGTCACGCCGCTGCCGGGGTGCCGCTCGGCGAGCTCCCGCTCGGCGGCCTCGCCCCACGCGGACGACTTGCCGTGGACGACCAGGTCGACGGCGGCGGGGATGTCGGTCAGCAGGGCGGTGAACATCGCCGACAGCGGCGGCCACACCAGGTCGTCGACCACCTCGTCGGCGCTGCCGACGGCGACCCGGTAGACCCCCTCCCGATCGTCGGGCCCCCATGCCGGAACCCTGACGTCGGCCGGAGCGGCGGTCGGAGGAGGAACCGGCGGCGGCAGCGACCGCTCCGCGTCGCCGGGCTCGGGCAGGGATGCGCGGCCCTTCGCCGGTGGTGGGGGAGGGCCGGGGAACGCGTGGATGCCGCCGCCGCTCAGCCGCACCTGCCAGCCCATGTCCATCGCATAGGCGGCGGAGGAGAGCGGCCGCAGCGACGCGTGCGGCGGTGACGACGCGACGATCTCCTCGGCGCCGTCGGGGGTGAGGCGCAGCAGCCACGCCGGCTCGGCCCACACGGGACGCCGGTGCGCGTCGAGGGCGAACACCGTGATCGGCCCGGCGGGCGTGTGCAGCGGCACCCCGTTGACCAGGTGGACGGGCTCGCCGAGTCGCGCGGCGGCCTCGGTGGCGACCGCCCGCCCCGCGCCCTGCCCGGCACCGAGCGGCACCAGGTCGGCGACCCGGCGCACCCTGGTCGGCAGGGCCGCCATAGCGTCGGCGAGCTGCTCCCCGGTCAGCCCGGGATCGAACAGCAGCCGGGGGCGCGTCGGGTCGACCGCGACCGCGAACTCGACCCCGTCATAGGCCGCCGCGGCACCGATCGGCCCGGGGGAGAGCAGCCATCCGGCGGGCACCGGCTGGGCGATGACGGCCGCCGGCCACGGCAACGACGGCGGCACGAGGGTCTGCCAGTCAGGGGCGGGCCAGCGCGGGCCGAGCGACGAAGGAGCGACTCCGGGCCGGTGCTGCCACCAGCCACCCCCGGCCTCGGTCGTGACCAGGATCCCGCCCGGCGTCTGGATGACGGGCCCGTCAGGAGCGACGACGGGCCGGCCGATCGCCGCGGCGAGGTCAGGGCCGAGCGGGCCGGCGGCGAGCAGCACGACGTCATCCGAATCCGGCACGAATGCGGCCAGATCGGCGGCCGTCACCGACGCGTCGGGGGCGATCAGCACCGCCAGCCATCCGTCGGGGATCACCGGGAAGCCGGGCACGTCGCCGGCGAGCACGCACCGGTCCACCTTGCGGATGAACCCCACGCTCGCCGACGTCATGCCCGACAACCTACCGCCCAGGTATGACGAAACCGCTACCGCACATAGATCACCGGCGCCGGTGGGGTCGCCATGCCGCTGCCGATGAAGTACGACGGGTGCGGCGGCTGGTTGTACGCCGTGTTCTGCCAGGCGATCGCGCACCGGTACTGCGGGTCGTGCATCAGCGTGAACAGCCGCGTCGACGTCGGGTCGGGCGTGCTGTAGATCCGCAGCGCGGTGTTGTCCGTCGTCGGCCAGATGATCTCCTCGCGCCAGTCGCCGAGGATGTCGCCGGACAGTGACGGGGTCGACTTCGTGCTGTTGTTCGAGTGCACCCCGGACGCGGTCAGCAGCCGGGTGTCGCCCGACGTGCCGTATTTGTCCACGTGCGTGCCGTCGAGCAGCTCCCGCGTCGTGTCGCCGTCCCACCACGCGAGGAAGTTCGTCGAGCTCGGCTTGCGCGTCGCGACGACCGTGCCGCGGGGGTTGCGGACGCCGTCGGCGGCCGACGACCACGACTCGGCGCCGGCGCTGCCGGCCCAGATGTCGCCGGAGACGCCGCGGCCGTTGTCGCCGTTGGCCGGGGTGGACCACAGGATCTGCCCGGTGCGCGCGTCGGCCATCCACGACGAGGGCTTGCTGCCGTCCTCGTCGACCTTGAACTCCTCCAGGCCGGGACGCGAGGGGTCGAGGTCGCCGACGTGCATCGCGTCACCGTGGCCGTTGCCCGTGTTCCACAACCGGGCCCCGTTGTCGTCGATGGCCATCGATCCGTACACCACCTCGTCGCGGCCATCGAGATCGACATCGGCGATGGCGAGCTGGTGGTTTCCCTGCCCGGCGTAGGCGCTGTTGCCGGAGCTGTTGCTGTCGAACGTCCACCGCCGGGTCAGCGTGCCGTTGCGGAAGTCCCAGGCGACGATGACCGACCGGGTGTAGTAGCCGCGGGCCATGACCAGGCTGGGCCGCTGGCCGTCGAGGTACGCGGTGCCGGCCAGGAACCGGTCGACGCGGTTGCCGTAGCTGTCGCCCCAGGACGACACGGTGCCACGCGGCGGGACGTAGTCCACTGTGGACATCGCGGCGCCCGTGAGGCCGTTGAACATGGTGAGGTACTCGGGGCCACTGAGCACGTAGCCGGAGCTGTTGCGGTAGTCGGCGGACGCGTTGCCGATGACCCGTCCGGTGCCGTCGACCGTGGCGTCCGCGGTCTTCATGGCGACCTCGGCGTTGCCGTCGCCGTCGTAGTCGTACACCTGGAACTGCGTGTAGTGCGCCCCGGCGCGGATGTTCCGGCCCAGGTCGATGCGCCACAGCCGCTGCCCGGTCAGGCGGTAGGCGTCCACGTACACGACGCCGGTGACGCCGGACTGGGAGTTGTCCTTGGCGTCGGCGGGGTCCCATTTCAGCACGATCTCGTAGCGCCCGTCGCCGTCGAGGTCGCCGACGGATGCGTCGTTGGCGGTGTAGCCCGAGCCCGGCGAGGAGATCGGCACGTCGAGGTAGCCGTTCGCGAAGCGCAGCGACGCCCCCGAAGCGGCCTGCTCCGTGCCGCCGACCACCGCCCGCACCGTGTACGAGGCGTCCGCGGCGGCGCCGGCGTCGAGATAGTTCGTGCCGGCGGTGACCGTCGCGATGCGGGTGCCGCCGCGGTACAGGTTGAAGCCGGTGGACAACGCCTCGGTGCCGAGCAGCCGCCACGAGACGAGGTTGCCGCTGCCGGACCGCACGGAGATGAGGCCGCGGTCCAGGTCCTCCATCTGCTTCGCGCCGCTCACAGGCGGGGTGGAGGCGGAAGCGGAAGTGGGCGGTGCGGAGGAGGCGGGAGCCCCGGTGCACGTCACGCCGTTGAGAGCGAAGGACGTCGGCGACGGGTTGGTGCCGGAGAAGGATCCGTTGAACCCGAACGACACGGTCGCCCCGGTGGCGATCGCCGCGTTGTAGCCCGCGTCCGCCGCCCGGGTCTGGCCGCCGCTGGTGGTGACGGTCGCGTTCCACGCCTGCGTCACCGCCTGCCCGGCGGGGAACGTCCACGCCAGGGTCCAGCCGTTCACGGGGTCGCCGAGGTTGGTGATGTCGACGTTCGCGCCGAAGCCGCCCTGCCAGCTGTTCGTCACGGTGTACGTGACGCGGCAGCCCGACGCGGCCGCGGACGCGACCGTCACGCCGACCGCGGCGACGGCGACGACGGCCGCTCCGACCGCGATGGTGGCGACGGCCCGCCGCCGATGGTGTTTGAACCGCACGATCCGCTCCTCGCTGTGCACAAGGCGAAAGCGGCCGGGCAATTGCCCGACCCGGGACGGCGAGACCGTAGTCCCGGTCCCCGGGTCGGGCAATGCATCACCGATCGTCAATGCTCAGCGGATCGCTCCACAGCCGAAACTTTCAGGACAGCCGGAAGGACTGCGCCGCCGTGCCGTTGCACGTGTACTGCACCAGCTGCACGCTGTTGGCGGTCGACGCCGCCGGGACATCCAGGCACTTGCCCGACAGCCGGCTCACGAAGTGGTAGTAGCCGCCGCCCTCGGACACCGGCTGCCACTGCTGGTTGGTGCCGCCGCCGTACGTCCACGTCTGGATCGCCGCGTTGTCGGCGCTGGACACGTTGGTGATGTCGAGCGCCTGCGCGCTGTTGCCGCGGTTGTTGATGCGCACGTAGCCACCGCTGGTCGGCTGGAACTGGTACTGCTGCGCGGTGGAGGCGTTGCACGTGTACTGCTGGATCGCCGTGCCGTTCGTGGTGCCGGCGGAGCGCGCGTCGACGCACTTCGCCGAGTTCTTGTTGATGACGCTGTACCACGCGGTCGGCGAGATCGGTCCGGTGCTCGTCGAGGTCGACGGTGTCGGCGAGGGCGACGGCGGCGTGGTCGAAGCGCCCGCCAGCCACAGGATGCCGTCGATCAGCCACCGGTTCTGGTCGGCGGACTCGAACGTGGACGACGTGCGGGTGTTGGTCGAGTAGTTCATGCCGTTGTGGCCGAAGTTGGCGTACAGCATCTTGTAGTTACGGTTCGTCCACAGGATCGGGTAGTAGCCGCTGTACCAGGACTGGTTGGGGTCGGTGCCGACCGGGAAGCTGCTCGGGTCGACCGAGGCGAGGATGTCGATGTTCGGGTTCTGCCGCAGGTCGTTGCTCCACGAGTACCACTCGCTGACCGCCGACCGGAACGTCGCCGGCAGCCGCAGCGTGGACGGGTGCGCGCGGTCCTCGACCTTGAGCGTCACGCGGGTCGGGCCCCACGTGTTCGTCTGGAACGCGCCTGAGCCGAGGAACGTGTTGTAGTACCAGCTCCACGAGTTCGGGTCGGTGGTGAACGCGCTGACGTGGAAGCCCATCCAGGCGCCGCCGTTGTTCATGTACTGCTGGAACGCGGCCCGCTGCCCGGACGGCGGCGCGTCGTCGAGGAACATGATGACCTTGTACTGGGCGAGGCTGCCGGTGTTGAGCCGGCTCCAGTCGGTGGTCGACTCCCAGGTGAAGCCGTTCTGCGCGGCGGCCGTCGGGAACCAGTCCCGGGCCTCCTTGTCGAAGTCGATGTGCGCCGCGTCCCAGGTGCCGTTGTAGAAGGCGAGCACCTTGAACGGGGCGGCGGCGGCCAGGGTGGGCCTGATGACCAGGCTCACCCCCAGCACGGTCACCAGGGCGAGCGCGGCGAGCACGAGGCGTCGCGCGCTCGAGGGGAGTTTCTCGAGCACGGGTGGTCCTTCGGTAGGCGGGAGGGACGGGCGGATCCGCTCCAGTTGCATCATCAGCCATCGATGACGGCACCACAAGGTAAACAACCTTAATAGTTAAAGTAAGTCTCCAATTAAGCCGTCCGCGCAGGTGGCACTAGGGTGTCGGGCATGGATGGCGGCGCGCGCCGGGCCTTCGCGGCCGTGGTGGTGACATGGTGCCTGCTCGGCGCCGTCGGGGTGCTGCTCCGCGCCGACGCGACACCGCGGACGATGTGCGGCGCTTACGAGTGCCACCAGCGAGACATCGCGCTGCTGCCGGTGCTCGTGGTGCTCGTCCTCGGCATGTCGGCCGTCGCCGCCGGACTGGTGATCTCGGTCCTGGCGCGGCCCGCGCTGGTCCGCCGGATCACGCGGCCGGTGCTGGCCGGCACCGTCGCCGGGCTCAGCGGGCCGGTGGTGGTCGGCGTGGCGGCCGGGGCACTCGCCACGCCCTGGTATCCGTACGCGATCGTCCTCGGCGTCTTCGCCGTGGTGTTCGCGGTGATGACGCGGATCGCGCGGAGCTAGACCGCCGGCCGCACCCGCTGCGCGGCGGCGTCCCGGCCGCGGCCGGCAGGGCCCGGGAGGTGTCCGCACCGGCGGGCGTGCCCCGCCGGGAGGTGACCGCCGACGGGCTCGAGCGCACCTTCGCGCTGTATTACCTCAGCCGGTACCTGCTGAGCGGAGCGGCGACCGCACCGGCCTGCCGCTCCTGGTGCGAGGGCTGCTCACGGTCGCATCGGTCGCCGCGCGACCGGTGGCGGCCGCGGTCGCGCCGATCCACGCGTTCCACACCGGTCCCGACCATTGCGTGCCCCCCGAGACTCAGGCGGCGTAGTCCACCAGGTCGCCGCTGTTGAGGACCGAGCGTAGCCGGGACAGGTCGATGCCCTTGTCCTGCAGGCGCTTCACGACGTCGGTGGCGCTGCTGCCGCGCAGGGACTCGCTGTCGGTCTCCAGCAGGGAGCTGAGCTGTCGCAGCTTCGACTCGTCGGCCAGCCCGGCCGCGCCGCCGCGGGGACCGCCGGGCGGCGGGCCCGACGGCCGGCCCTTCTGCGCCGCGATCTGCTCGGCGACGGCGTCGTCGTCCTCTTCCGTCTTCTCGACCGAGGCCGAGACCGAGGTCGCCGCGGACGCCGGCTTGCCGGCCTTGATCGCGGCGATCAGGTCCTCGTGCGAGACGCCCTGCTCCTCGGCCACCTCCGTGAGGCTCCGACCACGGTCCAGCTTGCTCTTCAGCTCGTCGGAGGACAGGCCGAGCGTCTTGGAGACCGCCGACATCGGGTCCTGGCCGTCCTTCGGCGGCGGGGGCCGCATGCGGGTCTGCTGGGTGGCGAACGAGCCGGAGATACCCGAGATGCCGCTGATCGAGGTCACGTGTGCTCCATCCGTGGTGCCGTACCGCCGGACCGCCGATCGGCCCGACGGGGTCAACGTCGACCATCAACCCGCCGCCGGTGAGGGTTTGCCAGGGTTTTGCCAGACTTCACAGCAGCCTGGCAGTTGGCGGGCGGCGCCGGCGACGTCCGATCGGGTGCCCCGGGCCGCCGGCTGTTGTCCAACGGGCAGCGCCGTAAGGGCGGCCCGGCCGCGTCGACCACGATCGGGCACGTCGCCGAGATCGTCATCGACTGGTGCGAGGCCAAGGGCTACCCGCGGGTGGAGATCGTCGACCTGCCGATGCGCCCCGGCGAGCAGCCCGGTGCCGTCGTCAGCGCCGACGCCGAGACCCTGCGCGTCGTCGGGATCGACCCCGCCAGGGTCAGCCGGTCGAGGGTCCCGCGGTCAAGATACTGCGCCCGGAGCACGGACCGGACGGACAGAAGGCCGCCGATCGTCGACGTGCCAGGAAGTCTTGCAGACCGTGGCGATGGTCGATGTCATGAACGTGCCACCGTGAGGCGGTCGTCGCGCCCCTTCGCCCCGCTGGTGCGGAACAGGTCCCGCAGCACGCCGATCTCGCCGCCGTGGTGCATCGTCTCGCGGTTGACGTGCGCGATCAGCGCCGCCATCGGGTCCGCGGAGAAATAGGCGCCCTTCGGTCCCAATGGCGCGCTGAGCCCGGCCGGGTCGAGCGAGGAAACGTGGCCGTGCCACTCTCGGTAACTGTCCTCCAGGAACGCGACGCCTTCCCGCGCGGTGTGCGGCAGATCCGCGGGGACGTGCCGCGGGTCGAACATGTCGGCGTCGTCGCCGGCGCTTCCTTCGCGGAAGAACGTGCTGCTCCGGATCACGAAACAACCGACCGCGATGTGCATCATGCGCCAAGCGATCGTCGTCACGGGCGGTGGGTCGGCATCCGGGCCGTGCTCGACGCGGTAATTCCCGTCCTCGTCGGGACGGACCGACCAGCAGTCCTCCGCCGGTTCCCAGAAATACTCCTCGTCGGTGAGCCCGTCCAGCCTGGGCCGCAGATGCGCGTCCCAGTAGAACGCCAACTGCCCGACCAGCAGGTCGCCCCAATCGGGTGTGGAAGTGTTCGCCATGGGTAGAGTCTCGCCGATGCTCGGATCATGTGCGGCATCAGGGCCGTGTCGTAATTGAACCACCACGATCGGTGATGGTGCCTATTTGAAACCGAGTGCGCTTCAAATCCGCAGAATGGGCGATACTATTCCTGCGATGGTCGGCCGTTCGGTCGGCACCGTCACCCGTTCCGTTGCCGAGGAGGCGCCGTCATGGCCAAGCGCGTCATTCAAGAACTGATCGACGACTTGGACGGCAAGCCGGCCGACGAGAGCGTGCAGTTCGGTCTCGACGGCGTGCAGTATGCGATCGACCTGTCGAAGAAGAACGCCGAGAAACTGCGCGCCGCGCTGAAGCCCTATGTTTCCGCCGGCGCGAAGGTCGGGCGCGGCACGGTCGCCGCGACCCGCTCCGGGTCCGGGCGGGGCCGGGGTGCCGCCCGCGGCGACCGCGACCAGAACCGGGCGATCCGGGAATGGGCGCAGGGCGCCGGCTACCAGGTCTCCGACCGTGGCCGGATCAAGCAGGAGATCGTCGACCAGTATCACGCCGCCGCCGGCCGCTGACCGGAAGCCACCGCCGCGCGCCTCCGCCGGGCGCGGCGTGGCACGGCGCACGAAAAAGCGGATCCAGTCGCCGACTGGATCCGCTTTTTTCGTCATTCACCCGGCCGGGCGACCGCCGGTGCCCGGGTCAATGGGCCGCGCCGGCCAGCGCGGCCGCTTCGAGGTCGTCGTCCGGGACCGGCGGGAGCGATCCGGGGCGGACGACCACGAGCAGGGTCACCGTCGCAACGAGCATGCCGCCGGCGATCACCACCGCCATCGCCATCGCGCCCGTGCCCAGGACGCCGACCAGCGGGGCCGCGACCGCGCCGACGCCGAACTGGACCGCACCGAGCAGTGCCGCCGCGGTGCCGGCCGCCTCACCGTGGCGGGACATGGCCAGGGCCGGGGCGTTGGGCAGGGCCAGGCCGGCCGCGGTCAGCAGCGCCCAGAGCGCCGCGAGCAGGGCGGGTAGCCCCCCGAGGTGGGTGGCGGCGAAGGTGACCAGGACCACGCCGGCGACCGTGCCGGCGATCAGGGCCGACATGAGGATGCGCTGCGGCGTGTACCGGCGAAGGAGCCGCACGTTGTACTGCGTGCCACCGATCAGTCCGACCGCACCGGCGCCGAAGGCCAGACCGAACTGGGCCTCGCTCAGGCCGTAGACCTCCTGCAGCACGAACGAGGAGCCGCCGACGTAGGCGAACAGCGCGGCCATGGCGAAGCCCGCCACGAGGACCAGGCCGACGAAGATCCGGTCGCGCAGGAGCGAGCCGTAGACGCCGAGGGTGGCGAGGACGCCACCGGAGCGGCGCCGGGCCGGCGGCAGCGTCTCGGGCAGCGCGAGCGCGGCGAGGATCGTGAGCAGCACCCCGAAGACGGCGAGGACGACGAAGACGCCGCGCCACTCGGTCCAGCGCAGCACCGCGCTGCCCAGCGTCGGCGCGAGGATGGGCGCGGCGCCCATGACCAGCATCAGCCGGGAGAACAGGCGGGCGAACGCGGAGCCGCTGAACAGGTCCCGCACGATCGCCAGGCCGACCACCGACGACGCGGCGACGCCGAGGCCCTGCAGGACCCGCAGCCCGCCGAGGACGGCCACGTCGGGCGCGAACACGCAGGCGACGGAGGCGAGGACGTGCAGGAGGAGCCCGGCGAGCAGCGGCCGGCGCCGGCCGACCGCGTCGGACCAGGGCCCGATCGCCAGCTGCCCGAGCGCGAGCCCGGCGAGGGTGCCGGTGAGGGTGAGCTGCACGGCCGTCGAGGAGGTGTGCAGGTCATCGGTGATGCTCGGCAGCGCCGGCAGGTACATGTCGATGGTCAGCGGGCCGATGGCGATGAGCGATCCGAGGACGAGCACCAGTCGCACGGGGTTTGCGGTCACATCCTGTGGTCAAGCTTCTGATCATCGAGAACATTCCCGTTCTGGCGGACGGTCACCTGAAGGACGTACAGGTGGGAGCCCTTCCCGACCAGAACCGACCGGGACGCCGTGGTCAAGGACCCGGGCGCCGCGGAGGCTCGCCAGGCAAGGTGTGATGAGCACCACGGTCCGGCCGCGCCGGTCGGGGCACCACGATCGCCGTACGTCTATGGTGACCCGCCGGGCTAAACGCTCAGTTCGGCCGGGCGGCCGCCGATCGGGCGGAGGTGAACCTCGCCGCCGTGCTGATCGTGCGTGACTCGGCCGCCATGCTGTCCCGGTGCCTGACGTCGCTGCGCGGGGTCGTCGACACGATCCACGTCCACGACACGGGCTCCAAGGACGACACCCCGGCGATGGCGGTCGACCTCGGCGCCGTCGTCAGCCACGGCACCTGGACCGGTGACTTCGCCGCCGCCCGCAACTCCGCACTCGCCGAGGCCGCGGCGGCCCGCGGCGCGCCGTGGGCACCCGCCGACTGGGTGCTCAGCATCGACGCCGACGACCGGGCCGTCGCCACGCCGGGCAAGCTGCGCGAGGTCCTCGCCGCCACGACCGCCGACGCGCTGCTGGTGGACATCGACAATGCTCACGACGAGCTGCCCTACACGTTCCGCACCGCGCGGCTCTTCCGCCCGGCGCGGCTGCGCTGGAAGGGGCGCGTCCATGAGCACCTGGTCCGGATCAAGGGCGGCGCCGCGCCGGACGTGTTCGTCGACCGCGGGCACGGCACCGGAGTCGGCACCGGGCACGGCACCGGCACCGTGCAGGGCATCGGGATCGTGGAGTGGCCGTCGGCGCCGCGCGAGGCGATCCGCCTGGAGCACCAGGGCTACGCCGACCCCGACGAGCGGCGCAGCAAGGCCGAGCGCAACGTCGAGCTCGCCCAGTCGATGCTCGACGCGATCGCCGACGGCTCGGGCGACCCGGCGCAGGCCGCCGACACGCTGCTGGACCTCGGGCGCAGCCTGGTCGGCGCGGGCCGCACCCAGGACGCCGTCGACGCGTTCGAGACGCTGCGGGAGATCGCGCCCGGGACCAGGCAGTGGATCCTCGGCACCGACGCCCTCGCCCGGCTGCTGCTCGGCGCCGGCATGGACGAGGCGGTCCTGGTGCTGACCGCGCAGCTGCGCGGCGCCGGGGTGGCCCGCGACTACTGCGACTGGCTCGACGCGCAGGCGCTCGCGCAGCTCGGCGAGGTCGCCGAGGCGTGGCGGCTGCTCCAGCCGGTGCAGCGGGTCGTCGACCCGGCCGGCCGGGTGTACCCGCCGGAGCACCTCGCCGAGCTCAAGCGCCTCCTCGACCGGTTGCACTCGATGCCGGCTTCGGCGGGCGGGGGATGAAGCCGCTGGTCCGCTCGACATAGTCGGCGTAGCCGGGCCGGGTCTGCCGCAGCTGCTCCTCCAGCATCGGCTTGCCGGTCTTGCCGGCCAGGAACCATGTCATCAGCAGCGGCGACAGCACCGTGAGCCAGCCCTGCCACTGCATGCAGGCCAGCGCGAACAGCCCCCACCAGACGCAGGCGTCCCCGAAATAGTTGGGATGCCGGGTGAACCGCCAGAGCCCGCTGGACAGGACCTTGCCGCGGTTGGCCGGGTCGCGCCGGAAGCGGGCCAGCTGCGCGTCGCCGACCGCCTCGAACGTGAAGCCGGTCAGCCACACCGCCACCCCGATCGCCGCCCACCAGGACAGCGGCGCGTCGTGGTGCTGCGCGACCTGCACCGGCAGCGACACGAACCACAGCGTGACACCCTGCAGCAGGTAGATCATGCGGAACGCGTACGCGGTGCGGCTGCCCTTCGCCTTCGCCAGCAGCCGCTCGTAGCGCGGGTCCTCGGGGGCGCCGACCGACCGGATCCCGATGTGCAGGGCGAGCCGCACGCCCCAGATCACGGTGAGGGCGGTGACGAGCCAGCGGGTCGCCGGGTCGCCGTGCCCGCCGGACAGGACCAGGCCGGTGACCGCGACGGCGGCGAAGCCGAGCCCCCAGGCGACGTCGACGACCCGGTGCCGGCCCGTCGCCGCGCCGATCGCGAACGCACCAGGACGACCGCGAACGCGGCGGCGAGGGTGCCCAGCAGCGACGCGAGCAGCGGGCTCACCGCGGGACCGCGCCGAGGCCGCTGTCGCCGTCAGGGGTGCGGCGCACCGCGAGGATCTGGTCGACGCCCATCCTGCCCTCCTCGAACGTGAGCGCACCGCCGACGAGATACAGCCGCCACACCCGGGCGACGGGCTCGCCGACGAGGCCGACGACGTCGTCCCAGCGCCGCTCCAGGGTGGCGAGCCACGCGTGGACGGTGCGCACGTAATGCTCCCGCATCGCGTGCACGTCGCGCACCTCCAGGCCGGCGTCCTCCAGCAGCGCGACCGTCTCACCGACGGGGCGCATGTGCATGTCGGGCGCCACGTAGGACTCGATGAACGCGCCGCCGCCGGGCGCGTGCCCGCGCCGGGACATCTGCTGGACCAGGAGCCGGCCGCGCGGAGCGAGCAGCCCGTGCAGCCCGGCGGCGAACGCCGGGTAGGCCTCGGCGCCGACGTGCTCGCCCATCTCCACCGTGGCGATCGCGTCGAACGGCCCGTCGGCGACGTCCCGGTAGTCCTGCAGCCGGATCTCGACACCGGTCAGGCCTTCCTCGGCGACGCGGCCGGTGACGAACGCGCGTTGCTGCTCGGACAGGGTGACGCCGACGACCTCGACGCCGTGGTGCCGGGCGGCGTGCAGGCTCAGCGACCCCCAGCCGCAGCCGACGTCGAGCATCCGCATGCCCGGTCGCAGGCCGAGCTTGCGGCAGATCAGCTCCAGCTTGTCGTGCTGGGCGTCGGCGAGGCCGTACCCGGGTCCGGCCGAGGTCCAGTACGCGCAGGAGTACGCCATGTGCTCGTCGAGGATGAGCTGGTAGAACGCGTTGGACAGGTCGTAGTGGTAGCTGATCGCGGCCCGGTCGCGCTCCCGGCTGTGGATCGTGCCGGCGAGCTTCGCCTGCGCGTCGGGGGCCTTCGGGCGCGGGCCGAGGACGCCGAGCCGCAGCGCGGCCCGGACCGCCCGCAGCCGGCTCACCTTCGCCACGCCGCCGGTGAGCCGGTGCGCGCGGGCGTTCCGCCACACCTGGCGCAGCCCCTCGGCGAGGTCGTGGCGTCGAAGCCGAGCGCGGCGACCTCGGCGGTGTGGGCCGCGAAGCGTTCCCGCCACAGCCGCAGGGTCGTCGCGTAGTGCGGCCCGAACGAGTGCCGGTCCAGCACCGCCAGGCGGGTGTGCCCGGCCAGGGCCTCGTCGATCGCGGTCTGTGAGGGCAGCAGCCCGCCGGGGAAGCCGTACGTCTGAATCCACGTGTACGTGTCCCGGGTCGCCAGCATCCGCGCGTGCGCCATCGTGATCGCCTGCAGCCCGATCCGGCCGCCGGGGGCCAGCACCTCGTCGAGGGTGGCGACGTAGTCCGGCCAGAGCCGCGCACCGATCGCCGCGTCGAACATGGCCGCCGAATAGGGTGACGTCCCGGCCCTGCCGCAGCACGTACGCCGCGGTGAGGCCGGACACTCCCGGCTCCGATGACAGCTACCGTTTTCACAGCCGTCATTCGGTGCCCGTCGCGGCCCGGATTGGTCACCCATCCGGTGACGGTCCGGCACCGAATGACCAGGGTGAGCGAACCTTGCCTGGTCACGACGGGTCCCGAGCACGGCGCGGCGGCGGTCGTGGTGCTGCTGCCCGGCGGCCGAGCCCGCAGCCTCGCCCGGTCCCCGCGGGGCCTGGCCTACCTGCGCATGGTGCCGTTCGGGTGGTCCGTCCGGCGGCGGTTCCCCGACGTCGCGGTCTGGCGGCTGCGGTACCGGTACCGCGGCTGGAACGAACCCCACCGGCATCCGGTCGCCGACGCGGGCTGGGCGCTGCGGGAGGCCGCCCGGCGGCAGCCCGGCAGCCCCGTCGTGCTCGTCGGTCACTCGATGGGCGGTCGCACCGCGCTGCGGCTCGCGTCGCGGGTCTCGGGGGTGTGCGCGCTCGCGCCGTGGATCGAGCCGAACGAGCCGATCGAGCCGGGTGACCCGTTCGGGGCCCCCGACGTGCCCGGGTCGGTCGTGCTCGCGCACGGCGCCGAGGACCGGATCACGGACCCGGCGATGTCCGCCCGGTACGCCGCGAGCACCGGTGCCGAGTTCACCCTCGTCGCGGGCGACGGTCACGCGATGCTGCGCCGGCCGGGGGTGTGGGACCGGATCGTCGCCGACCTCGTCGCCGGGGCGCGTCGATCCCGTCCAGGTGGGTATGGGGAGAAGCACGACGTCCTGTGATCATCGCGAAGGTTGGAGGTCCGTCATGCCGCAGCAGGCGTGGAGCGACAAGCGAGAACGGCAGTACGGACACATTAAACGGCAGCAGAAGGCGCAGGGCCGGTCCGAGGACGTCGCGGAGGAGATCGCGGCCCGCGTGGTGAACAAGGAGCGGGCGCGCGCCGGCGAGGCCCGCACGTCGAGCCGCACGTCGACCGGGGACATCTCCTCCGCGCGGCGCGGCGGGCTGCGCTCGCACTCCGGCCCGGGCGGTCGCACCCGCGACCAGCTCTATGAGGAGGCGAGGCGCAAAGGGGTCAAGGGCCGCTCGAAGATGACGAAGGCGCAGCTGGAGAGCGCGGTCAGCTGAGCGGGGCGTTACGGTGACGGGGTGCTCTCGCAATACGTGCGCCGCCCCGCGGGGCCGCTGGTGCGGCCGTTCGCCGGCTGGTACAGCGGCTACCGCGAGACCGGCGTCGCGCCCGCCGTGCACCGGGGCCTGCCGTCACCGTTCCTGACGCTCATCGTGACCCTCGACGACCCGTTGCGGGTCGCATCGCACCCCGACCCGGCGACGCCGCCCGGCGTCTACGACACGCTGCTCGGCGGGCTGCACACCACGCCGGCGACGATCGTGCACGACGGGCGGCAGTCCGGCATCCAGATCGCGCTGTCGCCGCTCGGCGCGCGGACCCTGCTCGGGCTGCCCGCCGGCGAGCTCGCCAACCTCGACGTCGCCGCCGGCGACGTGCTCGGCCCGTTCGTCGACGTGCTGCGCGACCGGGTCCGCTCCGCCGGCACGTGGCCCGAGCGCTTCCGGATCGTCGACGAGATGTTCGCCGCCCGTCTCGCGTCGCCGGTCCTGCCCGCGCCGGAGGTCGTGCACGCGTGGCGGATGCTGCGCACCGGCACGGTCAGCACCGCCGCCGTGGCCCGGGAGGTCGGGTGGAGCGGGCGGTACCTCAGCCGCCGCTTCAACGTCGAGATCGGCCTCTCCCCGAAGGCGGCGGCCAGGGTCGCGCGCTTCGACGTCGCGCGCCGCCGCCTGCAGGACGGCGCGGACTCCCTCGCGGCGCTCGCGGCCGGCTGCGGCTACTACGACCAGGCGCATCTCACACGCGAGTTCAGCGCGCTCGCGGGCTGCCCGCCGGCGCGGTGGCTCGCCGAGGAGCAGTTGCCACCGTTCCGAAACGTCCAAGACCCCGAGGTGCCCTGGTCGGCAGACTGGGACGCATGACTTCACCTTCGCCGCAGGTCTGGCCGACGCTCCGGGCCACCGACGCCCGTGCCCTGATCCGCTTCCTCGTCGACGCGTTCGGCTTCCGGGAGGTCGTCGTGCACGGCGACGGCGACCGGGTCGACCACGCCGAGCTCGCCTGGCCGCTCGGCGGCGGCATCATGCTCGGCAGCGTCCGCGACACGGACGGCGACACCTGGCCCATGCGCCCCGGCACGTTCGGCGCCTACGTGGTCACCGACGACCCCGACGGCCTCTACGCGCGGGCGGTCGCCGCCGGCGCCAAGGTGCACAAGGAGCTCGCCGACCAGGACTACGGCTCCCGCGACTTCATCGTCCACGACCCCGAGGGCAACCTGTGGTCGTTCGGCACCTACCGCGGCGAGCCCCGCTGACCCTCCGCATGCCACATGCCGCGCGGTGCTTCGCTGGTCCAGGAGGCGCCGCGCCGGCCTATGCGCTGCGGCGGCGGTCGGCGTTCATCGGCCACGGGGTGGCCGCGGACTGGGCGGCGACGTCCGCGTCGGTGACCAGGCCGTGCGGGTCGCCGGCCAGGGCGCTGTCCAGCGACCGGTAGGTCGGGATCGTCGACAGCGTCCCGCCTTCACGCAGCGTGTGGACGACCCCGGCGGTGGGCAGCGCCAGCACCAGGGATCCGCCCTGTTCAAGGGCGATACCCGCGGTGACGCGCAGCATCATGACGCCGGTGCAGTCGATGGCGGTGACCTTCGCGAGGTCGATGACGATCCTGGGCTCCGGGCGGAGCAGCAGCTGGGAGAGCGCGGTCTCCAGCTGCATCGCGCTGGCCGCGACCAGCGCGCCGTGACACGTCAGCACCGTCGCGGCAGCGAGTCGGTCCACTGCGAAGGTGAGAGCTGCCATGCTGCGACGATACGGTCCGCCGTGACGGTCCGTGAACCTCTGTCCAGGTGGAGGGACCATCCGACCGGCCGGTGGCCGGACAGCCGGTCGTCGCAACGGGTGATCCGACAAGCGGGCGGCGACTGGTCGCGCGGGTGTTCATGGAGGAACCCGGGTGGGTACGCAACCAGGAGCCCCCGCGATACGTCTGGCCTCCACGAAAGGTGCTTTTCAGGTGCAACTGGACTCTCGGCCCGCGGTTGTCGACTGCGCGCTGTATGTCGGCGGGGTCCGCCAACCGGACGACCTGCCGCTCGGCGCGCTGTACGAACGGGCCCGGGAGCGACCGGACGCATTCGTCTGGATCGGGCTGCACGAACCGGATCCGGAGCAGTTCGCCGACGTCGAGAAGGTGTTCGGGCTGCATCCCCTGGCCGTCGAGGACGCGCTGAACCCGTCGCCGCAGCGGCCGAAGGTCGAGCGGTACGAGGACGTGACGTTCTTCGTGGTGCGGACCGCCCGGTACCTGCCGCACGCGGAGCTGACCGAGACCAGCGAGGTCATCGACACCGGCTCGGTCAGGGTGTTCCTCGGTGGCCACTTCGTGGTCACGGTCCGTCACGGCGAGGCGAGTGAGCTGCGCGCCGCCCGGCAGGACCTGGAGGCCAACCCGGCGCACCTCGCGGCCGGGCCGTGGGCGGTGCTGCACGCCATCCTGGACCGGATCGTCGACGCGTATCTGGCCATCGTCACCGCGTTCGACACCGACGTGCAGGAACTGGAAAAGGCCGTGTTCCGCCGGAACAGCGGCATCAGCATCGAGCACGTCTACCAGCTGAAGCGGGAGCTGATGGAGTTCCGCACCGCGGCGGTGCCGTTGCAGCGGCCGCTGCTGACGCTGCTGGACAAGCAGACGTTCGCCCTCGCCAAGGAGATCCGGCGGTACTTCCGCGACGTCAACGACCACGAGACCAGGGTCGTGGAGCAGGTCGTCAACCACGACGACATCCTCAACTCGATCCTGCAGGCCCGGCTGGCGCAGGTCACCATCGACCAGAACGACGACATGCGCAAGATCGCGTCGTGGGCGGCGCTCGCCGCGCTGCAGACCGCCATCGCGGGCGTCTACGGCATGAACTTCGTCTTCATGCCGGAGCTGCACTGGCGGTACGGCTACTTCTACGCCCTGGCGCTGATGCTGGGCAGCGGCCTGCTGCTGCACCGGGCGCTGCGGCGCAACGGCTGGCTGTGAGGCTTACGCCGCGAGGCCCAGGCTCCGGATGTGGCGGGCCTCGCGGGCGGCCCGCGTGAGCGCCTGCACGGTCTTCGGCCCGGCGACGCCGTCGATGGCGAGCCCGGCGCGGGACTGGAAGCGGCACAGCGTGAGCGGCACGTCCGACAGCGGGGAGCGCGGCCGCAACAGGCCGATCTCCGTCAGCAGGACCCGCACCTCGCGCGGGTCGGCGGGCGGGGCGGCGGCGTCGGGTGCGCTGACGGCGCCGGCGAGCGCGGCGCCGACGGCCTGCAAAGTACGGCGAACGGTCATGGCCCAAGTGTGGTGCGCCCGGCTGTGCGCCGCGTCAGGGCTTTCCTGCCAGCCGACCCTGAGTTCCCCCTGACCCGCTCCTACGCTCCGGGAATGAGCACGCTCCTACGCTCCAGGGATGAGCACGCCGAAGCCCGTGCGGGCGAGGCGCAGCAGGACCTGTCCCGGTGCCGTGAGCGTGGCGAGCTTCGCCGCTGAGGCGTCCTCGAGGTGCCGGACGCCGCTCTGGTACTCCTGAGGTCCGCGGCGGCGCGCGGCGTCCAGGACGGCCGTGTTGCGCCACACCTTCGCCCTCGCCTCGGTCAGCAGCCGCCGGGTCGCGGCCCGGCTCGCCGGCGCGAGCGCCCGGTCCAGCAGGCCCGGCCGGGCGGCGGTGCGGCCTTCGGCCTCCTCGGCGCCGACCCTCGCCAGCAGGACCGTGTCGATGTGGGTGTGGTCGCGTTCGCGGGCGGCGCGCACGGCGGGGTCGTCGAACTCCGCCTCGCTGATCACCGCGATCAGCGACTGCGGCAGGTCGTAGTTGATGTGCGCGTTCATGCCGAGCAGCACGTGCCGCAGCGGCGGCAGCCCCGGCCGGTCCCGCGCGGTGTCGAACGCGATCCGCCACGGCCGCGGCACCGTTCCCCCGGTCCCGTCCGCCTCGAACGCTTCCAGATAGAACTCGGCGAACGCGACGTCCCACCGGTTCAGCCACGCGGCGTCCAGGAACCCGCCCCGCTCGATCTCGGCCGCGACGGCATGCGTGGTGCGCAGGTACGTCCCGTGGAAGTGCCGCCGGGCGTCGTCGGGCGCGAGCCTGTCCAGGCCGTCCTCCATGCGCCGGATGACCGCGGCTACGGCGTCGTCCACGCCCCGCAGTGTGCGGCAGACCGTGTGACGCCGACAACCCCGGTCCCGTCTTTTCCTAGTCAAACGGTAGGTGTTGTGGGTATAGTGCCGCCACACAAGTCCGTCAATGAGGAGCGTCATCGATGCGTCGGCTCTCGGTCGTCCTGACCGGTGTCATGGTTCTGCTGGGCACCACCCTGGCCGCGGGGTGTGCCGCCGACAAGGAGCCGGCCGCCGCGAAGCCCGGCGCGGCCGAGGAGCCGTTGAAGGTCGGCTACCAGCGCTTCGGCGGGCTCAGCCTGGTCAAGGCGCGCAAGGCCGAGGCCGCCGGCACCACCTGGTCGCTGTTCGAGAGCGGTCCGGCGCTCACCGAGGGCATCAAGGCCGGCGCCATCGACATCGGCCAGGTCGGTGAGGCCCCGCCGATCTTCGCGGCCGCCGGCAAGATCGACTTCAGGATCATCGGCACCTCCAAGCCGGTGCCGAAGGGCGAAGCCGTCCTCGTCAAGGCGGCCAAGGGGTACAACTCCTTCAAGGACCTCAAGGGCAAGAAGGTCGCACTCAACAAGGGGTCGAACGTCAACTGGCTGCTCGTGCGCCTCCTCGAGGCGAACGGCATGACCATCAAGGACATCGACGTTCAGTACCTCAAGCCCGCGGACGCCCGGCCCGCCTTCGACAACGACCAGGTCGACGCGTGGATCATCTGGGACCCCTACTTCTCGCTCGCCGAGACCCCCGGCGTGAAGGTGCTCGTCGACGCGACCGGCCTGGCCAACAACCGCGAGTACATCCTCGTGTCGCCGCAGGCGCTGAAGTCGAAGCCCGGCAAGATCCGCGAGTTCCTGAAGACGTACCGCGAGGTCACCGACTGGGGCATCGGCAACCCGGAGGAGCGCGTCAAGATCCTCGCGCCGGAGCTGAACATCCCCGAGGACGTCGCCCGCCGCGCCCTGGACCGCAGCGCCCAGCCCCTGGCCCCGATCGACGGCGCGATCGGCGACGAGCTGCAGCAGATCGCCGACGGGTTCACCGAGCTCCAGCTGATCCCCGGCAAGGTCGACATCAAGGGCCGCATCGACGATCAGTTCTCGGACATTCTGCGATGACGACGCTCCTGGACCGGCGGGCCGCGGTGGCGGGCGTTGCCCCCCGCCGCCGGCCCGCCGCCCGGCGCTGGCTGCGGGCGGTGACGCCGCTCGCCCTGCTCGCCGCGTGGGAGGGCGGCGTCCGGGGCGGGCTGCTCGACCCTGACAAGCTGCCCGCGCCGAGCACGGTCCTCGCCACCGGATGGCGGCTGGCGCTGGAGGGCACGCTCGGCCAATACCTGCTCGACTCCGTCCAGCGGGCCGTCCTCGGGCTGCTCATCGGCGGGCTGCTGGGCCTCGCGCTCGGCACGCTCGCCGGGCTGGCCCGGCTCGGCGACGACCTGGTCGACCCGACGGTGCAGATGGCCCGGATGCTGCCGCACCTGGGCCTGGTGCCGCTGCTCATCATCTGGGTCGGCATCGGCGAGTCCCTGAAGGTGACCCTCGTGGCGCTCGGCGCGTTCTTCCCGATCTACCTCAACACGTACGCCGGCATCCGCAACATCGACGAGCGCCTCGTGGAAGCGGCCCGCACCTGCGGCCTCACCGCGCTCGAACGGGTCCGGCACGTCGTCGTGCCCGGGGCGCTGCCGTCGCTGTTCCTCGGCGTGCGGCTCGCGTTCGCCGCCGGCTGGCTCAGCCTCGTCGTCGGCGAGCAGGTCAACGGGCAGGGCGGCCTCGGCTTCATGATGATGGAGGCCCGCGAGTTCAGCCAGACCGACGTCGTCGTGCTCGGCCTCGTCACCTACGCGCTGCTCGGCCTTCTCTCGGACCTGCTGCTGCGACTCGGCGAGAGGAGGCTGCTGGCATGGCGGCACGGACTGCGGGCCCGGTGAACGCCGCCGGGGTCCGGCGCGCGTTCGGCCCCACCGTCGTCCTGGACGGCGTCGACCTGACCATCGCGCCCGGCGAGGTCGTGGCGCTGCTCGGCGGTAGCGGATCCGGCAAGAGCACGCTGCTGCGGATCCTCGCCGGGCTGGACGGCGAGGCGACCGGCGACGTCCGGACCGCCGGCACGACGGCGGTCGTGTTCCAGGAGCACCGGTTGCTGCCGTGGAAGCGGGTCGCGGCCAATGTCGCCCTCGGCGTGCGCGGTGCTGACCTGCGCTCACGCGTCGACGCCGCCTTGGACGAGGTCGGTCTCGCCGACCGCCGGGACGCCTGGCCCGCGGAGCTGTCCGGAGGGCAGGCGCAGCGCGTCGCGTTCGCCCGGGCGCTGGTACGGGAACCGGACCTCCTCCTGCTCGACGAGCCCTTCGGTGCGCTGGACGCGCTGACCAGGCTGCGGATGCAGGGTCTCTTCGGGCGGCTGCGCGCCACGCACGGCTTCGCGGCGCTGTTCGTCACGCACGACGTCGATGAGGCACTGCTGCTCGCGGACAGGGTGCTGGTGCTGGACGCCGGCCGGATCGCCGAGGACCGGCCGGTGACGCTGCCACGGCCGCGGGCGGTGGACGCGCCCGGGTTCGGCGCCGCCCGCCGGGAACTGCTCGCGCTGCTTTTCGCGTGAGCGATGAGTCCGGCCGCCGCGCTTCGTCAGTACGGGAAAGTCCCTACCTCCGGAAGGACGTTCCCTCTTGAACAAGATCATTTTCATGATGTCGGTGTCACTGGACGGCTACTTCGAGACCAGTTCGCGGAGCCTCGAATGGCAGGACATCTCCGACGAGCTGCACACCCACTTCAACGAGGAGATCGCCGCCTCCGGCGGGATGCTCAACGGCCGCGTGTCCTACGAGCTGATGTCCGGCTTCTGGCCCTACGCCGACGAGGACCCGGCGGCGCCGAAGGTCGTCGCGGACTACGCCCGCATCTGGCGCGACGTGCCGAAGGTCGTCTACTCCCGCACCCTGCGGTCGGCGGAGTGGAACAGCACGATCGTCCGCGAGGTCGTGCCCGCCGAGGTGGCGGCGCTCAGGTCGGCGGCCGCCGGCGACCTGTTCGTCGGCGGACCGGACCTGCTCACGACGTTCCAGTCGCACGGCCTGGTGGACGAGTACCGCCTCTACGTGCACCCGGCGGTCCTGGGTGCGGGCCATCCGCTCTTCCGCCCCGGCACGTCGCTGCGGCTGCGGCTGCTCGAGTCGCGTCCGTTCGCCAACGGGGTGGTGCTGCTGCGGTACGCGGCCGCTACGTGACGGTCCGAGTGTCGTAGTGGCTGCGACGAACTGGACGCCGCCGCTGCGGTGGCATGCCGGACGCCGCCGCTGCGGTGGCATGCCGGACGTCGCGGTTACGGTGGCATGCCGGAGGTCGCGGTTGCGGTGGCATGCCGGACGTCGCGGTTGCGGCTGGACGCCACGGTGCTGTGCCACGACGCGACGGCCCGGAAGCTGCTGGCCGCGATGCGTGCCTAGCGTTCCTCGGCGGCCAGGACGAGACGGCGCAGCAGCTCGGCGAGGGTCTGCCGTTCGTCCGCGGTGAGCGCCTCCAGCAGCGCCGCCTCGCCGTGGTCCTCGCGACCCGCCTGCTGCTCGAACGCGGCGCTGCCGACCTCCGTCAGCCGTACGTGCACCCGCCGCCGATCCTCCGCGTCGCCCGTCCGGTCGATGAGCCCCGCCTCCTGCATCGGCGCGAGGCGTGCGGACAGCGCGCCCCTGGTCAGCCCGAGCGTGTCGGCGAGTTCGGACGGGCTCGCGGCGTACGGCGGACCCAGCCTCCGCAGCTTCATCAGAATCTTGTACTGCCAATGCGGCAGCCCATCGGCGGCCAACGTGTCACGGCGCAGCTGCGAAGTATGCCGGGCCAGGATGCTGAGCCGCATGAAGATCGCCTCTTTCACCGGGTCGAGCCACGGCAGCTCGCGTTCCCAGATGCCGATGTGCTGCTCGACGTCGTCCTTGATCGCAGCTCCCTCGAAAAGTAGTTTTCTTGAGGATAGTTTTTGTGATTACTACTGTCGCCATCATGACCGAGATCGCAGTTCCCCGGCGAGCCCTCGCCTCCGCCGCCCGCGCCCTCGCCCACGCCGGCCGGTGGCAGGACGCGACGGCCCTGCTCGACGCGGCGCCGGCCGAAGACCCGTTGCTGGCTCTGACTTTCGCGCAGGTGGCCGTCGATGCTGACTGGTTCGCCGGTACGGCCAGCGCCCCCGACCGCCTCGCCAACGCCACCCGGCTCGCCCCTTCCCTCGATGACGCCGGGCGGTGGGATCTCACGTTCACCGGCCTGCGCCACGAATACCGGGCCATGCTCTCCCAGCGCGGACCGGCCGCCGCTCTGCTGCGCCGCGCCGCCGACCTGGCGCTGACGGCGCCGGACGAGGTCCGCCGCGGCTGGGCGGAGATGTACCAGGGCCTGATCTCCGACAACCTCCTCGACTCGCCGACCACCGCGCCGCCGCACTACGAGGCGGCGCTCCAGGCCGGCGCCGCCGACCCGCTCCTCGCCCGCGAGGCGCTGCGCCACCTGGGCGGCCACGACCACGACAACGGCGACGACGAGGCAGCCCTCGTCCGCTGGCGCCGCGCCACCGAACTCGGCGCCGCCGCCGGCAACGTCCCGGGCACGCTGTCGCAGCAGCTTCTCCTCGCCGTCCTCGCCCGAGCCGCCGGCAACGAAGCCGGGGCCGTCGCCCTTGCCGCCGAGATCGCCCGCTGGGCAGACGCGATCGGCGCGGCGGACCTCACCGCCCAGGCAACCGCCTTCCTCAACGGCACCGACCCCACCGCCCCACCTCAATCCACGCCGCCGCCACCAGCGACGATGACCGACGGTGCGACGAACGGAGAGGTTTTGCCTGAGCGCGCAACTGCTGAACCGGCCCCCACGACGCCCGCTGCGGAGAGCTCCACGTCGTCAGGGCGTGCTTCGACCGTGGCCGGCGCGGGGGGCTTCATCGCGTCAGGGCGTGCGGCGAGTCCGGTCGTTGCGGAGGGCTCCTCTCCGTCAGGGCGTGCTGCGACTGCGCGCGGCGCGGAGGGCTTCACCGCGGCAGGGCGTGCCGCGACAGGCGCCGGGACGCAGCGGACCGCTGCGCCGGACGTCGCCGCCACCACTGTGCCGGCCGCGCATACGAACGTGCGTGCCACGAAGCCGGCCGAGGTCGTGGCGGTGCCGGTCGTGTCGTTCATGACCGCGCCGCTGGCGACCACGCCGCGGCAATGACCGGCACCTCGCAAGCCGTGAGCTGCCGGTGCGCGACGACTGTGGCGGCGGCGGACGGCCCGTTGCGGCCACCGCTGACCCCGTCACCGAACGGCCCCGGATTCGATGACAATCAGGTCGGCGGCGCAGGGTCGTAAACCAGCGGCAGAAGACAATCAGAAGTCATAGACCGTCACAGGCACGTCCCGATCGCAGAGTGCCGACACGACCAGCGGCTCGACCTTGTCCCACCGGCCACCGGCCAGGCCGCAGCCGATCCTCGGCATGTGCACCGAAGCGCCCAGGTCCAGCGCCCGGTCGCCGACCGTCGTCAGCGCCCGCCCGATCGCCTCATAGCGGACCGGCGGGCCGGAACTGCCCGTCTTGATGCCGTGCTGCCCGACCATGTTGGCCACGAACACCGACGGCTGGACCTCCACGACCCGGACGGCGCCGAGGGCGAAGTCGTTGCCGACGCGCTCCCTGTGCCATCTGCGATAGTCCCGCTCGGGCTCTGGCCAGCGCCGGGACACGGCGAGGACGAACCCCGCGCCCCAGTGCCCCTGGTCGTTGCAGACATGGGCGATGATCTTCGTGCCGCTCGCCTGAGGGCTGGTCGCGTCGCCTTTGATGATCCGCAGTGGTGTCATGCCCGAGAGCATGCCAGCGGGGTACGACAGAATTCCTGTCTGACCAGGTCCGTGACGTAGGTTCTCTGGATGGCGGAGCGGGTGGAGATCTGGACCGACGGCGCGTGCAGCGGCAACCCCGGACCCGGCGGCTGGGGAGCGCTGCTGCGGTACGGGGCGGTGGAGAAGGAACTGTGCGGCGGCGAGGCCACGCCGACGACGAACAACCGGATGGAGCTGACGGCGCCGATCCGCGCGCTTGACGCGTTGACCCGTGCCTCAGTCGTCGACCTGCACACCGACAGCACGTATGTCCGCAACGGCATCATGTCGTGGGTCGCGAAGTGGAAGCGCAACGGCTGGCGGACCACCGACGGCCAGCCCGTGAAGAACGAGGACCTGTGGCGTGAGCTCGACACCGCCGTGGGCCGGCACGAGGTCACCTGGCACTGGGTGAAGGGCCACGCCGGGCACGTGGAGAATGAGCGCGCCGACCGGCTCGCGGCCCGCGGTCAGCGCGAGGCCTTGGAAGCGGCCGGCGTGGCGGTGCCTGTCGCTCCCGCGCGCGGGGCCCGGCCCGTACGGGCCGCGTCCACCGCGACGGGTCGTGCCGTCTCCACCGGGACGGGTCATGCCGCGTCCACCGCGGTGGGTCGTGATGCGCCCGCAGCGACGGGTGGGGTCCTCTGCCGGGCGCGGACGAAGTCCGGCAAAGCGTGCCCGATCGCGGCTCGGCCGTCTGGGCTGTGTCACGTCCACGACCCGGCCGTGCTCTGCGGCGCGCCGACCAAGCGGGGCACGCCCTGCGGTGTGGCGACCGGCGGAGGACGCTGCGCGACCCACGCCTAGGGTCTTTCTCCCCCACGCGGGGAGTGCCGCCGGGGAGATCACGCCACGGCGGGCGACCATCAGGCTTCGCCCATGACCTTCGGCCGTCTCGCCAGCCGCGTCCTCTGCTGACCGCTCGTCGTGCTCCTGCTCGCGGTTGTCGTCGGGTGCACCGGCGGTGCCGCCTGTCCCGCCGCCCGCTTCCATCGACGACGTGCCGGTGCTGGCGGCGGTGGCGGTCCTCGCCGGGGCCGCCGGGCTGCGTTCGCGCCTGGTCTCGGCCTGTCCCGCCGGATCGGCGCGGCAGCCCTGGCCGTGCTCGCCACGGTGGCGTCCTCGACGTTGCTCGTCCGCTGGTCGACTGTGGAGCGTGCGACTTCGTGCCGCGGGGGAGTGTGACTTCGTGCCGCGGGGGAGTGCGGAGCGGTCCACGCCGTCGCGCCTCGGTGACATTCCGGCGGGCGGCCACGGGCTGCGCCTCAACCGGCCCGCGGTAGCCGAGTTCGCCACCCGCGACCCTCGCCCAACTCCCGGAGCCGAACGGTGCCCGCCCTACGCGACTCGCCGCGCCCCCTTGTGGCCCGGGGCGGGCGTGGCCGCGCCGGTCGGGCGGGAGCCGGCGTGCCGGTTTGGCGCCGTCTGGGCGTGGGGTCAGGGAGACTCGTCGTCGGCTGCGCGCCGCTGGAGGTCTGCGACACGCTGCACGCGCTCGCCGACGGGAAGCTCGTCGGTGGGAAGCTCGCCGTGGCGCACCTCGTCACCGGATGTGTCGGGCTCGACGGCGTCGCGGACGCGTTCACCGTGGTCGAGGAGCCTGAGGTTCACGCGAGGATCCTCATCGCACCAGAGGAGCCAGGACGTCGACGCGGTTGGTCCAGATCCCGCCGGTCCAGCCGTCCGGCAGCTCGGCGACGTCGGCGGCGGTGTCGAACCCGGCGGACCAGTCGCCCTCGCCGCGGACCAGGACCACCCGCGTGTCGACCGACCGCATCCGGGCCACGAACAGGTGCGGCCAGCCCCACAGCCATCGGCCGTAGCGGGCCGGCAGCGGCAGCTCACGGTGCCGGCAGCTGTCCGGCACGTGCCCGGTCCAGGCGACGCCGGCATAGTCGAGCAGGCATTCCTTGATGATCGCCCGCGATCCGGCGCGGACCTGCGGGAGCCGCCGCACGACGGCCTCGACGGCCGCGTCGCCGCCGGTCACCGTGACGCCCGCGAGCCGGTCCGCGGGCAGCGTCGCGAGGAAGCCGGCGAGCGCCTCGCCGTCGGCCGCGTCGTCGCGCTTCAGGTCGAGCTTGAACGCCCGGCCGGGCAGCGCGGCGAACACCTCCGGCACCGTCGGCAGCAGCCCCACCCCGGTGCCGCGCAGCGGATGGGTGCCGCCGCCGTCCGAGGTGTACCCATAGCCGACGTCGAGCCGCCGCAGCTCCTCGACGGTGTGCTCGGCGACGGTGCCGGTGCCGTCGGTGCGGCAGTCGAGGGTCGCGTCGTGGAACACGGCGAGCTGCCCGTCGCGGGTCAGCTGCACGTCGATCTCCGCTTGGTCCGCGCCCGCGTCGAACGCGGCGCGCAGCGACGGCACCGTGTTCTCCAGCAGTGGCACCTGCGGCGGGTGGATGATCTTCGCCGTGCACGTGTCGGCGGCGACCCCGGCTAGGTCGAACGTCTGCCCGATCCCGCGGTGCGCGAGCAGGAACGGCCGCTGGTCGCGCGCGGGCCCGGCGAGGACCGAACTGTTGCGCACCCAGAGGCCCGCGACGACGACGGACAGCACCGCCAGGGTGACGGCGATGCGGCGGCGCCAGCGGCGCGGGACGGTCAGCACCGTCACAGCCTCGCGCAGCCCGCCGCCGGCGGTAACGGTCAAAAGTACGTGGCCCGACCCGGTCCTTGGTGCTACCCGTGCAGGTCCCGGGCCAGCAGCGCGGCCTGCGTGCGGCTGGTCACGTCCAGCTTCGCCAGCACGCTGCTGACGTGCGCCTTGACGGTCCGCTCGGCGAGCGTGAGCGCCCCGGCGATCTCCCGGTTGCCGAGACCCTGCCCGAGCAGGTCCAGGACCTCCCGCTCGCGTGGCGTGAGCGCGCTCAGGTCCGCGGTCGCGGGCGCCACCCGCCGCGGCCACAGCAGCTCGGCCGCGGAAGCGCTCAACGGGCGCACCCCGGCGTGCGCGCCCCGGACCGCCGCCGCGAGCTCGGCTCCGGTGGCGTCCTTGAGCACGAACCCGTCTGCGCCGGCGGTCAGCGCCCGCTGGATGTCGGCGGCGCTGCCGACCGTCGTCAGCATCAGCACCCGCACCTCGGGCTGCCGGTCGCGCAGCCGCAGCATCGTCGCGACCCCGTCGGCGCCCGGCAGATACAGGTCGAGCAGGATGAGGTCGGCGGCGACCGGGTCGCGCAGCAGCGCGGCGCCGTCGGCGAACCCGGCGACCACCTCGATGTCCGGCTCCGCGCCGAGGATCAGGGCGAGCCCCTCGCGGACGAGCGCCTGGTCGTCGACGATGGCAAGCCGGATCACCCGGCCGATGATATGTCAGGGGGCACGGATGACCGCCCGGCTCCGCCGGCACTGGCGGCTCGCGATCGACCTGACGCTGTACTCCACCCTCGTCACGCTCTACGCCCTGTCCGGCACGGTCATCTCGGTGCCCCTGGCGGCAGGGCAGCTGGTGCCGCTCGTGTGGCGCCGCGTCGCGCCCGGCACGGTGCTCGCGGTCATCAGCGCGGCGACGGCGGCGCACTCGCTGCTCGGGATGGGCCGCGCCGTCGGCTACCTGCCGGTGTCCCTCGCCATGTACACCGCGGCGACGCACCGGTCGCCGGCGGTGCGGTGGGGGATGTGCGGCGCCGCCGCGGTGCTCGTCACGGTCACCGGCGCGATCCGGCGCGGCCCGGTCGAGGGCGGCCTCCTCGCCGCCGTGGCCCTGATCGTCACCTGGCTGGCCGGCGTCGAACGCGGCGAACACCTCCGCGAACGCGCCGAGCACGACCGGGAACGCGCGGAACACGACCGGGAACGCGCCGAGCACGACCGGGAACGCGCCGAGCACGACCGCGAACGTGCCGAGCGGCGGCTCGTCGAGCGGGAGGCCGAGACCGCCCGGGCGCGGGAGCGGCTGGCCCGCCGCCTGCACGACAGTCTCGCCCACACGATGACGGTCATGCTGGTGCAGGGCGAGGCACTGCGCGCCACCGCGAGGCTCGCCCCCGACGACCGGCGCCGCCTCGACACCGTCCTCGGCGCCGGCCGCGACGCGCTCGCCGAGGTGCGCCTCGCCCTGGCCGAGGAGCACCGGCGGGACGACGCGGCCACGCTGGAGGAGCGGCTCACCGCGCTGCGCGAGGCAGGGTTGTCGGTGCAGGAAGGGCTGGCCGAAGCGCTGACCGTGCTCCCGGTCGCCGTTCGCCAGGTGGTGTACCGCCTGACGGCCGAAGCGGCGACGAACGCCCTGCGGCACGACGGCCCCGGCACCACCCTCCGCGCGAGCGTCAAGGACACCGCGCTGCGGCTCACCACCCACCGCCCGCCCGGTGCGAAGCCCCCGCGACGTGCGGGTGGCGGTGGCCGGTACGGGCTGCGCAGCCTCGAAACGGACGCGCTGGCCGCGGGCGGGACGCTGACCTACGGCCCCACCGCCGACGGATGGCAGGTGACGGCCGAGTTCCCCGCCGTTCACGCGGGCGGGTGAAGGACCTCCCGGCCGTCCCCGTCCGCGCCCTACGCTGAGGGCCGACCAAGGGAGGTGGCGGTGCAGGGACGGTTGCGTGCCGTCGCGCAGTTCGCCGTCGCCGTGCTGGTGGCCGCGGTGACCGCGGTCGTCATCAACACCATGCCGCCGCTGACCGGCGTCCGGCTCGCGGCCGTCGCGGTGGCGGCGCCGCTCGCGCTGCTCGGCGGGCTCTGGCTGGAGATCTTCGCGGTCACCCGGGACGAGCCGAGCCCCCGCCCGCGCAGGGGCGGCCGGCGGCGCAGGATCCGGCGGTTCCTGCGCACCTGGCGCGGCGTCCTGTCGTCGGTGGCGATCGTCGGCGTCGTCGTCCTCGTGCCGCTGCTGTTCGTCCATTAGGGCGGCTTTAGGGCAGACTGGCCGGATGGTGAAGGCGCGGCCCGCCGCCGGCGGGGGACGGTGGGTCGAGATCTCCCCGGAGCGGCTCAAGGGCTGGCTCGACGGGTTCTACGGCCGGCACAACGGCGCCACCGAGGCCGCGCTGACCCTCACGGGTGAGAGCAACGGCGACACCGCGGCCCTGCATCCGCCGCCCGGCCTCGACGGGGTCGCCGACATCGACGCCCTGCTGCAGGGGATCGCGAAGCCGCCGAAGATCGGGCTGCTGCTCGTGCGGCGCGGCGCCGCGGCCGTCGGGGTCGTCGAAGGCACCACCCTGGCGTCCTCGAAGGTCGAACGGTTCTACGTGCAAGGGCGGACCGCCGCCGGAGGGTGGTCGCAGCAGCGGTACGCCAGGCGCCGCGGCAACCAGACGGACGCCGCGATCGAGGAGACGGCCGACATCGCCGCGCGGATCCTGGGCGGCCACACCGATCTCGCCGCGCTCGTCTGCGGCGGCGACCGTCCCATGATCGACCTGGTCCTCGAAGACCCGCGGCTGGAGCGGATCGCCGCGCTGCGCCACCCCCACCTGCTCGAAGTCGCGGAGCCGCGGCTCAACGTCCTGGAGGACGCGGCGGTCACCGCAAGAAAGATCCGTATCCATCTGGTGCCGTGACGTTTGACCGCTACGCTGTGCCTGGGTCGCGAGCCTGACGAGGATGGGTCCGTCGATGGTTGACGTGGTAGTGGGACGCGGCGTCGAGGTTGAGGCGTTCGACGCGGATGCGGACCTCATGGATCGGATCGACGTCGCGTTTCGCGGCGAGGGCAGCGGCGTCGCCGAGCTGACCTGGGGTCAGCAGTCGATGCTGCTCACGATGGACCGCGAGCGGTCGTGGCTGCCGATGGGCGGGCACCAGCCGGTCGCGCCGGGCACCACCGTCGCCGATCTGGTCGACGAGCTGCGCTATTCGCTGGAGCGCTATCAGTCGTTCCGGACGCGGTTGCGCCACGACGACCGGCCGCTCCAGGAGGTCCACGCCGACGGGATCCTGGTCGTCGAGGTGTACGAGTCCGCCGACCCGTCCGGTTTCGCCGCCGAGGTCGAGCACGCGTACCGGACCGCGGAGCCCGATCTCGCCGCCGACTGGCCGCTGCGCGCCGCGATCGTCTGCCGCGACGGGCGCCCCGAGCGGCTCGTCGTGATCATGCCGCACCTGGTGACCGACGCGATCGGCGCCGGCGTCATGGTCGCCGAGGCCGGTGCCCGCGTCGCCACCCCCGTCACCGGGCCGCAGCCGCTCGAGCTCGCCGCCTGGCAGCGGTCGCCGTCCGGGGAGCGGCAGAGCGCGGCCGCCGTCCGCCACTGGGAGCGGCACCTGCCGTCGGTCGCGGTGTTGTCGCCGGTGCTGACGCCGCGGCCGCAGCAGTATCCGAAGGCACGCTTCACGTCGCGGTCGATGGCCGCCGCCCTGCCCGTGGTCGCCGCCCGCACCGGTGTGGACCCGGCGACGATCCTGTCGACGGCGTTCATGATGGCCGTCGGGCAGGTCACGGCCACCGACCAGGTCGCGGTGCGGCACCTGGTCGGCAACCGCTTCCGCTCGGGTCTCGCCGAGGTCGTGACCCCCCTCGCCCAGCTCGGCCTCTGCGTCGCCGACGTGGCCTCCCCCCTTCAGGAGGCCCTCGGCCGGGTCGCTCGCGCCTCCCTCGCCGCGCACAAGCACGCCTACTACGACCCGCTGCGGCTCGCGGAGCTGATCGCCCGCACCGGCACCGACGTCACCCGGACCGTCTGCTACAACGACCGCCGCGTCCAGCGGGCCCCGGCGCCCGACACGACGACCGCCGACGGGGTCTTCGAGTGGGTCGGCGCGTCGACGGGCCCGACGGAGCCGCTGTTCCTGCACATCGACGACGAGCCCGGCGCGCTGGTCCTCACCGTCGACGTGGACACCGCCTTCCTGTCCCTCACCGACGCCGAGACCGTCGCCCGCACCATGGAGTCGATCGTCGTCGCCGGCCGCGGATGACGGGTCACGGCTCCTCGGGGAACGCCTGGACGGGTGTCGTGCCGCGGCGCTGCACCGGGTCGCGCGCCGTCGACGGCCTGCCCGCGCGGGAGTGCGGCGTCGCCGTCGACGGCCTGGCCGTGCGGAATCGCGGCGCCCGCCGGGCCGACCGGCACTGACGCCGCCCGCTCCGGTCAGCCGGTGACGGCGGCGCGCATCGCCTGCCACGGGGCCGCGTCGAAGATGAGCGTGATCGCGGTGATCCGGCCGCCGGTGAGCCGGAAGTGCTCGGCGGTGCGCTGCGTGCCGGCCGGCGTGGCCGTGTGGACGTCGTAGACGAGGGTGGCTTCGGCTGCGCCGTACAACTCGGAGTGCAGATCGACCCCGGTGACGATCCGCAGGAAGTCGGGCAGGCCCGCCAAGTGCGCGGCAGGGTCGTCGAACCGCAGCATCGGGCTCTCGAACCTGAACGGCGTCCCGGTCAGCGCCACGGCCGCGGCGACGTCGCCCCGGAACCTGGCGTCATGATAGGCCCGCACCACATCGACAGTGCTCATCGTGATCGAACTCCTCGCACACCTTGGACGAGCCGGAGGCACAGGTCACGCAACTGATCCGCCTCGGCGGGACCGAACCCGGCGAACACGGCCTCCATCGCCAGCCGCGTCGGCGCCCGGAACCTGTCCAGCCATGCGGTGCCGTCCGCGGTGAGGACGGCGCGCACCGAGCGGCGGTCGGCCGGGTCCGGTGCGCGACGCACCAGGCCCTCACGCTCGAGGGTGTCGACGAGGCCGGTGACGTTGCGCGGGGTGACATTGAGCGCCTGCGCCAGCTCACCCAGCGGCACGCCGTCGTCGCCGCTCGTGCTCAGCCGGAGCAGCAGGTCGAACCC
Organism: Dactylosporangium sp. NPDC005555; assembly: GCF_040605635.1. Classification (NCBI taxonomy): domain Bacteria; kingdom Bacillati; phylum Actinomycetota; class Actinomycetes; order Micromonosporales; family Micromonosporaceae; genus Dactylosporangium; species Dactylosporangium sp. NPDC005555. Next base: position 54,803 of record NZ_JBEXDG010000046.1, read on the forward strand.
GCCCGCGCTGAGCCCGCGCCCGGTCGCGCCCGCCGAGCGGAGGTGCTCGATCGCCCCGGCCGCGGCCCGCACCGCCGCGGCGGCCTCCAGCAGCGGCAACGCCTCTTCAGCCGTGAACGCGGCCAGCGCGGCCCGCGTGCCGGGGTCGAACAACCTGCCCGCATCATCAGTTACGTACTGCATAATGAAGTCATACAGTAATTGCTCATGACGCCCGGGGCAACCGGGTCTGCCACTAGGCTTTGCCGGTGGGCTACGACTTCACCGCCGAGGATGCCGGCCTCAAGCTCGACGACTGGCAGATGGGTTTCGTCCGGCTCGTGCTGCTGGAGGCGGGCGCCATCGCCGGCGGGGGCCAGGAGCGGCTGTTCGGCAACGAGCAGTTCGCACCGTCGGCGTCGTCGCTTCCCGCGAGTCATTTCAACGCCGGCGGATCGCAGGTCAGCCCGGCGCAGTGCGCGTTCATCGCCGCCCGGCTGCGGGCCGCGCTCACCGCCGACCTGATCGGCGACATGGCCCTGTTCTACTTCGACCAGCCGACCCAGCTGCGGGACTGGGTCGAGGAGTTCGCCACCTTCAACGAGACGGCCACGACCTGCGGCGGCTACCGGGTCCTCCCCGGGTAGTAGGCGGGCCCGGGCGTCTACTACCCGGGTGGTAGGCGGTCGGGGGTCTCGAGGATGACGACCCGTGGCGCGCCCGGCCATAGGCTGGGCCGGCAAGCAGCGCGACGGACGGGGGCGCGGTGGGCCGGGGCGCGGAAGACGGGGGCACGCGCCACGACGACGCGGCGGAGACGCCGCTCGCCGACGCGGTGGACGGGGGCGCGCCGCACGGCGGTCCGGCGGGGGTGCCGGTCGCTGGTGCGGTGTGGGAGCGGTGGTGGCGACCGTGGGTGCCGGCGCTGGTCGGTGTCGTGCAGGTTGCCACGACCGTCGCCGCCGCGCAGCGGGTCAGTGAGCGGCGGCCTGTTGATGCCGTCGCCGTGCTGTTGCTGGTGATCGGGCCGGCCTTGCTGTGGGGGTGGCGGCGGGCGCCCGTGGCGGTGCTCGCCGGGAACTTCGCCGCCACCGCCGCGTATTACACGCTGAACTACCGGTTCGGGCCGGCCGCGCTGAGTCTCGCGGTCGCGATGGTGGTCACGGTCGCGAGTGGACGGCGGCGGGCGACGTGGCTGGTGATTGTCGCGGGCCTGCCCGTGTATCTGCTGGTCAGCGCGACCGTCGGACGACAGGAGACGCCGAGGCCCGCGGCGGTCGCGGCGGTCGCGGCGGTGCTGGGGCTGGTGCTCGCCGCGGGGGAGGCGGTCCGGGTCGCGGGGGAGCGCCGGGCCGACGCGGAGCGGGCCAGGGTCGCCGAGCAGCGGCGGCGGGTCAGCGAGGAGCGGCTGCGGGTCGCGCGGGATCTGCACGACGTCCTCGCGCACCACGTGTCGCTGGTCAATGTGCAGGCGAACGTCGCGCTGCGGCTGTTCGACCGGGATCCGGAGCAGGCCCGCGCGTCCGTGGCGGCGATCAAGCAGGTGAGCCGGGAGACGCTCGACGACCTGCGGGCCGCGCTCGCGGTGCTGCGCCACGACACCGACGCGCCGCGCCGGCCGGCCGCGGGGCTCGGGCAGGTCGACGAGCTGCTGCACCGGTCCGGCGGGGCCGGGCTGCGGGTGACGAAGACCGTCGAGGGCGCACCGCGGCAGCTGGCGACGGCGGTGGACCTCGCGGCGTACCGCATCGTGCAGGAGGCCGTCACCAACGTGCGCCGGCACAGCACCGCGGGCGCCGCGATCCTGCGGCTCGCGTTCGAGGAGGAGGCCGTGACGGTCACCGTGCACGACGACGGACCGCCGGCGCATCCGGGGCGGGGCGACGGCGACGGCATCGCCGGGATGCTGGAGCGGGCCACCGGCCTCGGCGGCACCCTCGAGGCCGGCCCGACGTCCGGCGGCGGATTCCGGGTGCACGCGCGGCTGCCGTACCGGACGGCACCGTGATCCGGGTGCGGGCCGGGCTCCGCACGTCCGGCGGCGGACTCCCGGTGCCCGCGCGGCTGCCGGGCAGGGCGCTGTCGTGATCCGGGTCGTGCTCGCGGACGATCAGGCGCTGATGCGGGCCGGGCTGCGGGCGTTGCTCACCGACGGCGGGATCGACGTGGTGGCGGAGGCCGGTGACGGGCACGCCGCCGTGGAGAAGGCCGCCGAGCTGCTGCCGCACGTGGTGCTCATGGACGTGCGGATGCCGGTGATGGACGGCATCGAGGCGACCCGCCTCATCGCCGCCGACCCGCGGCTCGACGCGGTGAAGGTGCTGATCGTCACGACGTTCGAGCTCGACGAGTACGTGTTCGACGCGCTGCGCGCCGGGGCGAGCGGGTTCGTGCTGAAGGACAACGAGCCCGACGACCTGATCCGGGCGATCCACGTGGTCGCCGCCGGTGACTCGATGCTGGCGCCGAGCGTCACCCGGCGGCTGGTCGCGGAGTTCGCGTCGCGGGCGAAGGTGGCACGGCCCGTGGAGCGGCTCGCGGAACTCACCGACCGGGAGCGGCAGGTGATGCTCCTCGCCGCGCAGGGCCTGACGAACGAGGAGATCGCGGCGCGGCTGTTCGTCACCCTCGCGACCGCCAAGACGCACATCAGCAGGGCGATGACCAAGCTGCGCGTCAGGGACCGCGCGCAGCTGGTCATCATGGCGTACGAGACGGGCCTGATCCGGCCGGGCTGGATGACCTGAGGCGTTCAGGCGCTCCCGCCGCGACGATCGAAGGTGACGACGGCGGTGGTGAGGGCGCTGCACACCGGCGGGGGCTTGACCGCAGGGGACGCTGCCGGGGATGACCCGGCGGCGGCAGGTGTACCACCACAGGATGACCTTCCGACGTGGACGGCAGCATGACGTGCAGGGCGGGCCGTCCGGCGCAGCATGGTTGCCATGTCTCGACTTTTCGACGGCCGATGGGTCGGCCTGCTGGGCATCGGCTGGTTCGTGCTGTTTCTGATCGGCGCGGCCGTCCTGCAGGGCGAGCCGCCCGCGGCGGGCACCCCGGTCACCGAGGTGCGCGCCTTCTTCCACGACCACGGCGTCCGGTACCTGGCGGGGGACTACGTCGCCGGCTGCGCGTTCCTGCTGCTGCTCCTGCCGTTCGGCGTGCTCGCGCCGCGCGTCCTGACCCGGGCCCCGCACCCGCCGGCCGCGACCCTGGCGGCGGCCGCGGCAGCCGCGCTCGTCGTGGCCGGCGGCACCGCCACCTCGTTCCTCGACGCGGTCGCCTTGTCCCGCGGCGACGCCCGGCTCGACGACTCGACGGTCGCGGCGCTGCTGTACGCCAACAGCGCCGGCATCGCGCTCATCGGCCTGCCCGCGGCGGTGTTCGCCGCCGCCACCGCGACCCTGGTCCGCAACGTTTTCGTCATGGCCCTCGGCTGGACCGCCGCCGTCCTCCTGACGACCGGTGCCGCCTTCCCGCTCGTGAGTGCACTGTGGACGGTTCGGTTCGTGAGCTTCCTGACGTTCGCCGTGTTCGTCCTCGCCACCTCGGCCCTCATCCTGTCCGTCGCCCGTCCTCCCGGACACCACGCCCCCGGTGGCGACGCCTGAGCCCGCCCGGCGGCTCGCCGGGACGCACAGCGCCTCGTCGCAGCGATCCGTCAGAACACCGCGGCATCGCCGCGACGGCGGTCGGCGCGCTCGCCCGCCTGTCGCCCGGGATGCTGATCCACGACACCGCGACCGGGAAGGTCGACGTGGCCAACGCGCTGCGCATGGCGGAGGAGTGCTCCGGCGTGACCGCGCCCAGGACGGTGGCGCCGGCGCAGGTGCCGCACCAGCCGCCGGGCGACTATCCGGAGACGTTCAACCGGCTGTAGGGGCGCAGAGCGGTCGCGGACGCGGCGACGAAGAGGGACAGCACGACCGGGATGGCGAGGGCGCCGGGCAGGCCGGCGACCGTGCTGGCGGCGCCGATGAGGACCGGGCCGAGCAGGAACCCGAGATAGCCGAGGCCCACCACGCGGGCCAGGGCGCGGCCGGCGGCGTCCGGGTTGCGGTCGCCGGCGGCCGAATACACCTGCGGGGCGATGAGCGCCATCCCGGCGCCCAGGCAGGCGAAGCCGGCGACAGCGGCGGGCGGCTCGCCGATGAGCAGCGCGCCGCCGAGGCCGGCGGCGGCGAGCAGCCCGCTGGCGCGGACCAGCAGGACCGGGCCGAAGCGGGCGGTGAGGCGGTCACCGACCAGGCGGGTGACCGTCATCGCCACGGAGAACGCGGCGAACGCGGCCGCCGCGAAGCCCGCGGAGCTGTGCAGGTCGTCGCGGAGATAGACGGCGCTCCAGTCGGCGGCGGCGCCCTCGCCGACGAGCGCGCAGCAGACGAGCACCCCGAGGAACAGCACGCCGCGCACCGGCGGGCCCGGCTCGTCCCGCACCACCTGGCCTGCGCCCGGCTCGTCCCGCACCACCTGGCCTGCGCCCGGCTCGTCCCGCACCACCCGGCCCGCGCCCGGCTCGTCCAGCGCCAACCGACCCGCGCCCGGCTCGTCCCGCGCTGCCTGACCTGCGAGCTGCTCGTCCCGCGGTGCCGGAGCATCGGCCTGGTCGTCCCGGGCCGGTGCCTGGCCGGCGAACGGATCGCTGGGCATCGCCCACAGGGCCGACCAGCCGGCGAGGGCCACCATCGTGGCGGCGACGGCCGTGAACGTGGTCCGCGGGCCGATGCCGGCGTGGGCGAACAGGCCGCCGGTGCTCGCGCCGATGAAGCCGCCGATGCTGTACACCGCGTGGAAGGACGACATGATCGGCCTCGGACGGATGTGCCGCTGCCAGGCACGTTGCACGTCGATCGCGTTGGCGTTCATGGCGATGTTCAGCGTGCCGTGCACGGCGCCGAACACGAACAGCGCGACGGCGAGGGCCGGCAGGCCCGGCGCGTAGGCGGGCAGGACGAGGACCAGGCCCTCGGCGAACGCGACGGGCAGCATCACCCGCCGGCTGCCGAACCGGTCCACGAGCCGCCCCGTCGCCTGCATCCCCGTGATGGCGCCCGCGGCGAACGCGAGCAGCGCGACGCTGAGCGCGCCGTCGCCCAGCGCCAGGTCCCGTTTGACGGCCGGGATGCGGACCGTCCACACGCCGAGCGTGATCCCGAAGAGCAGGAACAGCACCGCGGTCGCGACCCTCGCCCGGACAAGAACGGCTGGCACGCGTCGATTCTGCCGCATGTACCGCGCGGGCGCTGACTACGATCGGCAGGATGCGTTTCCGTGAGGCCGTCCACGCCGACCTGCCCGCCGTCGTCGCCCTGCTCGCCGACGACGTGCTCGGCAGGACCCGCGACCGCGCCGTCGTCGACGAGGCCTACGAGCGGGCGTTCGCGGCGGTGGACGAGGACCCGCGCAACCTGCTCGTCGTCGCCGAGGAAGAAGGCGAGGTCGTCGCGGTGCTGCAGGTGACGTACATCCCGGGGCTGGGCCGGCACGGCGCCGAGCGGGCCCTCGTCGAGTCGGTCAGGGTCCGCGCCGACCGGCGGGGCCACGGGCTCGGCGGAGCGCTGATGACCTGGGTCGTGGACCGGGCCAGGGAGCGTGGCTGTGCGCTCGTGCAGCTCACCACCGACAAGCAGCGCTCTGACGCGCGCCGGTTCTACGAGCGGCTCGGCTTCGTCGCCAGCCACGAGGGCATGAAGCTGATGCTGTGAGCACAGCGCCGCGTCAGTGCGGCGTCAGAGGCCCCTGCGACGGTGTCGGCACCGTCAATCCAACAGGAGGCTTCATGCTCTTCCGTAACGGCCTGCGTGCGCTGCTCACGATCATGCTCGCGGCGACCTTCGTCGGTGGCGCGTCCGCCGTGGCGCATGCGGACAACACCGTGCCGGACCCGGACGTGTGGGTGGAGATCTACGCGCCGTACTACAACGCGACCTCCGACAAGTGCCTGGACAACAAGGACGGCAGCAGCGCACCCGGCAATCCCGTGCAGATGTTCGGCTGCCACGGCTACCAGCCGGGCGGTGCGATGCAGCGGTGGCAGTTCTGGAACCGCGGCACGGCCGCCGACCCGACGTACGAGATCCGCAACACCGGCAGCAACCTGTGCCTGCACGCGAGCTCCTTCGGTCCCGTCGTGCAGCAGCCCTGCAACGCCTACCCCGAGGGGCTGTGGCGGGTGAGGCCGACGCAGAACGTCGGACCCTACTTCGGTCTGCAGAGCGTCCGCTACCCCGGCCAGTGCATGGCGACCAGGGGCAGCTCGGGTGACGACCGTGTCCGGGTCTACACCTCGACGTGCAACTACGACAACCAGAACGACATCACCTGGATCCGCCAGGTGTGGTCGTTCGCGTGATCCGGCCGCCGTCCACCTCGATGGCGATCTCCTTGAGGCCGCTGGTCGCCGGGCCGCTCATGCGGGCGCCGTCGGCGATGGCGAACGTCGAGTTGTGCGCCGGGCAGGTGGCGACGCCGTCCTTCGGCGGGGTGACCTTCACGCCCTTGTGCGGGCAGGCGGCGTCGTAGGCCTTGAAGGTGCCGGCGACCGGCTGGACCAGCAGGACGTCCCCGACGACGGTCCCGCCGCCGACGGGGACGTCCACGGTGCTCGCCAGACCGGCCATCGCCGAAGCGGGCACCGGCGAGGCAGCCGACTGGGCAGCCGGCGGGGCCTGATCTTCTGAGGAACCGCAGGCCGCGAGCAGACCCGCCGAACCGGCGCCGAGCAGCAGGGCCCGGCGCCCCGCACACCATCGCATCGACATGTCCGTGCTCCTTCCGTCGTACACCGGCTCAGCACGGTACGGAGGAAGGCGATCGATGGCAATGAATTACATCTGTTTTCACGCACCAGGGACGGCGCCGGCCCCCGCCGCACTGCGGGAACCGGCGCCGTCGTCACCACGGGTTACGCCAGGGTGAACCGCCACTGCTGGTTGGTCGAGCCTTGACAGGTCCACTGCAGCAGGCGGGCGCCGTCAGCGGTGGAGTTGCCGTTGACGTCCACGCACAGTCCACTTTGGACGTTCTTCACCGTGTATACACCGGACGTGCCGGTCGGGGTCACGGTGAACTTCTGGTTGTTGCCGTTGTTGCACGTGAACTGCTGCAGGAACGCCCCGTTGGCGGTCGAGCCGCCGATGATGTCGAGGCACTTGCCGCTGTGCACGGCCTTCAGGTAGACCGCGCCGCCACCGGCGTCCACGGCCTGCCACTTCTGGTTGTTGCCGCCGGTCGGGGCCCACTGGATGATCTGGGCCTCGTCGGCGGTCGACACGCCGTTGACGTCGACGTTCTTCCCGCTGTGCTGCGCGGTCAGCGTCCACGTCTTGCCGGCCACGCCGCCGGTGTTCGGGGTGCCGACGCCGGCCCCGCCGAAGGTGAACGAGTCCAGGTCGAAGCCGTTGTTCGCGCTGTTCTTGAACACCATGTACAGCGTGTGCGTGCCGGACAGCGCGGCGGTGTTGACCGTCGCGGTGTTGGCGTAGTTGTCCCACCCGCCGGTGCTGGCGATCGGCGTCGTCGCCAGGAGGGTGCCCGTCGGCGAGTCGGCACGCAGCTCGATCGAGCCGCCGCCGGTCGGCGTGGACACCCGGTAGGTGACGTTGGTGATGCCCTGCAGGCTCATCGGGTTGAACGAGATCCAGTCGTTGTTGGAGATGTCCCCGATGCGCTTGGTGCTCTCCGCCCCGGCCTGGTCGATGACCCGGATGCCGGACTGGGCGGTGAAGTACTCCGCCTGCTTGTGCTTCGGCTGCAGGATCGCCTGGCCGTAGCCGGTCAGCGGGGCCGCGCCGCCCGCGCCGCCGTTGTCGGTGTAGTGGGCGACGAGGGCGTAGAACAGGTTCGCGCCGTCGGGGTGCCCGCCGAGCAGGTCGGTGGAGATGGTCCCGGAGCAGCCCGGGTATTCGGTGGTCTCGTGCAGGTGGTCGTCGTGACCGAGGGCCGGGTTGACGTAGACCTTGGAGCAGTCGATCGCAGCGCCGCCCGGGTCGGTGACGTTCACCGTGTAGGAGACCTGGTCGCCGAAGTTGAGCATGCCGCCGTTGACCGGGGTGCTGACCGTGACGGTCGGCGCGGTGTTGCCGACGGTGATCTGCACATTGGCGAAGCCGGACTTGCCGGTGTTGTCGGTGACCTTCAGCTGGGCGGTGTAGTTGCCGTTGGCGGTGTACGTCTTGGCCGGGTTCTGCGCCGTCGACGTGGTGCCGTCGCCGAACGTCCACAGGTAGCTCAGCGTGTTGCCCGGGTCCGGGTCGGCGGTGCCGGCACTGGAGAACTGGACGTTGAGCGGGGCGTTGCCGTTGGTCGGCGTCCCGTTGGCCTTGGCGATCGGCGACCGTCCACCTTGGACGTAGTCGATGCGGTAGAGGCCGGAGTCGTTGTTGCCGCCGCCGAACGCCGAGCCCCATTCGAGGAGGTACAGCGAGCCGTCGGGGCCGAACTCCATGTCCATCGGCTTGTTGAAGTTGCCGCCCGGCAGGAACGTGTTGGTCCGGGTGACGGCGGTGCTGCCGTCGAAGTGGACCTCCTTGACGTAGTTGCGGGACCACTCGTAGAAGAAGTTGACGCCGTCGTAGTACTGCGGGAACTTCGTCGAGGAGGGGTTGGCGGCGTTGTACCGGTAGACGGGACCGCCCATCGGCGCCGAGCCGCCGGAGCCGAGCTCCGGGAAGTTCGGCGATGCGCCGTAGCCGTACCACATGTTCGGCGCGACGACCGGCTTGAGGCTGGTCAGGCCGGTGTTGTTGGGCGAGTTGTTGACCGGTGCGGCGCAGTTGAACTTCGCGCCGACGACGCCGGTGTCCGGGTTGTAGGGCGCGTAGGGCTGGTTGTCGCCGTGGCAGAACGGCCAGCCGTAGTTGCCGGACGCCTTGATGACGTTGAGCTCCACGAGACCCTCGGGCCCGCGGTTGGTCGTCGGCAGGCCCCGGTCCGGGCCGTAGTCGGCCAGGTAGACCCAGCCGTTGGCCGGGTCGATCGAGAAGCGGAACGGGTTGCGGAAGCCCATGGCGTAGACCTCGGCCCGCGTCTGTGCGGTGCCCTGCGGGTAGAGGTTGCCCGACGGGATGGTGTAGCCGCCGGCTGCCGCCGGGCGGATCCGCAGCAGCTTGCCGCGCAGGTCGTTGGTGTTGCCCGCGGTCTTCGCGGCGTCCAGGTGCGACTTGCCGGCCCGCCAGTCGAGCGGGGCGTAGCCCTGCCAGTTGCTGTCGAGGTTCGGCGCGACGTCGTCACCGGTGCCGATGTACAGGTTGCCGTCCGGCCCGAAGGCGATGTAGCCGCCGGTGTGGCCGGGCTCCGGTGAGGTGCGGTCCCGGGTGGCGGGGATGTCGATGATGGTGACGCCGCTGGACATGTTGAGCGTGTCGCCGCTCAGCGTGTACCGCGACACCCGGTTGATGTCCGTGGTGCTGCCGGCCGGCGAGTGGTACACGTACACGTAGCCGTTGCTGGCGAAGCCGGGGTCCAGCGCCAGGCCGGTGAGGCCGTCCTCGCCGCCGGTGTAGACGCTCAGGGTGCCGGCGGTGACGGTGGTGTTGGTGCTGGGCTTGAAGATCCGCACCTGCCCGGCGCGCTGCACGTAGAGGACCCGGCCGTCCGGCGCGACGGCGAGGGCCATCGGGTCGGCGGTGTTGTCGTCCAGGGTGCGCTTCTCGAAGTTGCCCCAGACGGTCCCGCCGCAGTCGCCCGCGAGGTTGCCGGCCGCCCACCGGATCCCGCCCAGGACGTGGTTGCGGAAGAACGTCTCGCTGTAGGACTCGATGGCGTGGCCCATCGCGGTCGTCCAGACCCGTCCGCCGCCGGCGTTGCGGCACCAGGAGATCGGGTGGTCGCTGCCCATGGCGCGGGGGCCCGGGTTGTAGGTGCGCTCGTCGGCCGTGACGAGCACGTGCACGTCGCCGCGCGGGTTCTTGTCGAAGTTGTACCACTCCTCGCTGCGGTTCCACCGGTCCGGCAGGCCCGCCGTCGACGGGTGGAACTTGTCGGCGACGATGGCCTGACCGGCCAGGACGCCGGGGGAGTGCTCGGGCATGTGCGCGCCCGCGTTGACCGTCTGGTCCCACCACGGGTATTCGGTGTCGATGCCCATGTCGGTGGCGTTGTGGATCGCGACGATGCCTCTGCCGCTGGCCAGATAGCCCTCCACGGCAGAGCGCTGGGCGGCCGTGGTGAAGACCATGCCCGACGTCTGCAGCATCACGAGGACGTCGAAGGTGGCCAGGTTGGCCGGGGTGAAGACGGCGGAGTCCTCACTGAACACCGCCTCGAAGTTGTTGGCGGCGGCCTGCTGCTGGATCATCTGGATGCCGGCGGGGATCGAGTCGTGCCGATATCCGACGGTCTTGGTGAACACCAGCGCGCGGAAGGCGGGCGCCGCCGCCGCGGGCTTGACGAGCGCCATCGACAGCAACATGCCGACGATGGTGCCCAGGATCAACGTGCTTCTTCGCATGCCGTTTCCTCTCGGCGGGACAACGCGATGCGGGCCATGGGCGCACGACAGCACCACCCGTGGACAGGGTTGAGCGACGTGTGAGTGATCCGGTCGGGTCGACTGCCGTCCGCCGCGACGGACAGTGACATCGACCGGATGGAGACACGTCAGCTGCCGTGACGAAGAGTCACAACGATGGGTTCTTCTGCCATGGCTCGCGGCGCCAAGCCTGCTCTGGCAGACCTTTTGAAGTCAATACGGACAACATATGGGCAGCTCATAACGCTTTTTTGCAGCCCATTTCTTCGCCCGGAGAGCACGGTTTCGTAGCTGTTCTGTCTTGATCGGGTTACGTCATTGCCAGTCGGCGCTCCGACCTTTAACGTGGCGGACACAAACTTTTGTTTCATCCGGCAGAAGTGCTGCAGCGGCAACCGGAAGATCTAGCGATGTGAAGTTCGATGCCTACGTTGAGTGCTGCGTTCGTCGATGCGGTCACGCCCTGAGGTGACACACCGTTAGGAGAAATCGCCATGCCATGGAACTCGCTGCTCACGCTCCGAAGTGTTGGCGAGGCACCGCATCCCCTTGGAGTTCACGTGAGACGATCCACGTCCGTTGTCGCGGCGATGAGTGCCGCGTTCAGCGGTACGGCACGATCGACGGCATCTGGATGGACGCGGGTGCGACGGCGGTTGCTGCGGTGGAGGCGTTCCAGGACGCGGGGAAGCCGGTGCCGCCGATCAACGGTGAGGACCAGCTGGACTTCCTGAGGTTGTGGAAGGACAAGACGCTGACCGCGATCGCGCCGACCTACCCGACCTACCAGTGGCGCACGCCGATCATCGCGGCCATCCGCATTCTCAACGGCGAGCAGGTGTCCAGCCCGTGGAAGCTGCCGCAGCCGACGGTGACGCAGGACAACCTCGACAAGTACGTCGACGCCAACATGCCGCCGCTGCACTACGCCATGTGCGGCTGCACCGACCTGCCCGGCTACCCCCAACGCTGGAAGTAAAGGATGCCGATCAGACCTGCGTGAATCGCCACTGCTGGTTGGTGGTGCCCTGGCAGGTCCATTGGACCAGCCGTGCGCCGTCGGCCGCCGCGTTGCCGAAGACGTCGACGCACAGTCCACTCAGGACGTTTCTGATGACGTAGACACCCGCGGGCGCCGTCGTCACCGGTGTGACGGTGAACCTCTGGTTGTCGTCGTTGTTGCACCGGTACTGCTGCAGGTAGGCCCCTGCGGAGGTGGAGCGGCCGGCGACGTCCAGGCACTTGCCGGACTGCACGGCTTTGAGCGTGACGGTGCCACCGCCGGCGTCGATGACCTGCCACCGCTGGTTGTCGGCGCCGGTCCCGGGCCATTGGACGACCGGGGCCCGATCGGTGCCGGAATGTGCCTCGACGTCCATGAGCTTGCCGCTGTGCTCCGCGGTCAGCGTCCACGTCCGCCCGATGACCGGCACGGCGCTGGAAAGGCTCGGTCCCGGTGTCGAGGGTGCGGTGGGCTCGCGGGTGCCCGGTGCAGGTCCTCTGGTTGCGGACCCGGCGGTGACCGGTGGTTGCGGAGGTCTCGGCGGTGGCACCGCGACGCGGGTGGGCGTGGGTTCGACCGGTGGCGTGGACACTGCAATCGGCGTGACGACGATCCCGGCCACGACGACCGTGCCCGCGACGAGGGAGACGAGGGGATGCGCTGCCACGGCACCCGCGAGCTTGCCCGCCAGCGAGAGGTGCGCGGTGCCGGTCGCGGCGTGCGCGAATGAGTTCGCGGCCGCCGGAAGCAGGCCCTTGGCCATGAGGGCGGCGATGAGCGTGGCCGGGACGGGGAGCACGGCGAGGGCCGTGATGATCTTGTCAATCCTGATCAGGTCTGCCGTGGTCGCGGTGCAGACGGCGCAGTCGCGGACGTGCCGGGCGATCCGTTTGCGCCAGACGGTCGACGGCTGCCCGTCCCATTCGGACACGACGGTGTCCAGGCCGGCGCAGCGAGGCTCGGCGGCGAGGGCGCTGACGATTCCCCGGCATCGCTCCAGCTGCTCGCGCATCCGCTGCAGACGGACACCGGCGTGCGCGACGCTCACCCCCATGGCTTCGGCCACCTCGGCGCGGCTCATGAGCTCCGCCGTCTCCTGCCACCACAACGACAGCAGGGTCCGGTCGTCCGGATCCAGCCATCGGCTCGCCTCGGCCAACCGGCGTCGCTGCTCGGCGAGCTGCATGTGCAGCACTGTCGTGCGCTCGATGTCCGCCGCGCTGTCCGCGACGTCGGCCGCCTCCTCGATCGCGGTGGTCCGCGCCGCCGTGGACTGCCAGCGGTCCCTATGCCTGCCGATCTGATGCATCGCCACAGCGGCCAGCCACGGCCGGAAGCTCTCAGGGCTGCGCAGGCCCGGCAGGTCCCGCAGCACCAGCAGCAATGTCTCCTGCACGACGTCGTCCACATCGGCGGGCCTGCCCACGGCCCGGCCGACGATGTTGTACAGCAGGGGCAGACACGCCGAGATCAACTCGTCACGCGCATCCCTGCTGCCGGCCTGCGCGGCGATGACCAGCGGCGCATAGTCACCCCGGAAGGTCACGGGCGGCACGGATGACGGCTTCCGCAGCCGGGGTGCCGGTCCGCCGTGCATATCAGGTCCCACAATCGCCGTCATGAATGCGGAGGTCGTGCATCGGCCCACCACAGTGTCGACGGAAGGCGATGGTGTCAAGATCCCGCCGCGGAGCGGTCCATTGCGCGAATCGGCATAACAGTTTTTCCGGGAGCGGTTCAGCGACAACGGACAGTCACACTCAGCGTTCCCGGGTCGTGGCCGCGTCGCCAAGCGTGCTGAAGCCATCTTCTGATGTCAATGTTTTTGCCCGTACCATCAGGTCAAAGGCCATATCGTGAGCCAGGGCGGCGGGGAAGCGCTCTCCGTGGACTCGCCCGTCCGGCCTGCTGGCATCGGTCGATCGGCGGAGGTTGGGCAACGGCTTTGTTTCGGTGTCGTTGCGCCGTTGCGGCGGAACATCGAAACATTTAGTCTGCTCTCCGCGACCTTTGTTCGAAACCAGCAAAAGTTACGGACTTCAAAGGCGAAAGTCCCCACGCTGAGTGCTCCACCGATGCTCGACCGCAATCACGATTGTCTTCGATGGTTACGGTCAGTTAGGGGTTTGGCATGGCTGAAACGCCCCCGCTGCTACGGCTCGGTGGGATCGGCAAGTCCTTTCTCGGCGTGCGCGTGCTGTCCGATGTGGACATCGACGTGCACCCCGGCGAGGTGCACGCCGTCGTCGGCGAAAACGGTGCCGGCAAGTCCACCCTCATGAAGATCATTTCTGGGGTGTACACGCCCGACGGCGGCACCATCGAGCTCGACGGCCGCGCCGTCGGCTTCCGCGGGCCGCGCGACGCGCAGAGCGCCGGCATCGGGATCATCCACCAGGAGTTCAACCTGCTGCCCGAGCGGACCGTCGCCGAGAACGTCTTCCTCGGCCACGAACCCGTCCGCCGCGGCCTGGTGGACCGCAGGGCGATGCACGAGCGCACCGCCGAGCTGCTGGCCACGGCCGGCGAGACGTCCTTCGACCCCGGTGTGAAGGTCGGCCGCCTCGGCGTCGCCCAGCAGCAGGTCGTCGAGATCGTCAAGGCCCTGGCACTCGACGCGCGCCTGCTCATCATGGACGAGCCGACCGCCGCCCTCGCCGACCACGAGGTCGAGCTGCTCTACGCGCTCGTCCGGCGGCTGCAGGAACGCGGCATCGGCCTGCTCTACGTCTCGCACCGGCTCACCGAGGTCTTCGACCTCTCCGACCGGATCACGGTGCTCAAGGACGGCCGGCGGGTCACCACCCTCGCCACCGCCGGCACCACCGGCGACCAGCTCGTCAAGCACATGGTCGGCCGCGAGCTGGCCGGCTACTTCCCGCCGCGGGCCGCACCCGGCGACATCGGCGCCGTGCGCCTCGCCGTCCACAATGGAGCGAATCACAAGCTCCGCGACGTCGACGTCGAGCTGCGCGCCGGGGAGATCCTCGGCATCGGCGGCCTGCAGGGCTCCGGCCGGTCCGCGCTCGCCCGCGCGATCTTCGGCGCCGACCCCTTCACCGCCGGCACCGTCGAGCTCGACGGCAAGCCGGTGCGGCTGCGCTCGCCCCGCACCGCGATCCGCGCCGGCATCGCGTACGTCACCGAGGACCGCAAAGGCGAGGGCATCGTCGCCGGCCAGTCGGTCCTGGACAACGCCCTGCTCGCCGGTCGCGCCGTCTTCCCCAGCTGGCGGGCCCGGGGCGCACGCACGATCAAGGTCCGCGAGCTGCTCGCCGCGGTCGAGGTGCACGCCGCCGGTGACGACCAGGAGATCCGCTTCCTGTCCGGCGGCAACCAGCAGAAGGTCGTCCTCGCCCGCTGGCTCGCCGTCGGCCCGAAGATCCTGCTGTTCGACGAGCCGACCCGCGGCATCGACGTCGGCGCGAAGTCCGCCATCCACGACCTCGTCCGCAAGCTCGCCGGCGACGGCGCCGCGGTGCTGATGATCTCCTCCGAGCTGCCCGAGCTGCTCGGGATGAGCGACCGGATCGTCGTCATGCGCGACGGTGCCATCGCCGGCGAACTTGCGGCCGGGGCCAGTGAAGAGGACGTCGTCGGGCTCGCTACCGGCGCCCTGACCGCAACCGAGGTGACCGCATGACCAGGCCGGAGCGTAGCGGAGGGCTGGGCATCATGAGCGCAGTTTTTGGGTCAGGCCGACGCCGGAGCGTAGCGGAGGTGGCGGCATGACCAGGCCGGAGCGTAGCGGAGGGCTGGGCATCATGAGCGCAGTTTTTGGGTCAGGCCGACGCCGGAGCGCAGCGGAGGTGGCGGCATGACCGTGGCCCCGCCCGTTCCGGCGAAGACCACCGCGATCCGGCTCAAGGCAACCGCTGCCGGGCCGGCCCGCGGGGTCTACATCGCCCTCGCGCTGACCCTGGCGATCGGCTGGATCGTCGTCGCCATCGACGGCGGGTCGCTGTTCAACCAGTCCACCGTCGTCAGCCTGCTGCACGTCGCGACCGGCCTCGGCCTCGTCGCCGTCGGGCAGACCCTGGTCATCCTCGCCGGCTCGCTCGACCTCTCCGTCGCGTACGTCATCAGCATCAGCACCCTCGTCGCCGCGGAGACGATGGCGGGCAGCGACGGGAACATCCTGCCGGCGCTCGGCCTGGTGCTGCTCGTCGCCGCCGCCATCGGGCTGCTCAACGGGCTGCTGGTGACGAAGCTGCGGATCAACGCGTTCATCGCCACCGTCGGCGTCGGGCTGCTGCTCAAGGGGTACCTCGACAACGGCTACGACGGTCCGGCGGGCAAGACCGCGCCGGCGTTCGTCCAGAGCCTCGGCTACCAGCGCGTCGGCCCCGTCCCGGTCGCGTTCCTGCTGCTGCTCGCCGTCGCGGCCGCGGCCTGGTTCGCGGTGCGCAACACCCGCTTCGGCCACCATCTCATCGCCGTCGGCGGCGACCCCGACGTGGCCCGGCTCTCCGGCGTCCGCAACGACCGGATCCTCATCGCCGCCCACGTGCTGTGCGCGCTGTGCTCCGGCCTCGCCGGGATCTACCTCGCCAGCCGCCTCGGCTCCGGCGCACCCCGCGTCGGCGTCGAAGGCCTCTACGACCTCGAATCGATCGCCGCCGTCGTCCTCGGCGGCACCGCCCTGGCCGGCGGCCGCGGTGGCGTCCTCGGCACCGTCGGCGGCGTGCTGCTGCTCGCCAGCATCGACAGCATCTTCAACCAGCTCGAGGTCGACGCGTTCTTCAAGCAGGTCATCCGCGGCGTCATCATCATCGCCGCGGTGGCCGTCTACGCCCGGCGGATGCACCGCCGCCGCACCGCGACCAGGAAGGCGGCGGCATGACCACCACCGTTGTCGAGGCGAGCCCGCGCCGGCGGGTCAATCTCCTGAAGCCCGGCGGGATCGCGCCGATCGTCGGCATCCTCACGATCCTGCTGGTGCTGGTCGCCGTCCGGCAGCCCGACTTCTTCGCCCCGGCGTCGCTGCTGTCCTTCATCGGCCGGTCCGCGCCCATCATCCTGCTCGCCGCCGGCCAGTACTTCGTCATCGTCTCCGGCGAGTTCGACCTGTCCGTCGGCTCGCTCGTCACCGCCCAGGTGGTCGTCGCGGCCCGGCTCATCGACAGCGACCCTGCCCGGACGTGGCCGGTGGTGCTCGTCGTGCTCGCCTTCGGCGTCGTCGTCGGGCTCGTCAACGGCCTGGTCACCACGCTGCTGAAGGTGCCGTCGTTCATCACGACGCTGGGCATGTACCTGATCCTCGTCGGCGCCGTCTACCTGTGGTCCGACGGCGCGCCCAAGGGCGGCCTGTCCGAGGAGTTCCGCCGCTTCGGCCGGCGCGCGTTCGAGGACGTGCCGCTGCTCGGCCGGGTGCCCTACGCGCTGCTCATCCTGCTCGGCGTCGCCGCCGTCGCGGTCGCGGTCATGCGGTCGGACTTCGGCCGCACCCTCGTCGCCGTCGGCGGCAACCCGCGCACCGCGGAGCTCACCGGCATCCGGGTCTGGCGCACCAAGACGACCGCGTTCGTGCTCAGCGGCGTCTTCGCCACGATCGCCGCGATCCTGCTCGGCGGCTACAGCGGCGTGTCGTTCCAGGCCGGCGCGGGCCTCGAGTTCGGCGCCATCACCGCCGTCGTCCTCGGTGGGGTCGTCCTCGGCGGCGGCCGCGGTGCCGTCGTCGGCGCCATGCTCGGCGCGCTCACCCTCGAGACGCTCTTCGCGCTCCTCAACTTCTACGGCATCTCCGGCGCCCTCCGGGCAGGCGTCCAGGGCCTGATCATCCTCATCGCCGTCGCAGTCGGAGCACTGCGCCGCCGCTGAGGCGCTCCCCACACCCCATCCCTAGGAGAACACGTGAGACGAACCACGTACGTCGCCGCGGCAATGTCAGCCGCGTTGCTGATCCTGACCGGCTGCGCCACCGACGAGCCCACCACGTCCGCCTCCGGCGCCGCGTCGTCCACCGCCTCGGCGGGGTCCGGCACCGGCGAGCAGTCGAAGTTCTTCGTGCAGGCCGACTACGACAACGAGCTGTCGCTGCTGCAGGCGACCGCGACCGGCCCCGCCGACAAGCCGTGGGAGCAGGTGCTCAACCCGAAGCTGGTCGACACCGCCAAGTACAAGAAGGCCGGCCCCTACAAGATCTGCTTCTCCAACGCGGCGCTCAACAACCCGTGGCGGCAGGTCGGCTACAAGGTCATGCAGGCTGAGGTCGAGGCGCAGAAGGCGAACATCAAGGAGTTCGTCCACGTCGACGCCGAGGGCAAGGACAGCAAGCAGATCGCGGACATCAACGACCTGCTCGGCAAGGGCTGCGACGCGCTCATCGTCTCGCCGAACACGACCGCCACGCTGACCCCGGCCGTCGAGGCCGCCTGCGCCAAGGGCCTGCCGGTCATCGTCTTCGACCGCGGCGTGGACACCAAGTGCCCGGTCACGTTCATCAACCCCATCGGCGGCTACGGCTTCGGCCACGTCGGCGCGTCGTTCCTGTCGGAGAAGGTCAAGCCCGGCGGCAAGGTCCTCGCGCTGCGCATCCTGCCCGGCGTCGACGTCCTGGAGACCCGCTGGTCCGCCGCGAAGGTCCAGTTCGACAAGGCGAAGGTCAACGTCGTCGGCGTCGAGTTCACCGACGGCGACCCGGCCAAGACCAAGAAGATCGTCAACGACTACATCCAGCGGTACGGCACCATCGACGGCATCTGGATGGACGCCGGTGCGACCGCCGTCGCCGCCGTCGAGGCCTTCCAGGACGCCGGCAAGCCCGTCCCGCCGATCAACGGCGAGGACCAGCTCGACTTCCTGAAGCTGTGGAAGGACAAGAAGCTCACCGCGATCGCGCCGACCTACCCGACCTACCAGTGGCGCACCCCGATCATCGCCGCGGTGCGGATCCTCAACGGCGAGCAGGTCTCCAGCCCCTGGAAGCTGCCCCAGCCGATGGTCACCCAGGACAACCTGGACACCTACGTCGACGCCAACATGCCGCCGCTGCACTACGCCATGTGCGGCTGCAAGGACCTGCCCGGCTACCCCCAGCGCTGGAAGTAGTGTGACGCTCGTGCGTGCCATCGGTGCCAATCCCTGGATCTGGTCCTCGCCCGTCTCCGACGCCGCCCTGGCCGTGATCGTGCCGCGCCTCGCGGCGTGGGGCTTCGACGCGGTCGAGCTGCCGGTCGAGCAGGTCGGCGACTGGGACCCGGCACGCACGAGCGACCTGCTCGCCGCGCACGGCATCATCGCGGCCGGGGTCTGTGCGGTCACGCCGCCGGGCCGCGACCTGGTGTGCACCGACGCGGCGACCGTCGCGTCGACCCAGGCCTATCTGCGGGCCTGCGTCGACGCGGCGGCGGCCGTCGGCGCCTCCTGTGTCGGCGGTCCCGTCTACGCCGCGGTCGGCCGCACCTGGCGGATGACCCCTGCGGAGCGGCGGGCGTGCTACGCGGACTTCCGCTCAGGTGTCGCCCCCGTCGCCGACTACGCGGGGGAGCGCGGCGTGTCGATCGGGGTCGAGGCGCTGAACCGCTACGAGACCAGCGTCGTGAACACCATGGAGCAGACCGTCGAGCTCCTCGAAGGTCTGCCGTCCAACGTGGGGATCATGCTGGACACGTACCACATGAACATCGAGGAAAAGGACCCCTACGCCGCCGTGGCGGTCGCCGGCCCGCACATCAAACACGTCCAGGTCAGCGGCACCGATCGGGGCGCGCCCGGCAGCGACCACCTGGACTGGCCGCGGTTGCTCGCGGAGCTCTCCAGGACCGGCTACGCGGGCGCGCTGTGTATCGAGTCGTTCACCGCCGAGAACGAGACCATCGCCGCCGCCGCCTCCATCTGGCGCCCCCTCGCCCCGTCACAGGACCAGCTGGCGCTGGACGGCCTGGCCTTTCTGCGCGGGCTGCTCGCCGGTCTGTGATCGACTACGGTCGCTGCCACGGGGAGTCCGTCGGTGGGGATCGCCGCGATCTGCTCGCCGGCGCCGCCGTGGAGGCGCGCGCCACGACCGTCATGCCCGCGGGGCGGCCTGCCACAGGTCGGCGGTGTCGCGGACGTACGACTCGTAGGAGCGGGACGGGCGGCCCAGGAGCGCGGTCGTGGCCGCCACGCTCCGGGCGGACGTGGCCATGCCGCGTTTCGCGAGGAGTGCGTAGGTGTGCAGGAAGTCGTCGCGCTTCTGGCCGTCGAGCCGGCGGGTCAGCACCGCCCGCCAGTCGCCGGTGCCGTCGTAGCGGACCGGGCGGCCGAGGGCGTCGCTCCACACGCGGGCGGCCCCGGCGCCGCTGATCGACGCGGGGCCGGACAGGACGTGCCCGCCGGAGGGGAACGCCGGCTCCGTCAGGGCCCGCGCGACGATCTCGGCGGCGTCGCGCAGGTCGATGCGGTTGACACCCTTGTCGTGCACGGGCAGCGGATAGCCGCCGGCCAGGATGTCGTCGCGGACGATCTCGTCGTTCTGGTAGTAGTTCGGCAGGCCGAACACCACGGGGTCCGCGCCGGCGCGGGACATCAGGTGCGCGATGCGCAGTTTGCCGCGGTAGTGCGGCAGCGCCAGGCCGAGCGCGGTGCGCAGCAGCCACCTGCTCGCGGCGGTCCTCCCGCCGAGGTACACGCCGGCGAAGACGACCCGCACCCCCCCGGTTCTGGCAGGTCCGGGCGAACGTCTCCGCCAGCCGCAGCTCGTCGGGATGGTGCGGCGACACGTACAGCGCGGCCCGGACACCCACCAGGGCGGCGCCGAGGTCGCCGGTCACCGCCGCCGCCCCAGCGGGCAGGTGCGGGATCCTGCCCGTGTCGCGGACCAGCGCCCGCACGTCGGCGCCACGGGCCAGCAGTGCCCTCGTCACGGCGCCGCCGATGCTGCCGGTCGCGCCCGTCACCAGAACCGTCATCGTTTCCTCCCGGGAAGTCGTAAGGTCGCTGCCCCGAAACTGCGGCAGCGACCTTACGGATCACTTGGGACGAACTTGCGCCGCCCGGCTCAAGTGCTATGCGGGCAGGTGGGAGACGACGAGCTTGGCGAGCTTCTCCGTGTCGGTGCGGCTGCGGCCCTCCTTCGGCGCGTCCTTGACGCCGGTGGAGATGACGAGCAGGTCGTCGCCGACGAGCACGAGGACCTGACCGTTCGGGGTGTCCCAGTAGGCGTCGCCGCCCACCCCCGCGACCGCGGCCGCGTCGCCGGTCCGCTGGCTGGTGAACTGCTTGCGGTTGTCGGTGGCGCCGGCCGCCGTGAGCGCCTTGCGGTAGCCGACGTTGGCATACCGCTGGTCGTCGGCGGACCAGTACACACACGAGTTGAACCTGGTGTCGGTCTTGCCGGGCTCGTTGTCGGTGAACTTCGCCGGGCCCTTGAGCTCGCCGCCGAGCACCGCCCGCGCGTCGGCGGCCTGATAGAACTCGCAGCCGGGCGTCGCCGCCACGGCTGTCGCGCTCGCCGCCGCGGCGGTCTGCGTCGCTGCCTGCGTGGCCGCGGGTGGAGACGGTGCCGGGTCGGCGGCGGTGCCGCCCGAGCAGCCGGTGAGCGCCGCCGCGGCGAGCAGCAGCGCGAATCCGATGGGTCGCATGTCGTGGTCCCCTTCGCCGAAGGCAGCCGCGATGCTAGCGGCCCTCCGCAACCGCCGGGACCAGCGTGATGGTGAGCGTGTGGGTCACGTCGTCGGCGAAGCTGCCGTCGACGCCCAGCGTGATGGAGCCCTCCTGGGTGATCGCGAACGTGATCCCGACCGAGCTCTCCTTGAGCACGAACGGGTCGTCGCCGCCGGCGGCGCGCACCATCGTCGCCCGGATCGTGCGGACCGCGTCGAGGAACACCGACTCGATGTCGTCGTCGCGGACCTGCCGGCCGGTCGGTGCCGGTGGCGTCAGCGACACCTTCACCGCGTGGGTGTCCTTGCGGGTCACCTTCCCGCCGAGCTTCACCTGCATGCCGATGAACGGGATGCGGAAGTCGACGCCGCCGCCCGAGGTCTTCGTCGCCACGACGTTGAGGTGCAGGTCGACGGTGCCGACCCGCAGGTCCCGTCCGCCGTCGGTGCTGGACAGGTTCGCGGCCTTGATGGACCGCTTCACCGTGTCGATGAGCTCCTCGACGGACGCGCCGTGCTCGGTGACATGCATGGATGGGCTCCTCAATGGTGGTCGGACGGGCCGGTCACGCCGACGGCGTGCGGGTCGCCGTAGGTCGAGTACGCCAGCCAGGACGGGTCCGCGGTGTCCCTGATGGCGCGGCGGGCCTCCAGGCTCGCCGCGCCGAGATCCCGGTCGGCGAGCAGCGCGGCGTAGAACGCCTCCGCGTAGAGGCCCGCCTGGCGGCTCTCCACCGGCCACAGCGTGCCGACGAACGCGCCGGCGCCGGCCGCCATGAACTGCCCGGCCCAGCCCATCATCCGGGTGAAGTACGGCGCGGACCGGGCCGTGTGGCAGGCGTTGAGGAAGATCAGCGGGTGCCGGTCGGTGAGCCGCCGCTCGACCCGCGCGCTGTTGAGCATCGCCGGGACGAACGCGCCGCCGTCCATCTTGATCGACGACCCGCCGCCGTCGACGGAGAAGCCGTTGTGGCAGGCGAAGTGCAGCAGGCCCGCGTCGCCGCCGTCGATGACGGCGAGCAGGGCGTCCAGCGCCGGGATCGGCTCCGGCACCGTGCTGACGCCCGCCGCGGTCAGCAGACGGTCCACCCTGGCGATCTCGTCCCCGGCGTGCACCGGAGGGTTCGGCGGCACGACGTACCGCGCGTTGCCGAGCCGGATGACCGGCGCCCGCCGGTGGTCGGCGACCTGCCGCAGCACCGGGAACTGCTCCACCAGGAAGCCCTCGTCGTGGCCGGGGGCGAGCGGGTACAGCAGCTCCCACGGCAACCGGTCGTCGCCGCAGACGATCGAGAACGCGCCGATCTCGTCCCGCAGCTGCCAGAACTGGTCCTTGATGACGTCGGGCACCAGCTCCTGCCACAGGCCGACCCCGGTCTCCCGGACCCAGCGGTAGGCGTTGCCGGCGGTGTATCCGGCCTCCTGCATGATGATCCGGCGCAGCGTCTCGATCGTGGCGCCGAGCGCCGGGCCCGGGTCGGTCACCAGCGACGGGCCCAGCACCCTGGAGGAGTAGAAGCTCGGCGGTGCCATGAGCCGGAAGGCGTACCGGTCGCCGTCGGGCTCGACGAGCAGCGTCACCTCGCCGGTGCGCGGCAGCACCGACCCGATCGCGGCGCCCTGCGTCCGGCGCCGGGCCGAGGCCGGATCCGCCTCGGCTGACACCTGGCAGGTGACCGTGGCGAGCGGCGTGCCGCCGGCCCACGCGCTGACCCGCACGTGCAGCAGGCCGTGCGCCTCGGCGCGCACCGCGAAGCGCACCGGCGGGGCGTCGCCGCGCTCGGGCACCTGCACGGTGAACTCGGTCTCGTCGAGCGTCACGAGACCGCTGTCGACGCCGATCAGGATGGTGACGGGACCGGCCGCGGGCGCCGCGAGCGGGGCGCCGGGCCGGCCGTGGGCGGGCGCCTCGGCGGTGATCTGCGCGACGACGCTGAAGTGCGCGCCCACCCGCACCGCCGACGGCGCGTCGCACACGAGGTGGTGCGCACCGCCCTCCCCGTCGGGCGGCAGGTTGCGCTCGCCGACCGGGTCTCGTGGCCGGACGGAGGCCGGCACAAGGTCCGACCGCAGGGCCAGCAGCGCACTGACGGCGGCCATGACGTCGCGCGACGCGGCACTGGACCCGTCGACGCCGTCGACGTAGCGGGCGACGGTGAACACCGCCACCGGGCTCTGCCCGACCGCCCGGGCCAGGGCCTTGACGGAACGGTCCGGAAGGCCCAGCTCGGTGAAGAGACCGTCCCAGACGGCCTGGTCCGCCATCGGCACCAGCGCCGCGACCATCTCCGCGAGGTCCTGCGCCGCCCTGTCCAAGGCCTCGTCGCGGCGGCCGCGCAGCACGGGCCAGAAACGATGGACCGCCTGCGCCGGCACGATTGTGGCGGTGCGGCCGCTCAGTCCGACAGCCACGCCGAGGACCTCCCCGGTGACCGGGTCGACCACCGGTGCGCCCAGCAGTGGGCTGCGCTCCTGATCGGCGGCGTGCCGACCGTGATCAAGATCGACGATCGCCCGGTCGGGTCGATGCCACGCAGGCCCGATGGTCACTCCCATCAGCAAGCCGTGGCTGACCTGGTCGATGATCCGCACCCTCAGCGGAGACGCCGGAGCCATCGGCGCGAAGTGCGCCGCCGGGAGGCCGGCCGGGCGGAGCAGACGGAGCACCGCCAGGTCGTCCCCGGCAGAGGCCCTCACCGCCTCCATGTCGACCCATCCGTAGGCCAGCTCGGCCCGCAGCCGACGGCCGGCCACCGCGCTCGCGCAGGTCAGCATGTGGTGGTCGTCGATCAGGATGCCGGTGGCCACCGGGCCGGCCGGGTCGTGCAGCGGCACCGCCCGCGGATCGATTCCCATGCCGCCTCCCTCCGCGTCGACAGCTCGCACGTTACGGTATGCGAATGCTCCGTCCAGAGCGTGTCACCGCGGTGCTCGTCGGTGTCGAGCGGTATGACGCCGGGACCGGATGGGCGCTGCCCGGGCCGGCCGCGGACGCGGTGCGCTTCGCCCGCTGGCTGCGGTCGCAAGGTGTGCCACCCGACCGGATGCACGTGCTCGCGACCGCCCTGCCAGACAGCGAGCGGCACCTCGACGAGCTGGGCCTGCCGGTGCGCACCCCGGACCAGGGGACCGTGCGGGACCTGCTGACCAGGACGCTGCCGGCCCTGGAGAGCGAGCTGCTGTTCGTGTACTGGGGCGGCCACGGCATCGTCGACGCGCAACGCACCCGCCGGCTGTTCTACGCCGACGCCACCGAGGCGGACAAGCGCAACCTCGACCTCGTGGCGTTGCTGGACCTGCTGTCGTCGGACCGGTACAGCGGACACCCGCGGCAATTGCTGGTCATCGACGCATGTCAACGGCTTGTCGACGAGCTGCGGCTGGTGGCGCGCCTGCCGGCGGAGCGCTTCTCCGCCGGGCACGAGACCGTCGTGCTGGAGCAGCAGGTCCTGCTCGCGGCGAGCACCGGCCAGGGGGCCGCGAACCTCACCGCGCGCGGCACGGGCGTGTTCTCCGCCGCGGTGCTCGATGAGCTGCGGTCCGGCATCGGGCAGGACGGCGCGACGCTGGCGGAGGCACTGGACGGCGCGGCCCTCGCCAAGGCCCTCGACGAGCGGTTCCGCCGGCGGCGGGCCGGCGGTGCGACGACGCAGGTGCCGGCGTACCTGTCGCTGTCCGGCCCCGGCATGGAAGGGCAGCTCGTCACCGCCACCGGCGGATCGCCGGGCCGGCTCGAACTGCGGCAGATCGGTGCGATCGCCGACGCGATGCTGCTCAACGACGAACTCGTCGACGCAAGGAACCGGTGGGCGATCATGCTGCTGATGCCCGGCGACATCCGCGCCGCGGTGCCCGCCGCCGACCGCGCCCGCACGCACGTCATCAACTGGATCACGACCTGCGCCAGGTATCCCGACGGCAGAGCCGCCCTGGTCGGTGCCCTCGAACTGGGCATGGCGGACCGGGCGGGGCTGGCCCGGACATCGGCGGTCATCGAGCGGGAGTGGATCGCGTGACAGGGGTGACGTGCCAGGTCGGGCACTGTGAAAGCGCGAACGCACACCGTATTGTTGGGACGGTTGCATCGGCGCGTGACCGGACCGACCCGGACGTCGCCGGCGGGCCCAGCACGCGAGCCGGCATCCGATCCGCGCGACCTGGGGGGTTGACGTGAGCGAATCCGAGCCGGATGTGCCCACCGAGCTGGTGGATCTGTCCGACATCGACATCGACACACTTCGCACCTTGTCCGATCCCGTCTTCGTCCGGTCGCTGCACCACGTCGTCCGCGCCGACGCCGACGCCGGTGTCGTGGTCGTCGCGGGCTTCGACCCGCCCCGCGTCGTCGTTTCCTGAGCAACCCGGCGAGCGTCGTTGACCAGGCTGCACCGACTGTCCCCGGGGCAGTTCAGCGGGCTCGCGCGCGGCGCCGGCGGGGTGGACGCCCTGGCCGTGCTGCGGGCCGCCCAGCGCAGCAAGCACCTGCTGCGCCTGCGGGCCGTCATCGACGCCGCCGAGCGCGACCCCTCGGTGTGGTCCGCGGCCTCGGTCGCCGGCAACCTCGCGGCGCTCGCCGACGTGCAACGGCGGGCGCCCCTGGAGGTGCGCGCGCTGCTGGAGCACCCGCAGATCGGCGCCTGGTCCGCGGCGTGCCTCGCCCGGCTGCGGTCCGCCGGCCTGCCACCGGTGTGGGACCTCGCGTACCTGGGCAACATCGCGCTCGCCGCGGCCGTCCGCGCGTCGGTGGACGTGCGGGTCGTCGTCGCGGCGGGACCGGCAGGGGTGACGCTGCCGGCGACCGGCAGGGCGGCGCTGCCCTGCGCCGGCGATGCCGTGCTGCCGGCGGCGCTCGACGACGGCGGGGTCCTCCGGTTCGCCGGCGGGCACGCCGTCGACGTCCACGGTGACCCTTCCTGGTTGCCGATGCGCCGCGTGTACGCGGGTGAGCCGCCGCTGCTGTTCGCCGCCGACCTCGACGACCTCGACCCGTACCGCGACGGCTACGGGTTCCCGCCCGGTGACCGCCTCGACGACAGCGCCGCGGAAGGCTGGGCGGCGGCGGTCCGCGAGGCCTGGACGGTCCTGTGCGCGACCGACCGTGACCGGGCCTCCGGCGTCGCGGCGACCGTGCGCAGCCTGATCCCACCCGGCCGGCCCGCCCCCGCCGCCGGCTCCAGCGCAAGCTCCCGCGACGCCAACGGCGCGGTCGCGCTCGCCGGCCCGGGCCGCGGCCTCGACGTCGCCGTCACCCTCGTGCACGAGGCCCAGCACAGCGCCCTCAACGGCCTGCACGACCTGACAACGTTGTTCCATCCCGACACCGGCGCCCGCTACTGCTCGCCGTGGCGCGACGACCCCCGGCCCCTGGCCGGCCTGCTGCACGGCGTCTATGCGTTCCTGGCCGTCGCGGAGTTCTGGCGCGCCCGCCACGAGCGCCTCGGCGATCCGGCGGCGGGCTTCGAGTTCGCCCGGGTCGAGGCCCAGGTGCTCGCCGCGCACCGGGTCCTCACGCAGGCGCCGGGGCTGACCCCGTCGGGCGCGAGGGTGGTGACCGGCACCGCCGAGACCCTCGCCGGCTGGCCGCGCGTGGACGTCCCCGCCGACGCCCGCCGTGTGGCGGAGGACCTCCTCACCGAGCACCGCATCCACTGGCGCCTCCGCAACCTCCCCCCGTCCCCGGCGACAACGGCCCGCCTCGCGGCCGACTGGGATGCCGCGGCCCGGGACGCGACCGCCTGGGCCACGGGGCACCGCCTCGCGGCCGGCTGGGACGCGGGAAACCGGGACGCGGCAGGCTGGGACGCGGGGGAGCGGGACGCGGCAGGCTGGGACGCGGGGGAGCGGGACGCGGCCGGCTGGGATGCCGCGGACCGGGGTGCCGCCGATGGGGATTTGGGCGAATGGGCTTCGGAGGGCCGGGATGCGGCAGGCCCGGATGCGGCTGGCAGCGATTCGAGGGACAGGGCGGACCAGGATGCCGCGGACCGGGATTCGGATTCGGGCGGCGGACCGCCGGCGGGCCGGTTCGCCGGGGACCCGGGGGATGCGACGCGGGGCGCGGTGCTCGTGCCGCGGCAGCGGTCGGCCGGTGGGACGCTGCTCGGTCAGGCGCACCGCCGGTTCGTCACGGGGGAGCCGCCCGCCGACCCCGGCAGCGTGACCGCGCGGCTGGTCGCCGGCGGCTACGCCACCGCGGCGCACGAGTGCCTGCGCCTGATCGCCGCCGGCGCCGCGGACGACGACACCTGGGTGCACCTGGCGATCGCCGAGGGCCGCCGGATCTCCGGCGGGGACGCCGCGCTCGCCGAGATGCTCGGCGGTGACGGACGGCCGGAGCTCCTTGTCGCCGTGCACCGCAGGCTCAGCGCCGCGGGCCGGATCGCGAGCCCGTCCGCTCTCGCGGCCTGGCTGTCCGACGCGGTGCCGGCCTGACCGGTCCGGCACCCGGCGCGACCGTCAGGTGGCGGTGACCTCGATGTCGTGTTCCATCCGGCGGCCGAGACTGGTGTTGATCATTTCGGGGTGTTCGGGGCCGAGCCGCTCGCGCATGCGGTTGAGCGTCTCGTGGCGCAGCTGGTTGGCCTGGGCGTCGGCGCCGGTGCTGCCGAGGTCGAGCACGACGTTGGCGGCGCAGGTGAGGGTCATCGGGTGATCGGCGCCGCGGACCGCGGCCGACGCGGCGAAGACCCGCTCCGACGTCTGCAGCGCCAGGTCGTACTCACCGGCTGCGGCGTAGTCGTTGCTGCGGTTGTTGCCCGCGCAGAGGGTGTGCGGGTGGTTCGGGCCGAGGAGGCGTTCCAGCCCCGCATACGCCTCGTCGGTGAGGGCGCGGGCCTCGTCGTGCCGGTCCAGCGCGCGGAGCACGATCGCGAGGTCGGCGGCGCACGCGTGGGTGAACGGATGGTCGAGGCCGAACGTCTCGCGGTAGGAGTCCAGGGCCTCGGTGCCGCGCTGCTGGGCCGCGTCCAGGTCCCCGTTGACGCGCAGCGCGTTCATCAGGGTGAGCATGGCGGCGAGCGTGTGCTCGTGCTGGCGGCCGTAGAACGTCTGGTAGACGCCGAAGTTGGCCAGCGCCTGGGCCAGCGCGCGGCGGTAGTTGCCGGTCTTGCGCCACATGATGGCGAGGTTGCGCTTGGCGAACATCAGCTCGCTGTGGTTGGCCGGCAGGCGGGCCTCGTGCATGCGGAGCTTGTCGCGCTGCATGGACAGCGCCCGCTGGTATTCGCCGAGGCCGTGCAGGTCCCGCACGAGGCTCGCGTACGAGTACAGGGTCCGCGGGTTGTCCTCGCCCAGGATCTCGCCGCGGCGGCGGGCGGTGGTCTCGTCGAGGTCGTGGGCGCGCCGGAACAGGCCGAGCAGGCGGTAGTCGACGGCCAGGTTGTGCGCCTGGCGGAGCGTGGACAGATCATCCTCGCCCATCACCCGCCGGTACCGGCCGAAGTTGTCCTCGTCGAGCTCCTTCGCCTGCTCGAACTGGCCGAGGAGGCGCAGGTCCGCGGCCACGTTCATGGCGGTCGCGAGGGTGTGCTCGTGGTCGGGGGTGAGGGTGCGCCGCATGCGCTCCAGGACGTCCTCGTTGAGCTGCCGGGCGGTGTCGTACTCGCCGACGGCGCGCAACGCGTTGGCCAGGTGCCGGCGGGCGATCAGCGTCATCTCGTTGTCCGGCCCGAGCCGGCCGTGCCAGATCTCGACCGCGTACTCACCGAGGTTGCGGCTGGCGGCGTAGTCACCGATCGCCAGGTAGTAGCGGATCTGGTCGAGGACGGCCCGGCGGGCGTCGGTGTTGTCGGAGAAGACCGCGCCGCTCGGCACGATGTGGGGCGCGATCTGGGCCAGCTGCGGCCAGTTGATCGAGTCGTCGGGGCGCCCCGGGTTGGACAGGCCGAGGACGGCGTGGGCGCTCGCCTCGTTGCGGACCCGCTCCTCCTGCGACATGTCGTCGCGCAGGACGGCGCCGATGAGGCCGTGGATGCGGATGAGGTCGCGCCCCGGGTCGATCTGGGCGAGCGCGAAGCGGCCGAGCTCGCGCACCGCCATGCGCAGCTGCGCGTCGTCGCGGATGACCTCGCGCAGCGGCGCGGGCAGGTCGGCGCCGCGGCCGCGCATCAGCATCGGCACGGCGAGGGGGTGCGAGCTGAGGAACACGCACAGCTCCAGCAGCTGCGCGGCCGCCTCGGACCGCTCCCGCAGCCGCTCGAACGCCACCCTCAGCGTCACCGCGACCGAGGTGCGGTAACCGGCCGGGGTGCCCTCGGCGAGGACCGCGGTGGGGTGCTCGTCGAGGATGCGCAGGTATTCCTGCAACTGCATGCCGGTCTGCAGATGGACGGCGACCGCCTGCTCCAGGGCCAGCGGCAGGTGACCGAGCCGCTCGGCGAGCTCCAGCGCCTGCTCCTCGGTCAGCTCCGGCCACCGCCCGCGCAGCAGCGCCACGCTCTCCGCGTCGCGGAAGACGTCGACCTCGATCGCGTTGCGCTCGTTGGCCCAGCTGCGGTTGCGGCTGGTGATGAGCACGTGGCCGCTGCCCGTGGGCAGGAACGGCTGCAGCGTCGCGGGATCGTCGGCGTTGTCGAAGATCAGCAGCCAGCGGCGGTGCACCTCGCCGAGGCGCAGCACGTCCAGGACCGCGTCGACGGTGTCCTCGACCGCGTCGCTCGGCGGCAGATCCAGGCGCTTGGCCAGCGACACGAACGACCGCCGGATGGACCTGTCGTCGTCGGCCTGCACCCACCACACGAGGTCGTAGAACGACTGGTTGCGGTACGCGAACTCGATCGCGAGCTGGGTCTTGCCGATGCCGCCGAGGCCGTGCACCGGCTGCGGCACCAGGGTCGCCTGGTCGTGCTCGCGCAACCCCGCGGCGATGGTCTCCAGGATCTCGTCGCGGCCGGTGAAATGCGTGTTCTTCGGCGGCACGCCACCCCAGGTGGTCGGACGGCTCACCCGCCCCGAATCCGACTCGGGCATGGTTGCCGTCATGGAGTTCACGTCGTCTCCCGAAGTCGCTTCACCAGCGATAGATACAGTAGCGTCCAGCAGGGCGAGGGCGGCCTCGTCCGGGGAACTCGACGCGGCGTCCGGTGCGGCGGCCCGCTCGTAGAGCCCGTCGCAGACCTCCCTGACCGCGGCCCGCCCGCCGAGGTCCTCGCAGAGGTCGTCGATCAGCCGGTGCAGCTCGATCGCGGCCTGCTCGTCGAGCCGGTGCGCGGTCAGCTCCAGGTAGAGCAGCTGGGCCCGGTCGCCGGTGGGGCCGGAGACCTCCTCCAGGCGGCGCAGGCCCTCCACGGCGTCGGTGCACTGCTCCAGCAGCGGCGGCAGCAGAGGCGCGAGGCTCGGGTCGGCGAGGACGTCGGTGAGGGCCTCGGCGGTGAGCGTGCCGACGAGCTCCTCCAGGCGGGCCCGCTGCCGTCCTTCGGGCAGCGGCCGCAGCAGCTCCTCGACGAGGGTGTTGAGCTCCTGCCACTCGGGTGACGCACCGCCGAACGCGCGCAGCAGCACCACCAGGTCGCCGAGCGCGCCGAGCTGCACGCAGGTGCTCACGATCGACCAGATGTCGACGTTGGCCGAGCCGGACGCCCGCGGGTCGAACGCCGACCCGAAGTCGTTGCGCAGCTCGCCGAGGACCGCCGTGCGCTTCGCCTGGTCGCTGAGGATGCCGACGGCCTCGATGGCCTCGACCAGCCGGTGCTTCTCAGGGATCTTCAGCTGCCGCCGGGCCGCGCCGGCCGAGGAGGAGCGTGCCATGGTCATGTCGCTCACCTCACCGTCCCAGGTGGAATGTCGGCCATGAGACGGTCGAGGGCTGCCATCTCGGACGATCCCTGTTCAAAGAGCCTGATGACCTCGACCAGCTCGGCCAGGCCACCCGGAAACCGCAGACACGCACGTAAGATCCCCAGGATATCGAAGTTTGCCTGCGGATTGCGATCCGCGCTCCGGCTGATATCGGTCCGCAGCGCCGCCACGATCCGCTCCCGCGCGGCGGGCTCGGCCATCGCGGGGACCGCCGCGAAGGACGGCATCATGCTCAGCGCGTGCGCGTCCGCTCGTACGGGCCGCGGATCGTGCGACAGGAGCGCCGCCAGCGGTCGCCAGATCGCCGCGACCGCCTCGATCGGGACCATCCCGGGGAATCCCCCGGGGGTGACGACGACGCCGATCACGTGACCGGCAGGGTCGGCGGTGGCGACGCCCGCGCCGGCGAGACCTTGCGGCGGCGGGGTGTCGAGGTCGAGCCGGGGGCGGCCCAGGTCGTCCGGGATCACGGTGCCGCGGGTGTACGAGCCGTGGGCGTCCGGGACGCGGACCCGTAATCGTCGCCGGTCCCACCGGGCCAGCGGGGCGGGGCGCACGGTGCCCGGCACCGGCCCGTCCAGCCGCGCCACGACGACCTCCGCGCCGGTCGCCACGGCCGCGGCGGTCAGCGCCGGGGAGCCCTCGACGACCGGGGTCACCTCGAAGGCCCGCCCGGCGGCGGTGGCGGCCACGACGTGCCGGCCGTCGACGCAGACCCCGCATCCGGTGCCGGCCAGCGCCAGCCGCCAGGTGTCGAACGGGGCACGGGGCGGCACGGGACCTCCGAACGGTGGACGGGGCGACCGGGACGGGCGCCGCGAAGTCTAGTGCTGTGACCACTAACGTTCACCGGTTTGGTGGTGTTGTGGTTCCTCGCCGCAGGGTGCGGTCGAGCGACTCCCCACCGGGGTGCTGGTGGTGGGGCGGGCCTCAGCCGGCCAACCGACCCGTACCGTCCCCTGTGCCGCACCGGCCGCCACCGTTGATGGTGGCGGTCGGTGTGATGGGTGGCGGCGTGGGTCACGCCGGGACAGTCCGGCACCGGGGAGGTGCCGTCCTGCTCGACGGTGCGTGAGCGTCACTGGCAGCACTGCTGTTGTTGTTGTTGTTGTGACGCTGGAACCATCACCCACATTCGTGGCCGGTGTCCGGCCAGGGGTGCGGGTGGCGATGGTGGCGGCCGCGAACAGGTCAC
>NZ_JBEXDG010000047.1:0-86384 GCF_040605635.1 Dactylosporangium sp. NPDC005555
GACCCCACATGAGGCCCACACCGAGTACCTGAACCGACAGCTCGCCGCATAAAGCAGGCCAATTAGAAGCTGTCCGGAAAACGCGAGGCCGCTCAACACGTAACCGGCGCGAGCGCGCCGGCGCCCCGCACGCGATCCAGGTTGCCGATCGTTACCACCTGTGGGCCAACCTCGGCGAAGCGGTCGAGAAGACGGTACTGGCCCACCGGGCCTGCCTGCACCCGCCCGACCCCATCAGCGATCAGGCTTATCTTCGCAAATCAGCTTACTAGCCTCATAACGCCAGAAAATCGATGGAACCCATGGGGGCGTGAGAGCACTTCTGAAGATGCACCTCCAGTCAAGCGGATGGGAAACTTCAGAAAGTAGTCGGTCGACGTCTATGGGTTAACCTTCCGGATGGCTGCGGCCCGCTTTCCGGAACCACCGTCCCCGGTCCCTGCATGCGCTTCGAAGCCGATTTCAGGACCGGGGAGGCGATATGGACCAGTCATTCGAGAAAGCTGTTCACAGAGTCATCAGCTCCATGAAGGAAAGCCTCAGTGAACCGCTCACCATCGATGACATGGCCCGCACCGCGATGTTCAGCAAGTTCCACTTCTCCCGGATCTTCCAGCGGGTCACCGGCCTACCACCGGGAAAATTCCTCTCGGCGCTGCGGCTCCAAGAGGCCAAGCAGCTCCTCATGTCGACATCATTGAACGTCATCGACATCAGCCACCAGGTCGGATACAACAGCGTCGGCACCTTCAGCACCCGCTTCACCAGCAGCGTCGGCATATCACCGACCGCCTACCGCCGCCTCGGCGGTTTCGTACCGCGGGTAACCGTCGACGATCGGTCCGGCGCGGCGCGGAGGACATCGGCGACCGTCAGCGGCACGGTCTGCGCTCCGGACACCCTGCTCGGCCACACGTTCATCGGCCTGTTCCCGCAGCCGATCCCGCAAGGGCGGCCGGTGAGCTGGACCGTCCTGGAGCGCCCCGGGCCCTACCTGCTGGACAAGGCCCCGGAAGGGTCATGGTTCCTGCTGGCGCACGCCCTGCGACCCGACGAGGAGAACGACCCGCCCGCCGGCGACGAGCAGCCGTACCTGCTGCGACACGGGCCTGTCCAGCTTCGCGACAACGACGACGTGACCCTGCCGGACCTGTGTCTGCGTCCGGTCCGCTTCCTGGATCCGCCGGTGCTGCTGGCATTGCCGGACATACGGCTGGCCCGGCGCATGGCCGAAGCGCGCACCAGAGCGGACCAGACCGGGTTCGCCCCGCCGGCACCGGCCGAACCCTGCACCGGCAAGCCGGAGCGCGACGGCAACGGCGGGCGTCGCGGCGCGGCCATGCCCGCCGCCTGACCGGCACCGCATCACAGCGGGCAGCCGTGACGACGCGGGCCCGATCCGTGCGCCGCTCGCGACCATCGCCGTCGAGACGGTTACCGACCGCGTATAGCGCCGCCCGGTCGGCCCGCAACGCCCCTGGCATGCGGATGAAAGCCCGTCAAGGAAGGCCGTACGCCGCTCGCTGCGCATCACCTGGCACGGCTCGTGGGCCGGAGTCCTCCTGAGCGGTTGGGCGAGCTCGCGATGACACCGACCGCTGGCACTCGATATTTATACTGGACGATGTCTAACCGACTCATGGAAGCGGCTTCGGATCCGACTCCCGATACAAGCGCACAGCACGCTGCCGCAGATCGTCGGGGTGCTTCTTCGGTGGGTAAGGAGCCGGCTGTGCCAGAACGCGTCGCGCACGTACGGCTGATGCCATACGTGCGCGACGTGGTTCGGTAGTGCTGTCCACTACAGCGGATGATTCCCCGCCCGGATCACGCCGCCGTGTCAGCGGCCTTCGTCTCGGCTGCGGCCGGTGCGGCCGGCCTGGTCCGCTCACCCCACCGGGCCACGGCCGGCATGAGCATGCTCGTCAAGGCGAAGAACGCCCCAAGTGCGATCAGGCCGATCCGGCCGTTGCTGAGGACGGGTCCGAGGAGCAGCACCGGAGCGACCGCCACGCCTATACCGCCAAGGATGCTGCTGAAGCCGTCGTACTGACCCTGTGCGTGGGCCGGAGGCAGGCCCATGCTCAGGGCGAACCCGGCGGCCAGATGCCAGATCTCGCCGATGGTGTGCACGCTGACGGCCACCACGATCGTCATCAGCGCGGCCCAGGCGGGCAGCCCAGCCGCAAAGCCCAGCACGGCGCAGCTGCACAGGAAGGCGAACCCGGCCCGCCGCCATGTGAGTCCACCCTGCCGGAGCGTCTGCACCTTGCCGCCCAGGCGGACCTGGAACGCGACGACCAGGATGGTGTTGATCACCAGGGACGCCGAGACGGACCAGTCCGGCGCGTTCGTGTGATCGACCACCCATATCGGAAGCAGCAGCACCAGGACACTGAACTGCAGGCTGAAGGCGGTGCCCAGCACCGCGTGCACGACGAACGGCTTGTCGCGCAACACGCCCCAGCGCAGTGCGGTGTGCGGAACCGGCAGCGGATCGTAACGCGGCATGCCGCGGCGCAGCACCATCCAGGCGCCCAGGAAGGTCAGCGCGTCGATGACGATCGCCACATGGTAGGCGGTCGGTGTGCCGACCTGGATCGCGATGCCGCTACCGGCGAAGCCGAGCGAGAAGCCCACATTCGTGATCGCGTGGGTCAACGAGCGGAAGTCGGCCGCGCTGTCGTCGGCCACGCGTCGCAGCAGCGCCCCTTCGGCCGTGACGACCGCCCTTGCGGCCACCATTTCCACGGTGACGACGGCGACGAAGGCGGCGAAATTGCCGATGAAGAGCAGGCCGACCGTCGCGGCACACTGCACCAGGAGCATCACCTTGGTGACTTCGAGCGGACCGCGCCGGTCGGCCAGTTCGCCGAGCGGGAGGCCCACCACCAGGGTGACCGCAGATGCGATCGTCAGGCCGATGCCGACCTCGGTGGCGGACAGGTCCACGATACGGATGAGGTACAACGGCAGGCTGACCATCAGCAGCCCGGTTCCGAATGTATTGACGAGCAGCGCCAACGCGTACACGCGCCTGGGGCCGGACTCTGGGATCAGGGAGCTGACTGCTCGAACCGGGTTCAATCGCGGCACGGCTACGCCTCCGGTTTCTGTGTCGGTCACTCTTGGGACGATCTCGGCGTGCCCCGTCCGGACGCATCGGCGGGATCGCCTGGACATCCGGCGGCCCAGCGAACACGTGTTGACCCGAGTCCGACGAGTTGGTCGGACTCGGGTTCACCGGTGCGAAACTTCACCTGCCCCGTTCAACTCACCGCGCGGAGGCCATTCGTGGACGTCATCGCTGAGACGGGCCACGCTTCCCTGTCTAGCTAGATGTAGAGCGTGTTGGAGTCCAGGCCGCAGACGATCCGGCCGTACAGCTCGAGGTTGGTGTTCGGGTGCAGGATGGCGTGCAGGTTGAGCACCTGCACGTCCCGCCGGATGCGCTGGATCGCGACGTCGCGGTAGATGGAGGAGCCGCCGCTGGCGCCGGCCAGGACATCCACCGCCTCCTCGGCCCGCTGGCAGGCGGCGCCCAGGTCGAGCCGGATGCGCGCCCGCTCCTCGAGCGTCCAGAACTCGCCCGCCCGGCTCTTGGCGTCGAGCAGGTTCGCCGCGCGGTGGGCGTGGAACCCCACCTCATCGATCTTGACGATCGCGTTGGCGACCTCGAGATGGGTGATCGGCGCCTCGCTCTGGTTCTCGTAGCTGGTGTAGGTGATCTTGCGGCCGGGCAGCCGCTCGAGGAAGGCGTCCTTCGCCGCCAGGGCCAGGCCGAGGGCCGGCGCACTGACGGTCGCACAGGCGGTGGGCATGAACGGCGCGTTGAAGATCTGTGCATTCGCGTTCAGCTTGGACTTGTGCTGACCCTGCAGCACCGGTCCCATCGGGAGCACCCGCTCCTCCGGGACGAAGAGATCCTTGGCGATCGTGGTGACGCTGCCGGAGCCGCGCAGGCCCGACGTGTGCCAGTCGTCGATGACCAGCAGGTCCGCGACCGGAAGGGCGACCATGACCGGCGCGAAACCGCCGTCCCCGGTCGGCGTGACCGCCGCGTTCGTGTTCCACGCGCTCTGCTGCGCCCCGGTGTTGAACGACCACTTGCCGTTGACGATGTAGCCACCGTCGGTCGGCACGGCCATCGCGCCGGGGCTGAGAATCCCGCAGATGCGCACATCCGGGGATGTGAACATCTCGTCCTGCACCTCGTCGGGGAACAGCCCCGTCATCCACGCGCTGATCGACCAGACCGCGACGGTCCACGCGGTCGAGCCGTCGCCCCGCCCGAGCTCGGCCAGCACGCTCACGACCGTGCCCATGTCGGACTCGTAGCCGCCGTAGCGGGCCGGAACTCGCATCTTCAGAAGTCCGGCATCGGTGATCGCGTCGATGACATCGTCGTGGAGCCGCCGGTTCTCGTCCATCCAGAGCGCCTTCTCCCGCAGCAGCGGGACGAGCTCAGAGGCGCGACGAACGAGCTCCGCCCTGGGCGGTGCTTGGGTAATCTCCATCGTCTTTCTCCTTAGCGGGCATCCATCGCCATGCGTCAGCGCGCATGGTCACGGCGGTCGGGGTTGCTTTACGCCTGGTGAGTGGTTCGAGCAGACCTCGGCGGCAATGTGTTCACGCACCGAGATATTTTCAAGCCGGGCAATCGTCCGCACCTCCGCGATTGCTGCCCGGGCAGGCGCAGCTGATGGCAGGATATCGCACAATCAATCCATGTCGGTAATTCAATAATGATCGAGTCCGCATCGGGGGAGATGTGCGATTCGCAGCTATCTGGCCAGTTTCGGGATCACCTTGCTGGCGAACAGGGTCGATGCTCGTGCGGTCGTAGGTCGCGTCGATGAATCTGCCGATCACGTAGCCGACGCCCCGTCCGGCCGGCCTTGGCCAGCTGCTCCACGATCTGGTCGGGCGTGCCGATCAAGCCCTCCGACCAGCAACGCAGGAAGGGCTCGAGCTCCTCGGTCGGCAGCAGTGGCTCGTAGTGGGCCCGGGTCCAGGCCGGGTTGCGGGATCGTGCCGGTTCGCCGTGTGCGAAGTCGTCGTCGTGAGCGAGGAAGACCTGGCCGAGGTGGCAGGACCGAATGTCACAGCAGGCCCGGTGAAGCGTCAGGCGACGAGCTGAAGGCGCGCGCTATCTTGCCGAACTCCTCGGCCATCGACGCGATGGTGTCCTCGCGGAAGAGATTCCGCTTGTAGGCGATGGCGCCGATACCGTCGCCGGACGGGTCGATGTTGACGTCCCAGAGTGCGCCGTCGGGTATCGCCGACGCCAGTTCCTGCGATCTCAGCAGCCGGGTGATGCGCACGAATCTCAGATCGCCCGGCGCGTCGGCCACCGCATCCGTCGGGACACTCTCGAACACCATCGCGGTCGCGTTGTCGGTCATGACCGTCTCCATCAGCTGCGGCGCCTCGGCGAAGATCTGCAGCGTCGGGATGTCGTGCGAGAAGGCCTCGAGACAGGTTCGCCGGACCCGCTGGAGCACGTCCAGGTACGACGTGCACCCGGTGAGGTCCGTCCGCAGCGGCACGAAGTTGTAGAGCGTGCCGACGGTCTCGTCGAACAGCCCGTCGCCGCCCCGGCCGGGGGTGAAGGTCGCCATCACCACGTCCGTGGCGCCGGTCCGCCGGTGCACGAGCAGTTTGTAGACCGCGGCGATGGCCATGAAACGGGTGGCGCGGTTCGACCGGGCCACCCGGTCGAGGGCGGCCATGACATCACCCGGGATCAGAAAGCGGTGCCGGGCCGTCGACTCGGCGAGGCCGGCCGAGCGCGGCATGTCGGTGGGGATCGCGGTGAATCGGGCGCCGTCGAGCTGGCGGCGCCAGAACTCGCGGGCCTTGGCCGACTCGGCGGCCTCGCGCTCCCAGATGCCGTACTCGCGGTACTGCGGAGCCACCGGCAGGTCCGCACCGTCGTGCCCCGTGCGGGCGGCGTAGTAGTGGGCCAGGTCGCGAACGATCAGCGCCATCGACTGTCCGTCCACGCTGAGGTGATGGGCCATCAGCACCAGCACGGCGTCCTGGCTGTCGAAACGGGCCAGCACGGCCCGCAGGAACGGCGCCTCCTGCGTGCTCATCGTCCCCGTCTCGACCTCGTGGATCAGCGTCTCCGCCCGTTCCGCGCGCGATGCCACCGCGACGGCCGGGAAGTCGAGGACGTCCAGCCGGACCGGACCCGGCGGCAGAATCTCCTGGTGCCGATCGCCGTCCAGCCCGGTGATGCGCGTCCGGAGCGCCTCGTGTCGCCGCACGACGTCGAGCAGCGCCTCGCGCAGCGCGTCGACGTCGATCGGGCGTTCCCCGGTGACGCGCCACCCGACGACCACATGGTTGCGGCAACCGAAGGGACCGTCGTCGCCGCCCCCGTCGAAGAGGCTGTTGAACGTCTGATTCAGGGACAGCGGAGCCACTCCGGTCTCCGCGACCAGACCCTTGGCGTCGCTTGTACTCATGCCTGTCTCCTGCCGGTGACGATGGGTGCGATGTGGGAGCCTGGTGCCACGCTCAGCCCTGGAGGTACTCGTCCAGCTCGGCGGCGGTCGGGTAGTCGAACAACTCGTCGATCGACAGCTCCGACCCGAGTGTCTTGTTGATGAGGTTGACCAGCCGAATGCCGTTGAGCGACTGGCCGCCGAGGTCGAAGAAGCTGTCGTCCAACCCCACCCGGTCCACGCCGAGAGCCTCGGCAAACAGCGAGCACAGGGTCTCCTGCTGAGACGTTTCGGGAGCCCGGTAGGCCGAAGGGTTGGCGAATACCGGCTCGGGCAGCTCCGCGTCCGGCGGCTGAGCGCCCTGCGCGGCGAGCTGTGCCCGGGTGGAGCTGGAACTCATATTCTTCTCCATTCGCGAGCCTGGAACGGCAGATCCGTCGCAGCTCCCAACGTGATCGGTAGCCCGTCTGGATGCATCTCCGGAATTGCGCGCCTCGATCAGTGGCTGGTCGGTGCCAGGCCGCGGTAGCACCCCGAGAGGTGCGACGCCGGTGCGGTGCGGGCGATCCTCAGCTCCGGCCAGTCGCGGTTGCCATCCCTTCCCATCCCTTCCGAGGAGTGGAAATGACGCAGCAAGAGGCACCGGAGACGACCCGTTCCGCTCAGTGGTCCGATGATGCCGGGGACACGAGCCCACGAGGCGAGACGGAGGTCACGGTCGAGCGCGGCCGAACTCCTGGATCGGGTAGCAGTTCTCCCGCGAAGCCGCGATAGCGAGCGAGGTCTTCGGTATCTGGTGTGTCGACCAAGACGCGCCAGATACCGGAGACCTCGTGGACGTCTTACCGGCGCGCTGGCCGGCACCTCCGTTGCGGTTGTCGTGAGCCCGCTCGGACGGCCGGCCGACCGGCTAGATCCGTTCTGACAGCCAGGCATGCACCTCGGGCACACGATCGCGTGCCAGCTTCGCGTGCCCGTCGTCGGACCACCGCGTCTCGGCGCCCGGAATGCGCTTGGCCAGCCATTCGCCGTGGCTCTGCGGCACGAGGATGTCCTGCCGGCCGTTCATCAGCAGGACCGGCACGGCAATGTCGGCGCAGTCGAACGCCCACGGCCGCAGCTGCATGCTCCTGTCGTCCCACCATCCCCGGATGCCCGGCGCCAGCCCGGCACCCGCGCAGGACATCGTGAACGCGTAGAACCCGGCGCCGGCAGCCTCGCCTGCCGATGCGACCAGATAGTCCTTCCGGTCCTCGTCCATCTGTCTGCGGGCGGCGGCTTCGTCGGTGAGGTAGAGGCGGGTCTCATCGATCTGATCCCGATGCTGGCCGGCGAACCAGTCAAGGCCTTCGGCGTCGAACGGCGCCGCTCCGGCCAGCGAGGCGGCCGCGGTCACCAGGTCCGGGAGCAGGGAGGCACACGCGAGTGCGTGCGCTCCACCGCCCGAGAAGCCCCACGTGGCCAGGCGATCGATGCCCAGCTCGGCGCAGATCGCACGGACATCGGCGGCGGTGTCGGCGACGGCGCGGCCTGGCTGGGCCGAGGAATCGCCGTAGCCCGGCCGGTCGTAGCTGATCAGCCGCAGCCCGAGGTCGGCGGCATCCTGCACCCACGGGCCGAAGAAGGCCGCCTTTCGAGAGCTCGGTATCCCGTGGTGGACCAGGACCGGCCGGCCGGCCGGATCACCCCGATCTTCGACGGCCAGCAGCCCGCCGCCCGGGGTCCGCACGGTGCACCGCACTTTGCCTCCTCGCACGTAGCAGTCACTGGGCATCATCACCTCGCCGGGCGGGACCAGCCACCTTCACGATTGCGAGATGGGTGAGCAAGCCCGGAGTCGCGGTCGGGCTCGGAGTTCTGTGACGGTGAGGTGGCCCGCGGCACCCGCCACCTCGCCGTCGACGTCCAAGGCGAACGGATCACTCGAAGGGCCGTGATGTCACTCGATCACAGTCTCATCGGCCTGCCCGGCAAACCGCACGAGCGATCCTGGACCTCGAAGGACGCGCTGCTGTACGCCATAGGTGTCGGCGCGGGTCTCGGCGACCCGCTGCGCGAGCTCGAGTTCACCACGGAGAACAGCGAAGGCGTCGAGCAGAAAGTGCTGCCCACCTACGGCGTGCTGCTGGCACGGGCCCCAGCGGCGCGCAGCCTCGGTGACTTCGATCGGGCCATGCTGGTGCAGGCCGAGCAACACATCGAGCTGCATCGGCCGCTGCCGGTCTCCGGCACGGTTCTCGTCACGTCGACCGTCACCGGGATGTACGACAAGGGCTCGGGCGCGCTGGTGGAGTTCGAAAGCGTCGCGGTCGACCTCGCCGGCGGCGACCCCCTCGTCACCGCACGGTTCGGCTTCTTCATCCGGGGCGAGGGTGGGTTCGGCGGCGACGGCGGCGCCTCCGCACCGTGGCAGCCGCCCGGCCGGGATCCTGACCGCCGGGTCGTGCAGCGGACGAGGCCGGAGCAGGCGCTGCTCTACCGGCTCTCCGGTGACCGGAACCCGCTGCACGCCGATCCGAAGGTCGCCGCACGAGGTGGTTTCAGCCGGCCGATCCTGCATGGTCCGTGCACCTACGGCTTCATCGGACGGGTGCTGCTGCACGAGCTGTGCGACTCCGATCCGGCGAGGTTCATCTCGATGTCGGGCCGGTTCACCGCTCCCGTGACGCCGGGTGATTCGCTGATCGTCTCGATCTGGCGCGGTGACGACGGCACTGCCTCGTTTCGGACCGCCAAGGAAGACGGGACCGTGGTGATCGACCGCGGCCGGTTGAGGTATCGCGGCCCCTCGATGTCGTGAACCCGCGGGCGCGGTCCGGCCACCGGTGATGCGCGGGGGCGACCCCGCACATCACCGCGTCCACCGGCACCCGGGCCGCCGCTGTCCGCCTTCCGCGATGAGGCATCGATGGCGGTACACGCCGCAACGTCATGGTGACGGGGTGAGTTTTTCACCGTCAGGGCGTGACGGGATCTCTGGAGGCTCGGGTTCCGCTCAAGGCAAGCTCAAGCAACGGCAAATCCCCCGGTGCCCGCCCCTTGGAGCTGCGAGATGAACGAGGAATCCGGAAAAGTCGTCTTCCAGATGCTGGGCCCACTGTCCGCACACCTGAATCACCGTCCGGTGATGCCGAGCGCGCCGAAGCAGCGCCAGATCCTCGTGCTGCTCGCGCTCCACGCCGGCCGGGTGGTCACCACCCAGACGTTCGTCGAGGAACTCTGGGGGGACAAGCCGCCGCGCAGCTTCGCCACCACCCTGCAGACCTACATCTCCCAGCTGAGGGCCAAGCTGGCGAAGGCCGCAGGGGACGCCAGCTGGGCACGGCGGCTGCTCAGCACCAGGCACTCCGGTTACCAGATGGACGCGCGACAGTGCCGGACCGACGTGGCGGAGTTCGGCCACCTCGTGCAGGCGGGCCGCCGGACGGCGGAAACGGGAGATCCGGCCGCCACCTCCCGGCTGCTGGGCGACGCGCTGGCGCTGTGGCGGGGACCGGTCCTGGTGGATGTACCGGTCGGCCGGATCCTCGCGGCGGACGTGGCCGCGCTCGAGGAAACCAGACTCGGCGTGCTGGAACGCCGGATCGAGGCCGACCTCGCCCTCCGCCGTCACGCGGACCTGCTGGGGGAGCTGGCGATGCTGGTGATGAGAAACCCGATGAACGAGAACTTCAGCGCGCTGCAGATGACCGCCCTGTACCGGTCCGGTCGTTCCGGGCGAGCGCTGGAGGAGTTCCGCCGGATCCGCGCCGTGCTCCGGGACGAACTGGGGGTCGAGCCGGGCCCGCGGCTGCAGCAGCTCCACCGGACGATCCTGGCCGGGGAACCGGATGCCGAACCGGCCTGGCTCGGGTCGTAGAAATCGGGTCGGGGAAATCGGGTCGAAGAAAGAGGTCTACGCCCTGCCGCCCGTACCGGTGACCATGGAGGAGGTGACGGGGGCGACCGCGTATGTCTTCAGCGCCGCCTCAAGGTCCGGCGGTACCCGGGCCGGCGCCGCGGCGCCGTTCACGCCACGCAGGCACGCCACCCGCTGACGGCCTCGGGCGATCAGCTTCTCCACGCCCTCGCGTATCCGTACGTAGTCGAAGGCGAGGCCCATCCAGGTCGGCGTCATCTCCTCCACCCGCATCCTGATCGACACCTCGTCGAACGCGGAAAGCTCGACCAGGTATTCGCACTCGGACTCGACCGTGGACAACTCCAGGTCGTCACGGAGCTCGCCGAGCCCGCTCGGAGCGTGCTCGAGCAGGAACATCTCGCGGCACCGGCCCAGCCAGCGCTCGTAGTTGGCATGATAGACGTTGCCGACGAGGTCGGTCTCGTCGAAACCGACGACGTGCCGGTATTCGTAGTACTGCTTTCGCACTGGCCGCCTCCGTCACGTCCGCGTCGACATATGACCAAGATGCGACAGATTTCGTCCGATTTCATCTCGGGCTTTGCTCACGTCCACGAGGTCTCCGGTACCTGGTGCGTCTTGGCCGACACGCAGGTACCGGAGACCTCGCTCGTTATCGATCGATGTCACGCCAGCAGACGGCCAGCAACCAGCGAACACCGACCGAACACGGCTCAGGTTGTCCCGGAGCCGGAGGTGGCCGCTTTGGCGGCTGACCGCCGCAGCGCCCGGTCGCAGGCGGCGAGGTGGCGGCCGAGGGCCTCCTCGAAACTGGTCGTCGCGGCATCGAACATCAGCTGCCGGCGGATAGCCAGCTCGGTGCCCGAGAGTGTGCTCGTCCTCGCGGCCGCAGCGGCCAGCGCATGAGCCGGATCCTCGGCCAGCTCGTCGATGAGGCCCAGGTCGACGCCTTCGGATGCATCGATCGGAGTGCCGAAGAGGATCGCCCGGCGCATACGCGTCCCGCCGACTTGCTGTGAGAGTCGGAAGATCGCCATGCCCGGCCAGGTTGCCTCCCCGTCCATCGGCAGCGACATGCGGACGTCCGGCGTTGCGATGCGATAGTCCGTGGCGAGCAGGGCATCCAGAGCCACGCCCCCGCAGTCGCCGGAGGCGATCGCGACGGTCGTGACGCCGAGACGCTCGAGGCGGCGCAGAGCACGCTCCCATTTGGTTACCAACGCCACGTCCAAGTTGTGCACCCAGCCTGCGTCAGGCGTGCCGGACACATACACGGGAAGCATGGTCGTGGCCTCGACCGACTCGACCGCTGCGCAGATCGTCTCCACCGCGGAGACGCACGCCATCGTCAGTGGTTTCGAGCCGTTGATGCGAAGCTCGATGTCATCACCTCGCGCACTGTCCACGGCACCAGCGGCATGATGATCGTTCCGGCCGGTGCGGACTGTTTCCGCCGTCACCACTGGATCAGCGCCGTCTCGATCGTGGAACCTGGACCCATGGTCATGAGTACTCCGTAATCGCCCGGGGCGGTGACTTGCTCCTGCTGGAGACGTTCAAACGAAAAGAGAAACGAGCCGCTCGACAAGTTGCCATAGTCACGCAAGACCCCGGTGGTGTGCCGGACGTCGTATCGGCTCAATCCCAGATTTACCATCACGGCATCGATAACTTTCTTGCCGCCGGAGTGCACCAGCCAGTGTTTGATGTCACTACGAAGCAGGCCGGTCTTGGCCAGCAAGCGGTCTATTACGAGCTCCGCGTGAGCACCGATGACATAAGGCACCTGCGGGTCGAGGAAGAAACTGAACCGGTTCTGTGTGCTGTCCCAGTCGTAACGCATGGCCTCCAGCGCCTCTGGAATGAGGCAACTGGCGAACTTGAGAATGCGGGGCCGCTCAGGTTTGCCCAGGGCACCGGCCCCTGGGCCGGCGACGACCGCGAGCGCCGCGGCGCCGTCGCCGAACAAGCTGTTCACCACGGCGGTCCGCATCGTCGAGTCCAGTGCGTACGCGGCCGAGCAAGCCTCCGTGCACACCATCACAGCAAGCTCACCGGGGTTGGCCAACGCCCAGCTCGACACGGCGTTCAACGCGTTGAGACCCGCGTTGCAGCCCATCCCGACGACATCTGTGCGAGCGCAGTGACGGTCGATCCCTAGCTCCCGGATGAGCAGGGCGCTGATCCCTGGCGTGAGGAATCCGGTTGATGTGACGCAGCACAGAT
Organism: Dactylosporangium sp. NPDC005555; assembly: GCF_040605635.1. Lineage (NCBI taxonomy): Bacteria > Bacillati > Actinomycetota > Actinomycetes > Micromonosporales > Micromonosporaceae > Dactylosporangium > Dactylosporangium sp. NPDC005555. Next base: position 12,541 of record NZ_JBEXDG010000047.1, read on the forward strand.
AGCGGATGTCGGATATCGTCGCACCCGCGTTGTCCAGGCATGCTTGGAGCGCGCGCACGCCCATGTCCACGGCCAGCGCCTTATGTTTGTCGAGCAGATCTCCCTGCGCCTCCGGGGATCGGGTGCCGTCATCCGCCAGCGGCGGCAAGGTCAGGAAGCGTCGCTGGATCGCGCTGTTGAGGAAGATCGAGCGTATTCGTGGATCGGAGATGTCGAGGGCGTCCAGCACGTCTTCCTGCGAGAAGGACGTGGACGACACGGCCGAGCCCACGCCGGCTATCGAGGAGGCGTAGGGGCTGGATGGAAACCACGGAGAGTCTGCTGCCAGCGTCCGACCACTTGTCATCCGAGTCTTGGCAACGTCGACGGTCATTGGCAAGTGCATGGTTCCTCTCCATCTCTGCCGGTGCCTGGTAGCTGGACAGCCGCGCACCGGTGACCGCATCCGAGCCACCCATGGCCTTTCGGTCAAGGTCGCACCTGCGCTCGTAAGCTGACGATGGGGCCCGAGATGCAGCGTCCACATCTTGGAAGTTGCCCGAGCGTCGCGTCGCAGCCATCGTCGATGCCTCCGCTACGGCGGGCATCTTCCGCTGTGCCGTGCCGCCGCAGTCCCCGATGACACACGTTTGTGCGCCGCGGTTCAGGCAACCGCGAATATGCCGTGCGGCGAACCGCCGTTCAGGATCGAATCCGGCAATTCTGCTGGGGGCGTATCTGACCGAAAGCAGAGGACAGGCAAACGTATGACTACGTGATTGGCGGCGGTGGTTCGGCCGGATGCGTGCTCGCGGCGCGGCGGCTGGCTCAGCCAGGGCCTGGCGCCCGCGGCCGAGCCGCCGGCCGTCAGCGAGGTCCGGGTGACGGGAGCGACGGCCGGCATCGAGCTGGTGTCCGATCGGAGCACCCGCCAGCCGATGCCCCCGCCGGTCGCGTTCGGCGTGGTCGCGGAACTGCACCGGGCGCACGGGGTCATCGCCCGGCCCTACGGTCCGGTGATCGTCATGGCCCCGCCGTTCGTCCTGGAGGAGCCGAGGCCGCACGGGCCGCCGCGGCCACCGTCGAGGTGCTGTCCCGGCTCGGCGCGGACGGCCGGCTGCGCCCGTAGTGGTGGCAGGGTCGGCGCATCGGCTCTGCCGGACGGGCCGCGCACGGATGCTGACGCCATACGTGCGCGGCCCGTTCTCTTGCCGGCGGTGAGCGAAGCGGAGACTTTCTCGTATCATCGAAAGATCATTTCGAAGACGCGGCCGGCACGACTACGTATTGACCTGGCTCGCCGACCCGATGCGCGATGGTACTCTGACGCAATGCGACCTCTTCGGTATTCCATCAACGTCGCTCTGGACGGATGTTGCGACCATCGCGAAATGCCCGGGGGCGAGGAAATCCATCGCCACTATGCCGAGAACATGGCCCGTGCCGATGCTGTCCTCTTCGGCCGGGTCACCTACGAGATGATGGAGGCGGCATGGCGGCCGACGGCCGAGCCGGTCACGAGACCTGAATCGACGGAATACTTCGTCCGGACGATCGACGCGGCAAAGAAGTATGTCGTATCGAGCACGCTGGAGAAGGTCGACTGGAACGCCGAGCTCCTGCGCGGCGATCTGGGGAAGGCCGTCGAGCAGCTCAAGCAGGAGCCCGGCAACGGGTTGTTCGTGGGGAGCATGAAGCTCGGGACCGCGCTGGCGGAGCTGGACCTGATCGACGAATACGAGTTCGTGGTCGCGCCCAGGCTGGTGGGTCACGGACCGGCCCTGTTCGAGGGGCTGCCGAAGCCGATCGACCTGAAGTTCGTGGGCATGAAGGAGTTCAGCTCGGGTTCCGTCGCGATGCGGTACGAGCCGAGAAGGTAGAGCTCCAGAACGTTCAAAATCCGATCTTGTCAGTATGGGATCGTCACCGCGGCCCCGTGCGGGTGCGGTCGGATTTTCGTGGCCGGCGTCGGGCGTGACCCGGCCGCGGCGAGCGCCGCCCGGGGTGGCGCCACCCCCGGTGGTCGGATCGGCGCGCCGGGGGTGGGCGTCTCGGCACCGGCAGGTCCTGCCGGACAATCCATTTACTGCATCCGATATGTCAGACCGATGTGCGGCGCGCCTTCCCCGGGAGTCGCGGCGTTGTCCATATCGTCATCCCGCCTTCATCCTTGAACGGGCCTGTCCCGTATTCCGGCCATTCGCGCACCGCGCCTTTTCTGCACCAATGCTCCCCTCCGGCCCGCGGCGCGGCATCTTCACGATTGCTCTGTCCGTGCACAGCGTGACCGGGCACCGATGATCGCCCGTGCGGCCCGGCGCAGGTGAGAGGCCCGGCCCGGGCCCGGAAAAGCGGCTACCCGCAGGCGAATCACACGCCCACCGCCCAGTCAATGACTTGTGTCGATCTCACGGCGCCACTACTGTGACATCTCGCAGTGACGCACCGTGATGACACACAATGGCACGGAGGGCTGATTTGAATCTGCACCGAAAGCTGTTCTCGACCGCGGTTGCCGCCTTGATGGTCGTGCTCACTCCAGCGGCGGCGGGCGCATCCGCCGCCGACCATTGCGACGTTCCCAGCCGGCTCGCCACCGGATTGTCCGGCGGCTCCGGCAGCACCATCGGCCCCGACGGGGCGCTCTACGTCACGGAACGCTGGTCCGGCGAGATCTCGCGGGTGGACCGCCGCACCGGAGCCGTGACCACCTACGCCACCGGCCTGCCGCTCCCGCTCGGCGAACCCGGCGGCTCGATGGACGTCGAGTTCCTCGACGGCAAGGCCTATGTCCTGGTCACGCTCGTCGCATCGGACATCGGCGGCACCGAGGTCGTCGGTCTCTACCGGATGGACGGCCCGAGCACCTTCACGGTCGTCGCCGACATCGGCACCTGGAACATCGCTCATCCGCCGACCTCGGAATACCAGGTGCCCACCGGGGCCCAGTACGCGCTGCAGGCCTTCCGTGGCGATTTCCTGGTCACGGACGGCCACCTGAACCGGGTGCTGCGCGTCACCCGTACCGGTGGAATCTCGGAGGTCGTGGCCTTCGGCAACATCGTCCCGACCGGCATCGCTGTGCGCGCCAACACGGTCTACATGGCCGAGGCCGGCCCGGCCCCGAACCTGCCGGAGGACGGCAAGATCGTGTCGTTCGACGCCCGGTCCCCCCAGCCGAAACAGGTGGCCTCGGGCGGGCGGCTGCTGGTCGACGTCGAGTTCGGCCGCGGGACCAAGCTCTACGCCCTGGCGCAGGGCTTCTTCCCGCCGGGCAACCCGCACGGGTCGCCGGCGTTGCCGAACACCGGTCAGCTGCTCCTGACCAAGCCGGACGGCACCTTCGCCGTCGTCGCGGAGGGGCTGAACCAGCCGACGTCGATCGAGATCGTCGGGAACACCGCGTACGTCATCACGCTCAACGGCGAGGTCTGGACCGTCGGCCTCTGACCGGTCCGGCGGCAGCGCATCCGCAAGCGATCCCACGGTCCGGCCGGACCGTGGGATCTGCGCTGCCACCCGCCCGCTCGCTCGTGAGCGTCGTCGACATCGCACCAGGGGACCGCTCCGCGGGCCGGTGCCTCACCGTCCGGAGGACCGCTCGCCGCCGTGCACCGGTCCGGCGCCGCGGCGGGCGGGGTTCGTCGTGCTGACGATGACCGTCTCGGTGGACCCGGCCAGGTACTGCGGCGGATCGCCGGAGCGCTGCCGGGGCGCGGCATCGTGGTCGTGCGGCGCGCAGGCGTCCCGCGCACGGGGCCGCGGCAGCAGGAGGAGCGCCGCGGCGAACGCGAGCACGGCGGCGCCCAGAACGACGACGAACGCGTCCCGGATCCCCGCGGCCGGGTCGACGGCCGGCACCGCGCGGTCGCGGACCGCGAGGACCGTGGACAGCGCGGCGAGACCGATGGCTCCACCCGCGCTGAACGATGTGTCGGCGATCTGCGACGAGGACGGGGACTGTGCCCCTGTCATGGCGGTCACCACGGCGATCTGCCCCGCGATGAACGCCGTCCCCGTGCCCGCGCCGAGCGCCAGCAGACCGGCCACCACCCCGCCCACGCCGGAGGCGACGGCCAGCACGGCACACCCCACGGCGATCAGGGCGAGTCCGGCCGCCGCCGCGGCACGCAGCCCGAGGCGGACGGCCAGCGCCTGCCCGGCATACGATCCGACGACCATCGTGCCGGTCATCGCGATCATCGTCAGGGCGAAGTCCATCGGTGTCAGGCCGAGCCCCTCCTGCAGGTGGAGCGCGAGCGTGAGGGACGTCCCGTCGACCGCCACGCCGGCCGCCCCCAGCACGGCGATGACACCGAGGCGCGGCCCGGGCCGGACCGGCCGCGGCGGTCCCGCGGCGCGCGCGGAGAGCAAGGCGTACACCGCGAACGCGGCGGCGGCGGCGAGCAGCAGCACGATCGTGTGGGCGCTCGCCCAACCGGTCGTCGCGGTGCCGGTGACCGCGACGGCCAGCAGGACGAGCGCGCCGGTGAGCGTCACCGCCGCGATCGTGCCGAGCGGGCGCCGGGTGGTCGGGTCGGGGCTGTCGCGCAGCAGGAACGGGCCGGCCACCGCCAGTGCCAGGCTCACCGGCGCGCTTCCCAGGAAGATCCATCGCCAGCCGGGGCCGGCGAGGATCAGGCCACCGATGAGCAGGCCCGCCGTGCCGGCCGCCGCGCCGATGACGGTCCAGATCCGGAGCGCTCTCGCGCGGCCCGGGCCGTCGTCGAAGGTCATCGCCAGCAACGGCAGGACGGTGGGCGCCGCGATCGCCGCGGCGAGCCCCTGAGCCGCCCGGCCGACGACGAGCATGCCGGGGGACGAGGCGAGCCCGCACAGCAGCGCGGCGGCGGCGAACAGGCCGAAACCGGCGACGAATGTGCGCCGCCGGCCCACCCGCTCGGCGAGCCGGCCACCCCACAGCAACAATCCACCAAAGGCGAGCAGGTAGGCGGCCATCACCCAGTGAATGCCGCCGGTGGAGAAGCCGAGTGCCTGGCGGATGCTGGGGAGCGCGACATAGGCGATCGTCCCATCGAGCAGCAGCAGGAGAAAGGCCGAGCCGAGGAGGAACAGGATCCACCGACCGGGCCGATCCCGCCGCATGCCCTGGATCGGGGAGGAGTTTCGGTTTTTATCCACCATCAATCGCTCCCAGACGTCCGCAGCTGCCGCGGGATAGCATCGCGGCTCCGGAAAGGCCAAGACGTGGCGGGCGACGTATGTCGATGCCCTGGATATCATCGCGTGACGTCCGCCAACACTGTACAGCACTTAGTTCGAGAAAAAAACCGACCGGTAGCCAAAGCAAACATTGACGCTGTTGCCCGGTTGAAGAGTCTGTCGATCAAGGGCGAACTCTGTCGTTTAACCGGGTCGTCATGATAACCGCCGGATGGCAGTTCGTCGCTCCACTACGGTGGACGGGACTCGTTATGTTGACGGGCGCCGATGTACGTGAGGGTGCCGGGGCCGCTCGTGTGTCCGCGGGCCCGGACACCGGTCGCGGAGTTGATCAGGGCGGTCCGTGCGGAAATGCAATCGTGCGGCGGCTGCCGGGCGGCGGCCGGCCGAGTGGGTCACGCGTCAGGCCCGCGCACTGCCGCTTTGTTCCTGATTCCCGCCATCACCGTTCGGTCGCGGTGGTCAGTCATTGCGGCGGGTGGTCACGTCCGCCGGCGCCACCGGACCGCCGCAGCCGGTGCAGACGAGCCGGCTGTGCACCTCGCCGCCGCAGGCGCTGTGCACCGCGACCCGGAACGGTTCGCCGTCGACGAAGTGCCGGTCGCCCCATTCCATCAGCGCGACGATGACGACGGTCAGTTCGCGGCCCCGTTCGGTCAGCAGGTACTCGTGGCGTAATGGCCGGTGCTGGTACGGAACGCGGACGAAGATGCCGTTGCGCACGAGTCCGTTCAGCCGGTTGGCGAGGACGTTGCGGGCGATGCCGAGGCTGTTGAGGAAGGCGTCGAAACGGGTCGAGCCGAGCAGGGCGTCCCTGAGGATCAGAAGATTCCACCGCTCACCCACGACGTCGAGCGCCTGGGCCACGGAACAGGTCCGACCCCCGCGGGTCCGGCTCGCCATCCGCCCATGGTATCGCCGATCGGCGGACGTTGATCTCACGGTTTCGGTGACCTGCGGCGGGCCGTTTCCACCGGCGGCGGCCGGGCCCGGTCGCCGCCGGCCCCGGCCCGGCTCGGCAGCCCGGAAGATGCCCGGCCGCCCGGGCCCGTCGGACGATGTTGGGGCCACCCGGGCACGGCGGCTCATCACCCTGACCGACTGCTCCCACCGACGACGGCCTCGGCCGGAGGCGAATCGATGCGTATCTCGGATCTCAGCCGGCGCAGTGGAGTGCCGGTCGGGACGATCAAGTACTACCTTCGGGAACGGGTGCTGCCCCCGGGCACGCCGACCGCCCGCAACCAGGCCGAGTACGGCGACGAGCACCTGCGGCGGCTGCGGCTCATCCGGGCGCTCACCGGCCTCGGCCGGATGGACCTCGCGTCGGTGCGGGACCTGTTGCCGCTCATCGAGCACGACCGTGTCCCGCTGCGGGATCTGTACGAGGCGGCCAACCGGGCCGTCCTGCCGGAACGGGCCCCCGTGGCCGACGCCGGGTCGCTCGAGCGGATCCGGGCCGGCGTGGACGCGTTCATCGACAGGCAGGGCTGGCGGGTGGCGTCCGACGCGCCGGGGCGCGACACGTTCGTCCAGGTGGTCGCCGCGTTGCAGAGCCTCGGCTGCCAGCTCGACATCGACTTCTTCGCCCCGTTCGCGGCGGCCGCGCAGCAGGTCGTGCTGCGGGAGCTCGACCTGCTGCCGGCCGACGGCCCGGTCGACCGGGATGCGGCGGCTGCCCGCACGGTGCTGTTCGAGGTCGCCCTCGGCGCGCTGCGGCGCCTGGCGCAGGAGCATCACCTGGCCCTGCGCCAGGCCGGCCACCGCGACGGACCGGGGTCATGAGCGTGACCGCCGCACCGCGCCGGGGACCGCCGATCACGTGGTCAGGCCGTGGAGCCGGACGTTTCGTGTGCCGTGGCGAGCGTGTCGCCGCAACGGCGTGCCGCCGCCAGGGCCGCCCAGGCCGCCAGCCCGATCAGCCCGGCGTCGTCGTGACCCCCGGCCCGGACCTCCGCCACCAGGGAGTCCGTCACCCGGTACGAGGCGAAGGCGACGAGCATCGCCAGCCGTCCGGCGGCCCGGTCCGGCGCGGACAGGCCCGCGACGCGTGCGTCGAGCCGTCCGGACGCGTCCGCGAGTCCGCCCAGGGGAGCGGACCGTTCGTTCAGGCACTCGTGCACCAGGTCACGGACGGCGACCGGCACCGCCCGTTCCCCGGCGTCCTCGATCACCGTCGCCGCGCCCGCCATGGCGGCCGCGACGTGCGGCAGCCCCGCCGCCCATCGGAGGTCGGCGGGCAGCTGCCGCGCGGTGCCGACCCGGGAGCCGGTGGCCGGCAGCAACGACAGGGACTGCCCGGCCACCGGCTCCCGGCCCGCCAGCCGCCCCATCAACCGTGCCGCCACGGAACGGGCGCCGCCGAGCAGCGCAGGGGGGACGGCCGCGAGGGGCGAGTCCTGCAGGAAGACGTTCACCATGCGGTTGAGGTAGTGGAACGTGACCGCCACGCCGATCAGCTCCGGCGGGAGCACCGCCGGCAGCGACGGCGGCGGGTCGCCTCCGAGCCCGTGCACGACCGTCCGGTGGACGTCCACGCAGTACGGGCACGCGTTGACCGCCGACACCGCGGCGGCCACGCATTCGCGCTCCAGGCGGGTCGTCGTGCCGGACACGAGCAGGTTCTCCCGCACGAGGGACCAGGCGGCGGCGAGCACCTCCGGCGCGGCGGCGTGCAGGGCGACCGGCGGAGCGAGCAGGCCGAAGTCGCGTTCGACCTGCTCGTACACCTGCCGGACCAGCAGCGGTGCGCCTTTCGGGTGCACCGCGGGGACGTGCCGCAGATGCGACAGGGTGGCCCGCCGGGTGAGCCGGGCGATCGTGAAGCTCATGACCGCTGGCGGGCGACCGCGCGACGGCCCGCCGTATCACCGTCCGGTGACGGCGCGCCGTACGTCACCGCGATGCCCCGTTCCTGCGCCGCCCGCACGATCCCCGGCATGGCCCGCTCGGCCAGCGCCGCGATCGTCGAGGCCGGATTGACCGTCAGCGCGCCGGGGACCGCGGACCCGTCGGTCACGAAGATGCCGGGGTGTCCGCGCAGCTCGTGGCGGTCGTCCAGCGCCGAGGTCGCCGGGTCGTCGCCGATGCGGCACGACGCGAGCGGATGCACGGTGTAGGCGCCCACCAGGTCGTTCGTCCACGGCATCACGCGGGACAGCCCGTCACGCTCGAGGATGTCCTTGATGTCGGCGTCGGCCAGTGACCAGCCGTGCGCGGTGTTCTCCGTCGGCCGGTACCGCAGCGGGCCGTGGCCGAGCATCTGCTGCGAGAAACGGTGGGCGTTGCCGGTCTCCGGCGGCGGGCCGAAGACACCCTCGTTGTCGTCCTCGGACATGATGAAGATCGTCAGCCACGACTGCCAGCGGCGCAGCATCTCCTTCTTCTCCCGGCCGAACCAGCTGGGATTCGCGTCCGGCACCTGCGCCAGGATCGTGCCCAGCGCGGGCGGGAAGTAGAGCTGTTCCAGCGAGTAGCGCTCGAACTCGGGCAGGGAGCCGTCGAGCCGGTCCCAGCTGGCCACGGTCGGACCCCGGCCGATCTGGTACGCCTCGTACGCCCGCCCGTCCGGCCGCGACAGCTTGAGCACCTCGCGGACCCGGTCCTCGTCGAACACCGCGGTGTTGAGACGCTCGCCGTTGCCCGAGAAGTAGCGCCCGACGGCGTGCGGCAGCGGGCCCAGGTGGGGCTCCGACCGCTGCAGGATCACCGGGGTGGCGCCCGCGCCGGCGGCGACCACGACGATCTTGGCGTCGATCGTCCCCGCGTCGTGCAGGATCCGGTAGTCCTCCGCGTCGACGATGCGGTAGTGCACCCGGTAGCTGCCGTCGTCGTTGCGGGTCAGGTGCTGCACCTCGTGCAGCGGCCGGATCTCGGCGCCGTGGGCCAGTGCCGCCGGCAGGTAGTTGAGCAGCAGCGAGCGTTTGGCGTCGAAGCGGCAGCCGGCCATCATCCAGTTGCAGTTCGTGCACATGTCCACGTCGATGGCCGACGGCGCCGGGTTGGCGGTGCGGCCGGCGTGGTGGCAGGCGGCGGCGAACAGGCCACCGGCGTAGGGGACCCGGTCCCACGTCTGCTGGGTCACCGGCAGCGCCTCGGCCACCCTGTCGTACCAGGGATCGAGGACGTCGCGGTCGATGGCGGCGGGCCACATGCGCCGCCCGATGCTGCCGCGGCGCTCGAAGACGAACCGTGGCGCCCGGGGCATCGTGGCGAAGTAGACGACACTGCCGCCGCCCACGCAGTTGCCGCCCAGCACGCTCATGCCGTCACCGATGACGAAGTCGAACACCCGGGTGTAAGACGCGCCCAGCTTGAAGTCGTGCTCGAACTCCTCAGCCCTCAGCCACGGGCCGCGCTCGAAGACCTTCACCCGGGCGCCGCCGGCGGCGAGGTGGTAGGCGGCGATCGCGCCGCCGAACCCGCTGCCGATGACCAGGACGTCGGTGGATTCTGTGGCCGTCATGCCGGGCTCCCCGTGGCCGTGGTGGAAGGGTGGAGGTTCGCGAGCGGGCGGCCGTAGGAGAACGCGGGAAACCGCCAGAGCCCGTCCGGATCGGGCGACGCGTACCGCATGGCGACCAGACCCGGATGCCCGGCGGCCAGCGCGTCCACGGTGTGCATGTGCGGCGCGCTGTCGAAGGCCATGTTGCAGAACAGGGCGAGGCCGACCCACAACTGCTTGTCCGGGTGGTCGGGGCTGGTCAGCTCCTGGATCAGCGCCGTGCGGGCCTCGAAGGGCAGGGCCACGAACGGCGGCAGGTCCGGGTCCAGGTCGAGGCCCGCGGCGTCGGCGTGGTCCCGGGCATACGCGTCGAGCTCCAGGCAGATCGTGTCTAGTGCCGGCGCCAGGCCACCGGCGGGGTGCTCGAGCAGTTCGATCGCGCCGCTCGCGACAGCGCCACCGCCAGTGTCGACACCGGCGATCGCGGGGTCGTCGGCGCCGCGCTTTTCCCCGGGGACGATGGTGTCGGCGAATGCCTCCAGAACCATCGTGCGCGTCCGGCGTTCCGCCGCCTCGTCGGAATCCACGGCACGCTCCTTTACAAAGGTCGAGATGTCGTTTCCGGATGGGGTCCGATCGTAGCCATGGTGGTATCAGCAGGGCCTCCGCGTCCATCTCCTGCGTTGCGCTGATCAGCGGAAAATAGTGATTCCCACTTTCCACTCTTCCATTTTTCGCAGTGCCCGGAGTTGATTTCCCCGCGATCCGCTGCCACGGTCGTAGTGGCGACCCTGAATCACCGCAAGGCAGGAGAACCGTCGGCCCGTGAATGCGTAACAATGAGGCCTCAGGGTAGACCGGAGAAGACGATGAGTGCTTGGAACGAGCTTCGACACCGAATTATGACCCTCGATGTGCGGCAGGCAAAACCCAGTACGCGGGGATTTCACCTCTGCGGGATGCCGGTGAACGAGGCGACACGGATGACCGGCGCGGCGCGGGCCGGGCTGCCCGCCGACGACGTCCTGCCCGCCTACGAGATCCGGCGCCAGCGCATCAGGGGCGCCTTCGTTCCGTTGGTAGCGACACGAAAGCCGAGTGAGCGATGACCAGTATTGCCGTGGTCGGGATGGCGTGCCGCTACCCCGACGCGCGTTCGCCGCAGGAACTGTGGGAGAACGCCATCGCGGGCCGCCGGGCGTTCCGGCGGCTCCCCGACGTCCGGATGAACCATGACGACTACTGGGACGCGGACCCGGCCGCCCCGGACCGCTTCTACGCGCGCAACGCCGCCGTCCTCGAGGGCTACGAGTTCGACCGGGTCGCCTACAAGATCGCCGGCAGCACGTACCGGTCCACGGATCTGACGCACTGGCTGGCGCTGGACACCGCCGCGACGGCACTGGCCGACGCCGGGTTCCCGATGGGTGAGGGCCTGCCCCAGGAGCGGACGGGTGTGATCGTCGGCAACACCCTGACCGGCGAGTTCTCCCGCGCCAACCAGATGCGGCTGCGCTGGCCGTACGTGCGGCGGACCGTGGCGGCCGCGCTGCGGGCGGAGGGCTGGGACGACGAGAAGTTGTCCGGCTTCCTCGCCGCCTACGAGACGGCCTACAAGAGCCCGTTCCCGCCGCTGGACGAGGACACCCTCGCGGGTGCGCTGTCGAACACGATCGCCGGGCGCATCTGCAACTACTTCGATCTCAAGGGCGGCGGCTACACCGTCGACGGCGCCTGCTCCTCGTCGCTGCTGTCCGTGGTGACCGCGTGCCGGGCGCTGCTGGACGGGGACCTGGACGTCGCGGTCGCCGGCGGTGTCGACCTGTCCATCGACCCGTTCGAGGTCATCGGCTTCGCCAAGACCGGCGCTCTGGCCACCGGCGAGATGCGGGTCTACGACCGTGCCTCCAACGGGTTCTGGCCCGGCGAGGGCTGCGGCATGGTGGTCCTGATGCGCACCGACCGGGCCGTCGAGGCCGGTCACCGGATCTATGCCTCGGTGGCCGGGTGGGGGATCTCCTCCGACGGCCGCGGTGGCATCACCAGGCCCGAGGTCGACGGCTACCGGCTCGCGCTGCGCCGCGCGTACGCCCGGGCCGGCTACGGCGTCGACACCGTCGGGCTCTTCGAGGGACACGGCACCGGCACGAAGGTCGGGGACGCCACCGAACTGCAGGCGCTGTCCGCCGCCCGGGAGGCGGCGAACCCCCAGGCGCCGCCGGCCGTCATCGGCTCGGTCAAGGGCATGATCGGGCACACCAAGGCCGCCGCCGGGGTGGCCGGGTTCATCCGCGCCGCGATGGCCGTGCACCACGAGGTGCTGCCTCCGAGCGTCGGTTCCGTCGACCCCCACGAGATCCTCACCGCCGACGGGGCCCGGCTGCGCACGCTGCGCAAGGCCGAGCCGTGGCCGGCCGCGACCGAGGTCCGGGCGGGTGTCACCGCGATGGGCTTCGGGGGCATCAACACGCACATCGTGCTCGAACGCCACGGGCCGCGCCGGTCCGTGCCGGACCGCCGGGTGCGGACGCTCGCCGCCTCGGCCCAGGACGCCGAACTGCTGCTGGTGGACGCCGCCTCGGCGGAGGAACTCGCGGCCCGGCTCGCCGAGCTGAGCGCTTTCGTTCCCGCGATCTCGTACGCGCAGCTCAGCGACCTGGCCGCGACGCTGCACCGCGACCTGCGGGACCGGCCGTTCCGGGCGGCGGTCGTCGCCTCGTCACCGCAGGAGGCCGAGCGGCTGCTGACCGCGGCCCGCGAGGCCGTCGAGTCCGGCGAGGCGACACTGATCCGCCCGGACGGCCATTTCCTGCTCGGACACGTCAGCGGCCCGGCCCGGGTCGGCTTCCTCTTCCCGGGGCAGGGCTCCGGGCGCGGCGTCAGCGGCGGCGCGCTGCGGCGGCGGTTCGCCGAGGTCGAGGACGTCTACCTGCGCGCCGCGCTGCCGGCCGGTAGCGACGCCGTCGCGACCGAGGTCGCGCAGCCGCGCATCGTCACCGGGTCCGTCGCCGGGCAGCACGCCCTGGCGCTGCTCGGCATCAGGGCGTCGAGCGCGATCGGGCACAGCCTCGGCGAGATCGTGGCCCTGCAATGGGCCGGCGCCATGGACGAGGACACCCTGCTGCGGGTCGCCGGCCTGCGGGGCCGGACCATGGCCGGGCACAGCCGGGCCGGCACGATGGCCGACATCGGGGCGCCTCCCGAGGCGCTCGACGCGATCATCGCGAACCTCCCGGTGGTCGTGTCCGCCTACAACGGCCCCCATCACACCGTCGTCTCCGGATCGGTCGACGCGGTCGAGGCGGTCTGCCACAACGCCCGGTCGGCCGGACTGAGCGCGACGCGGCTGCGGGTCTCGCACGCCTTCCACTCCCCGCTGGTGGCGCCGGCCGCGGACGCCTTCGCCGACGCCCTCGCGGACGAGACCTTCGACAATGTCGGGGCCAGGGTCGTCTCCACCGTCACCGGTGACGTGCTGCCCGCCCGGACCGATGTGCGTGGCCTGCTCCGCCGCCAGATCACCGACCCCGTCCTGTTCAACCAGGCGGTCGCGCTGGCCGCCAAGAACACCGACCTGTTCGTCGAGGTCGGGCCCGGCCAGGTCCTCGCGGGACTGGCCGGCACGGTCACGGACGTTCCGGTGGTCGCGTTGGACACCGACAGTGAATCGCTCGCGAGCCTGCTCCGGGTCGCCGGCGCCGCGTACGTCACCGGCGCCGCCCCCGCCCCGGCGGCGCTGTTCGACGGCCGGCTCGTGCGACCGCTGGAGGTCGGCGCCACGTTCTCCTTCCTGGCCAGCCCGTGCGAGCAGGCACCGGAGCTGAGCCCGGCGATCGAGCGCGGTCCCGCCGTGGCGGCGCCGCCCGTCGTCGCGGACCCCGGCGGGTCGGCGAAGGAGTCCACGCAGGACCTGCTGCGGCGGCTCACGGCGGACCGCGCCGAACTGCCGCTCGAGCTCGTCGGGCCGGACAGCCGGCTGCTCGACGACCTGCACCTCAGCTCGATCACGATCGGCCAGGTGGTGAACCAGCTCGCCCAGCGCCTGGACGTGCCGCCGGCCCAGCTGCCGATCAACTTCGCCACCGCCACCATCCGCGAGCTCGCGGAGACGATGGAGACCCTCGCGCAGACGGCCCGGGACAGCGATGCCGTCGCCATGCCGGCGGTGGCCGGTGTGGCCGCCTGGGTCCGGCCCTGGCGGGTCGATTTCGACGAGCAGCCGTTGCCGGCGGTCCCCGCCGACGCCACCGCCAAGAACGGGCCGTGGCACCTGCATGCCGACGCGGACCACCCGTTCGCCGCGGAGCTCGCGAGCACGCTCGAACTGTCCGGGCTCGGGGGCGGTGTCCTGGTCTGCCTGCCGCCCGACTGCACGCAGGAACAACTGGAGCCGGCCCTGCGGGGAGCCCAGCAGGCCCTCGCCGCCGGCAGCACCCGCTTCGTCCTGGTCGGACACGGCCGCGGCGCGGCGGCGATCGCCCGGACGTTGCACCTCGAGGCGCCGTCCGTGCTGGTCACCGTCGTGCACGTGCCCGCCGCCGACGCCACGGTCGAGCTGGTGGTGAAGGAGGTCGCCGCGACGACCTCCTTCACCGAGGTGCACCACGACGGCGACGTCCGGCGGGTGCCGACACTGCACGCGATGCCGATGCGCCCGGGAGCGCTGGTGGCCCCGCTCGGTGCGGACGACGTCCTGCTGGTCACCGGCGGGGGCAAGGGCATCACCGCCGAGTGCGCCCTCGCCCTGGCCACCGACAGCGGTGCCGGGCTGGCGGTGCTGGGCCGTTCCGACCCCGCCGAGGACGGCGAACTGGCGGCCAACCTGGCCCGGATCGCGGCGGCCGGCGTCACCGTGCGGTACGCCCGTGCCGACGTCACCGACGCCGCAGCCGTACACCGGGCGGTGCGGGACCTGTCCGCCGAGCTCGGACCGGTCACCGCGGTCCTGCACGGCGCGGGCCGCAACGAACCGGCCGGACTGGCAAGCCTGGACCCGGACGCGTTCCGCGCCGCGCTGGCGCCGAAGGTCGACGGTCTGCGGGCGGTGCTCGACGCGGTCGACCCGTCACGGCTCCGGTTGCTCGTGACGCTCGGCAGCATCATCGGCCGGGCGGGGCTGCGGGGCGAGGCGCACTACGCGACCGCCAACGACTGGCTGGCCGAGGAGACCACGGCCTTCGCCCGGGCGTACCCCGACTGCCGCACCCTGTGCCTGGAGTGGTCGGTCTGGTCGGGCGTCGGCATGGGCGAACGGCTGTCGGTCGTCGAGTCGCTCAGCCGGGACGGCGTCACACCCCTCACCGCCAGCCAGGGCATAGCGCTCCTGCGGCGGCTGGTCGCGGACACCGCGGCGCCGGTCGTGGTGGTGATCAGCGGCCGCACCGGGAGCATCCACACGGTCCGGTACCACCAGCGGTCGTTGCCGTTGCTGCGGTTCGTCGACCGGGTGCTGATCCGCTACCACCAGGTCGAACTGGTGGTGGAGACGGAGCTGAACGTCGGCACCGACCGCTACCTCGCGGACCACGATCTCGACGGCAACCTGCTGTTCCCCGCGGTGTTCGGGATGGAGGCCATGGCCCAGGTGGCCGCGGCCGTCTCGGGCGCCGACGTCGTCCCGGTCATCGAGCGGGCGGAGTTCCTGCGACCCATCGTCGTCCCGCCACACGGGAACACGAGGATCCAGGTGGCCGCGCTGGTGACGGACGACGACACCGTCGAGGTCGCGATCCGCAGCGAGGAGACCGGCTTCGCCGCCGATCACTTCACCGCGCGGCTGCGCCTCGGCGGCGACACCGTCCCGGAGGGCCCCCCGGACCAGGTGCCGGACGGGCTGGCCCCGGCCCCGATCGCGCCGCTCGACGACCTGTACGGCGTGATCCTCTTCCAGGGCGCCCGGTTCCAGCGGCTCCGGCAGTACCGCCGGGCCGCCGCCCGCCACGTGGACGCGATCGTGGCGGCCGACGACTCGACCGCGTGGTTCGCCCCGTACGTCTCCCCGACGCTGCTGCTGGGTGACCCGGGCGTCCGCGACGCGCTCATGCACGGCAATCAGGTGTGTGTGCCGCACGCCACGCTGCTGCCCGCCGGCGTGGAACGGATCCATCCCGGCGGGGCGAAGCTCTCCGCCGCCCGCGAGCTGCGCTACTGCGCCACCGAACGGGAACGCGACGGCGACACGTACGTCTACGACATCGCCCTGCGCGACGAGGCCGGGGTGACCGTCGAGCGCTGGGAGGGGCTGCGGCTGCGCGCGGTCCGGAAACAGGACGGCACCGGCCCGTGGGTGGCTCCGCTGCTCGCCCCCTTCCTGGAGCGTGGGCTCGGCGACCTGGGGATCACCGGCGTCGCGGTCGCGATCGAGCCCGCCGCGCCCGCGCCGGCGGACCCGGCCGGGCGGACCGCCGCGCGCCGCCGGACCAGCGCGGTCGCCGCCGGGCACGCGTTCGGACGGCCGGTCGAGATCACGTACCGGCCCGACGGTAGACCCGAGGTCGCCGGGGAGCACACCGTCTCGATCGCGCACGGCGCCGGGGTCACCCTCGCGGTCGCCGCGGAGGGTGTCCTCGGCTGCGACGTCGAGAGCGTGACGGCGCGCACCCCCGAGGAGTGGCAGGGGCTGCTCGGGCCGCACACCGGGCTGGCGGAACTTCTGGCCGGCCATCCGGGCGAGACCCCGGACATCGCCGCGACCCGCGTATGGACCGCGGTGGAGGCGATGCAGAAGGCCGGAATGCCGATGCACGGACCGCTCGTCCTGGCCGGCACGCAGCGTCCCGGCTGGGTGCTCTTCGGCGCCGGCAGTGCCCGGGCCGCCTCCTTCGTCACCAGCCTGCGCGGCGGCGAGGGGCACGTCGTGATCACTGTTCTGGCTGGTGCGAAGGGATGAGCATGGAGAGCTACTACGAGCTGCGGCACACCGTCGGGTTCGAGGAGACCAACATGGTCGGCAACGTCTACTACGTCAACTACCTGCGGTGGCAGGGCCGGTGCCGGGAGATGTTCCTCAAGGACCGGGCGCCGGCCGTCCTCGCCGACCTGCAGGCCGACCTCAAGCTCTTCACGCTCAAGGTCGACTGCGAGTTCTTCGCCGAACTCACCGCGTTCGACGAGATCGCCGTCCGGATGCGGCTGATCGAACTGGCGCAGACGCAACTCGAGTTCGGGTTCGACTACGTGCGCACGGGCCCGGCCGGCGAGACCCTCGTCGCCCGGGGGACCCAGCGCGTCGCCTGCATGCGTGGCCCGAACAACCGGACCGTGCCCACCAGGGTCCCGGAGGCGCTCGAGAGCGCCCTCGAGCCCTACACCGCCGTCGGGGGGCGGCGATGACGACCTTCGATACCGAAACGGTGTCCGACCCGGTGCAGATGCGTCGCGTCTACGGGACCTTCGCCACCGGCGTCACGGTGGTCAGTGTCGGTGGGGACGAGCCGCACGCCATGACCGCGAACTCGTTCAGCGCCGTGTCGCTCGACCCACCGCTGATCCTGGTGTGCGTCGACCGGGACGCCCTCATGCACCAGGCGCTCAGCCGCACCGGCGTCTTCGGCATCTCCGTGCTGGCCGCCGATCAGGAGGCCGTGGCGCGCCACTACGCCGACCGGCGCCGTGCGCTGGGACAGGAACAGTTCGAGTTCGCCGACTGGCGGCCGGGCGGGAGGACGGGCGCGCCGTTGCTCGCCGGGGCCGTCGCCCACATCGAGTGCGAGCTCTGGCGGTCGTACGACGGGGGAGACCACACGATCTTCCTGGGCTGTCCGCGGGGCATGCGCCGGTACGGCGACGGTGACGCCCTCGTCTTTCTCGGCGGCCGGTTCCACCGGCTCGACATGGCGCCGTCCGCCGTGGTGACGTCATGACCGCCGCCGTCCGCCCGCAGCCGATGAACGGGCCGTCGCGCGCCGCCGCCGTCAGCATGCTGATCATGATGGGCCGCGACCGCCTGGGCATGATGACCTCCGCGGCGGCCCGCTACGGCGACGCCGCACGGCTGCCGGTCGGGCCGAAGGAGCTCTACTTCTTCAACCACCCCGGCCACGCCAAACACGTGCTCGCCGACAACGCGGCCAACTACCACAAGGGCATCGGCCTGGTGCACGCCCGCCGGGCGCTCGGCGACGGGCTGCTCACCAGCGAGGGCGAGCTGTGGCGCAAACAGCGCAAGGTGGTGCAGCCGGCGTTCCAGAGCCGGCGCATCGCCGAGCAGGCCGGCGTCGTCGCCGAAGAGGCGGCCGCCCTCGTCGACCGGCTGCGGACAGTCGGCCGGGACGGCCCCGTGGACGTGCTCCACGAGATGACGGGCCTGACCCTCGGCGTGCTCGGGCGCACCCTGCTCGACACCGACCTCAGCCGCTTCCCGTCGATCGGCCGCGACTTCGCCATGGTGCAGGACCAGGCCATGTTCGAGCTCGCGTCGCTGAGCGCCGTGCCGCCGTGGGTGCCGCTGCCGCGTCAGCTGCGGTTCCGCCGCGCCCGCCGCCGCCTGCAGACGATCGTCGACCAGCTCGTCGACGAGCGCGGCGTCGACTCCGGTGACCGCGACGACGTGCTGTCGCGGCTCATCGTGTCCGCCCGGGCCGAGCCCGACCCCCGGGTCGGCCGGCAGCGGCTGCGGGACGAGCTCGTGACGCTGCTGCTCGCCGGGCACGAGACCACGGCCAGCACACTCAGCTGGGCGCTCTACCTGATCGACCGGCATCCCGACGTACGCCACCGGCTGCGGGAGGAGGCGGTCGCGGTGCTCGGCGACCGGCTGCCGACCTTCGAGGACCTCGGCCGGCTCCGGTACACGGCGATGGTCATCGACGAGGTCGTCCGGCTGTACCCGCCGGTGTGGATCCTGCCGCGCAAGGCGCTCGCGGAGGACATGGTCGGCGGGTACCGCGTGCCGGCGGGCGCCGACGTGCTGATCTGCCCCTACACGCTGCACCGGCATCCGGCCTTCTGGGACCGCCCGGAGGAGTTCGACCCGGAGCGCTTCGACCCGGTCCGGGCAGCCGCCCGCCCGCGGTACGCCTACATCCCGTTCGGCGCGGGACCGCGGTTCTGCGTCGGCAACCACCTCGGCCTGATGGAAGCCGCGTTCGTTCTCGCGATGCTGACCCGGGACCTGACGCTCACGAAGGTCGCCACGCACGAGGTCGTTCCGGAACCGATGTTGTCGCTGCGCATGCGCGGTGGCATGCCGATGAACGTCAGCCCGGCCGGCTGAAGGACAGACCGGGTGACCGCGGACCGCCGTCACCCATGACCGCACCACCCGAAAGCCCGTCCTCATAGGACGGGCGCCACCCGAGGGGGATCGTTGCCACCGAAACCAGTGGGTCCGCTGCGCCGGCTCATTCCTGCCGTCTTCGTCCTGGTACTCGTCGCGGGGCTGTTCGTGGTCTCGCGGCTGCCGTCCGCATCCCTGGCGGACCGGCAGACGATGGCATCGCGGTTCGCGTTCACCGAACTGCCCATCGCGCTCCCGCCGGGTCTGCCGCAGCGCACGATCCGCACCGTGAACCCGAAGTACGAGCACATCCGCTCCTGGATCTCGTCGGTCGGCGCGGGCGTGGCGCTCAACGACTTCGACGGGCAGGGCGGAGCCAACGACCTGTGCCTCGTCGACCCGCGCAGCGACAGCGTCATCGTCACCCCCGCGCCCGGCGGCGGCGCCGGCTACGCGCCGTTCGTGCTCGACCCGGCGCCGCTGCCGATGGGGCCGGCGATCGCTCCGATGGGGTGCACGCCGGGCGACTTCAACCTCGACGGCCGGATGGATCTGCTGGTCGTCTACTGGGGCCGGACGCCCGTCGTGTTCCTGCAGAAGGAGGACGCGCAGGGGCTGAGCCTGGCGTCGTACCACCCCGTCGAGCTGATCCCGCAGCAGCAGACCACCGACGGTCTCTATCGCGGGCCGCTCTGGAACACCAACGCGACCGCGGTCGCCGACTTCGACGGCGACGGCCGGCCCGACATCGGCATCTTCAACTACTTCCCGGACACCCAGGTCCTCGACCCGCAGGGCTTTCCCAACGTGCAGATGAACCACTCCATGTCCCGCGCGCAGAACGCGGGCGGGGCGCACGTCCTGCGATGGACCGGGGCCACCAGCGGCGCCGAGCCGAGCGTCACCTACGAGGTGCAGAACGCGATCGACCCCCGGTACGCCTCCGGCTGGACCCTCGCCTCGGCGTCCGCCGACCTCGACGGTGACCTGCTGCCCGAGCTGTACCTCGCCAACGACTTCGGCAACGACCGCTTCTTCCACAACGTGTCGGTGCCGGGCCGGATCAGGTTCGCCCTGGCCGAGGGCCGCCGCGGCCCGCTGGACCCCAAGTCGCTGGTCGTGGGGCACGACTCGTTCAAGGGGATGTCCGTCGACTTCGCCGATCTGGGGGGCAGCGGCCGCTTCGACGCCTTCGTCAGCAACATCACCGAGTCGTGGGGGCTGGAGGAGAGCAACTTCGTCTGGCAGAACACCGCCGCGACCCCTCAGGAGGCGCGGGCCCGGCTCAGCAAGGGCATCGCCCCCTTCGAGAACAAGGCCTCCGCGAAGAACCTCGCCTGGGTCGGCTGGGGCTGGGACGCGAAGATGGCCGACTTCGACAACAGCGGCCGGCTCGTCGTGGTGCAGTCCTGCGGCTTCGTCAAGGGCACGATCAACCGGTTCAACTGGCTCCAGGAACTGGCCGCCAGCAACGACCTGATGCTGCGTGAGCCGGCGATGTGGCCCAACGCGGAGCCGGGCGACGACATCGCCGGCTCCAACGCGCTGGCGTTCTGGGCGCCGGAGGGCAACGGCCGCTACGCCGACCTGAGCCCGCAGCTCGGGCTCGCCGACCCGACCCCGACGCGGGGCGTCGCCGTGGGAGACATCGACGGCGACGGCCGCCAGGACTTCGCGGTGGCCCGGCAGTGGGGGCCGCCGGCCTTCTACAAGAACACCAAGACGGAGGTCGGCGCCTTCCTCGGGCTGCGGCTGCACCGGCCCGCGCTCGGTGCCGCCCAGGCGGGCGACGCCGTCACCCCGGCGTACGGCGCACTGGCGCGGGTGACCACGGCGGACGGCCGGACCCAGATCGCCCAGCTCGACGGCGGCGGCGGGCACTCGGGCAAGCGCAGCTTCGACGTGTTCTTCGGGCTGGGCGCCCAGGGCGCCGCACCCGTCTCCGTCGAGCTGAGCTGGCGCGATCTCACCGGCGCCACGCACCAGCAGACCCTGTCGCTCGCCACCGGGTGGCACGACTTCATGCTCACCGACCAGGCCCAGGAGCTGACCAAGCCATGACGGACGTCAAACGCGCCCCGGAAGGCGCGACCACAACGGTCGGGGCCGACGGCGCGGCCCGCAACGGCGCCGGCCCGGACCGGGCACCGGCCGGCGTCGACCCGCGATCGCCCGTGCCCCGGGTGGACAAGCGCGACCCCCGCTACCTCGCCCTGCGCAACTTCGCCATCTCCATGTCCATCTTCAACATCCTCGGTTACACGATCCTCGGGTTCGAGCAGCCCTGGACCTGGCCGCTGTTCGCCCTGGCGATCGGGTACACCGCGGAGGTGGCGATCGAGGCCGTCGCGGCCCGCGCCCTGGGCCGCAGGCCCGCCTACAGCGGCAACGGCGCGTGGGGCGTCTACACGTTCCTGCTGCCGACCCACATCACCGCGCTCGCCGCGAACATGCTGCTCTACGCCAACGACCTGTTCTGGCCGATCGCCTTCGCGGTGGTGGTGGCCGTCGGGCAGAAGGCTGTGCTGCAGGCCCCGATCAACGGGCGCATGCGGCACTTCATGAACCCCTCGAACTTCGGCATCACCGTCGCGCTGCTCACGTTCTCGTGGGTCAACGTGGCGCCGCCGTACCACTTCACGGAGAACGTGCCCGACGTCTTCCGGATGTTCATCCCGATGGTGATCCTCACCGCGGGCACCATCCTCAACGCGATGCTCACGAAGAAGGTCGCGCTGATCGTGGGCTGGGTCGGCGGCTTCGTCATCCAGGCGCTGATCCGGCACTACGTCTGGGACGTGGCGCTCTGGGCGGCGCTGAGCGTCATGACCGGCGTGGCGTTCGTGCTGTTCACCAACTACATGATCACCGACCCGGGCACCACCCCCGGCAAACCGATGGACCAGTTCATGTTCGGCTCCACGGTGGCCATGGTGTACGGCGTCCTGATGCTCTTCAACGTGGTCTACACGCTGTTCTTCGCGGTCACGATCGTGTGTCTGGCCCGGGGCATGTACTGGTGGGTCAAGTGGCTGCTCGGGCGGCGCGGCGAACGCGCCGAGGTGCGTCCGGTGCCGCCGCCCGCGGCGGTCGATCTCCCGGTCGCCCGCTGATCCCGCTGCCGCGAACCGGCCGGTCCGTCCTCGCCGGACCCACGGCAAGGACGGGCCGGCCGCCTCCACTGTCATACCTCGTGAGATGAGGCTGTCATGACCGCAACACAACCAGCCACGCAACACCAGCAGGCCCCGGCCCGCTCCGGCCGGACCGGCCGGCTGATCGCCGGCAGCGTGCTCGCCGGCATCGCGCTGTCCCTGCTCTGGTCGTACGAGTTCGTCGACAAGACCATCGGCGACAACGTCGCCAACACCCTGCTGGGCCACGACGCCAAGGCGACCGCGATCGGCGGCACCGCGGCGGGACTGCTCTTCGCCTTCGTCTCGGGGCTCGCGGGCACGTTCACGGCCTGCAACATCGCCATGGCCGCCTCGATCGGGCCGATGACCCACGCCGGCGCCGGCGGCACCCCGGCGGCCGGCCTGCGCTTCATGCTCCGGCCGCTGGGCCTGCTCACCCTGGGGACGGTCGTGGTCGCCGCCGTCTACGGGTTCGTCGGCGTCCTGCTCGGCGACTCGCTGCCGCAGCTGTCGACGGCGACGACGGCCGGGGGCATGCCCGTGCGGCTCGTGCAGTCCGTCGTGGTCTTCGGCGTGATCGGTCTCGCGTTCGTCTATCTCGGACTCGCCGCCCTCGGCACGGTCCGGGACCCGTTCGCCCGCCGCCCGTTCGCCCGGGTGTTCGTGCTCGGCATGCTGGTCGGCGCCTTCCTGATCGGCCGGCCGTACCCGTTGTTCCACAAGCTCTTCCAGTGGGCCGCCGAGAACGGCAACCCGCTCTACGGCGCCGGTGCCTTCGTGCTGCAGTCACTGGGCAACATCGCGATCGTGGGCGTCCTGTTCGCCCTGGTCGTCCTCGTCACCCGCGGCGGCCTGGTCCGCTGGCTGGCCGCGCGACCGGCACGCACCCTCGCCGTCACCGGCGCGCTGCTGCTTGCCCTGGGCGTATTCACTGTCGTCTACTGGACTGTCCGGGTGCCCGCGATGTTCGGCTACGGCTGGTTCCCGACGATGCCCTACAACTGAGCGGAGGCGCCGCATGGACGTGTCGACCCGGCAGTGGGAAGGGATCCGCCGCGACGTCGCCACGGCCGGCGACCGGTTCGCCGCTCTGGTGGAGGCGGCCGCGGCGGACCGGCGGGCGACCCGGCACTGGTCGGTCGCCGACACCGCGGCCCACGTGGCCTCGCTGACCGACCTCGACGCCGTCATCACCAGGGCCTATCCCGACCCGGCGTTCCCGCTCCCCGACGTGCACGAGCAGTGGCGGCGCACGACGGTCGACCGGGTCGATCTGCTGAACGTCGCGGTGATGCGGTCGTTCGGGGAACGTGACCCGGGGACCCTCGCCGCCCGGATCCGCGCGGACTGCACGGCGATGCTCGACGCCACGCGCCACGTCGAGGCGTCGGCGCCGCTGCCCTGGCTGGGCAGTTCGACGCTGACGATGGCGGGTCTGCTCGCCCACATCGTCAACGAGTTCCACATCCACGGCCGTGACATCGCCCGGGCCGCCGGCCTCCCGCACGTGGTCCCGCCCGCCGAGGCGGCGCCGTTCTTCGAGGTCTTCTTCGTCGGGCTGGTCCGCGACGGGTACGGCCACCTGCTCGACACCGCGAAAGCGCTGCCCGACGTCCGGGTGGCGGTCGCGTTCGAATCGCGGTACACGCACCCGGTGACCCTGCTGCTCGCCGGGAACGTCGTGAGCGTCGCCGATCCGGGAACACCACCGGACGTCCGGGTCACCTACGACCCGGTCGTCTTCAACCTCATGCTCTTCGGCCGGGTCTCCGCGGTGCGGGCGGCGCTCTCCGGCGGCGTCCGCGTCGGCGGCCCCAGGCCCTGGCTGCTGCCCGCCTTCATGCGCAAGGTCCGCTGCCCGAAGTGACGACGCGCCCGAGGGCCGGGAGCGGGCGGGGTCGGGACCGGGCGGGGTCGGGACCGGGCGGGGTCGGGACCGGGTCAGCGGCTCGACCCGCGCAGGACCCGGCGCACGATCGAGGGGCGGAGCAGCCGGGCCGGCGGGTCCACGAGGTTGAGCACGCGCAGGAACGCGGCGCCCAGCACGGCATCGGCACGGGCGGCCGCGTGCAGCCGGTGCACGTACCAGTTGACCAGCCGCACCCGAGCTGAGCGCGGCCCCGGCACCTCGGGGAAGCGCAGGTCCGTGCCGACCGCGATGGACCACGGGCCGTCGATCAGCCTGCCGGCGCCGCGGAAGAAGCGCCGTGCCAGCCGATCCGGGCCGCCGGGCAGGAGGGAGCGCAACAGCAGGCCCTCGGTGGCTGCCACCGTCATGCCCTGGCCGTACACGGGATTGAAACTGCAGACGGCGTCGCCGACCACCAGGTAGC
Source organism: Dactylosporangium sp. NPDC005555 (assembly GCF_040605635.1). Taxonomy (NCBI): domain Bacteria; kingdom Bacillati; phylum Actinomycetota; class Actinomycetes; order Micromonosporales; family Micromonosporaceae; genus Dactylosporangium; species Dactylosporangium sp. NPDC005555. Next base: position 36,835 of record NZ_JBEXDG010000047.1, read on the forward strand.
CGAGCGGGAAGCGGCGCAGCCGCTCATAGCGCCGGCGCACGCTCGCCGGATAGCGCATCCGCGCCGGACCGCCCACCGGGACAGCGTCGCGCACCAGCCTGCTGATCACCGGCATGCCCAGCGACTCGGCGAACCGCGTGAAGCCCTCGTGGTCCGGCGGCGGCTGCTCACCGAGCATCCCGCTGAGCGCCACCGCGAAGCGGCCGTCCTCCTGCGCGGCGACGATGCCGGTGCGCGGGCGACCCGGCACGGCATTGGTCAGCGCGCCGAGCAGACCGTCGAGATGACGGGGGTCGCGCTCGTAGAGGCGGGTGACGTAGGTGACGTCGACCGGGACCCGCTGCTCCGGCGGGGCCGGATAGCCGAGCCCGGCCAGCCACACCGGGCTGCGGGACGCCCGGCCGCAGGCGTCGACCACCAGGTCCGCGTGCATCCGGTACGCGGCACCGGTGCGCGGCGTCACGAGCACACCGGTGACCCGGCCGCGGTCCTCGGTGCTCAGCAGCGCGGTCACCTCGGCGGGCGGGCAGAAACGGACGTTGGCCAGGTTCCGCACCCGGGCGCGCACCGTGCCTTCCAGCAACGGGCGGCTGACCCCCACGCCGACGAGGTCCGACGCGGCCCGGCGCATCGGGTGGCCGTCGTTGCACCAGTGCACCTGCTCGTGCAGGTCGACCAGCGGCGCGCCGGCGGCATGCAGCTCGCCGCTGAGGCCCTCGAAGAGCTCGTCGAGGGCTCGCCGGCCCTGCGCCAGCAGCACGTGCAGCTGGCTGGACTGCGGGACCCCGCGCCGTGCCTGCGCCACATCGGGCAACGTGTCGCGGTCGATGATCGTGACGGTGTCGTACGTATCGCTGAGCACCCGGGCGGCGATCAGGCCGGCCATGCCGGCGCCGAGCACCACGGCGTTGCCTGCGGAGACCATGGCCGTGACGCTAGGCGGCCCCGGGCCCACCCGTCGTCTCCTGGCATGCGCACCTCGCACGGGCCGGGTGGACGGGCCGAGGACGGCACGGCCGGAGACGGGCGACCGTGCCGGCGATCCGCAGGGCGGGGCGACGCATACTCGCCGGGCCCGCACACGGCGGACACCACCTGCGGCGCGACACGAGCACCCTGGTGCTCGTCCTGATCGACCTGGCGCTGATGGCCGGCCTGGAGTGGATCCTGGTGCGCCGCCCACGGGGTGCGCTGAACCCCGCGAACACCGCCCCGGCGACACGCGGTAGCGCTCACACCCCGACGGTGACCGCACGGGACCTCGGCGACCCGCCGGCGGAGTCCAGTGCGGTCACCTCGATGGCCGATGTGCCGCCGAAGGGCACCCCGGGATGGTGGGTGCCCTTCCGGCAGCCGTCCCGGAGCGGTTCAGCCGAGCCTGGAGATCTGGTAGTGCGCGATGTGCCAGGCGTCGCCGGTACCCCGGACGATGACGCACAGGAAGGCGGCGACCGGCGGCCGGTCGGGGATCGTGAACTCCACCGACGCGTAGCCCAGGACGAGATCGTCGGCGAGACGGCGGGTCTCCCGCAGCTCGTACGCGGCGGCGAGGCCGGCCGGCTGCGACGCGTAGTACCCGGCGACGGCGGCCGGGCCGACGCCGTACGGGCGCAGACCCTGGAACACGGCGTCGCCGGTGAACAGCGCGGCCACCCGGTCGGGGTCGTGGGCGTCGACGGCGGACTTCCAGCCGTCCAGGACGCCGCGGAGAATGCTGTCCTCGGTCATCGAGGTCCTTTCCGAACGGCACAGAGGGTCAGTGACCGGCGGCGCGGCCGCCGTCGACGTGCAGGATCTCGCCCGTGACGAAGCCGGCGGTCTCCAGGTAGAGGATCGCGTCGACGACGTCACCCGTCTCGCCGATCCGGCCGACGGGTTGCTGGCCGCCGAGCGCGTCGTGCGTCTCCGGCGCGTGCATCGGGGTGCGGATGACGCCGGGGGCGACGGCGTTGACCCGGATGCCGCGGGCCGCGTACTCGACGGCCAGGGACTTCGTGACGGCGTTGAGGCCACCCTTCGTGAGTGAGGCGAGCGCCGACGGCTCACCCGAGTTCGGGTGGTCGGCGAGGCTGGCCGTGATGTTGACGATGTGCCCGCCGCCCTGGGTGAGCATCGCCGCGACGGCGCGCTGCGTCACGTCGAAGAAGCCGCGCAGGTTGACGTGGGTGACCAGGTCGAAGTCGTCGGACGTGTAGTCGGTGAACGGCTTGGCGACGAACACCCCGGCGTTGTTGACGAGCGTGTCGACGCGGCCGAACGTGCCCAGGGCCCGCTCGACGACGCGGGCGCCGACGGCGGGGTCGGCGATGTCACCGGCGACGGCCAGCAGCAGCGGGTCGCCGGACGGCTCGATCGAGCGGGAGTTGGCGACGACGGCGGAGCCGAGCTTGCGGTACGCGGCGGCGACGGCCGCGCCGATGCCCTGCGAGGCACCGGTGACGATGGCGACGTGCTGAGTGCTCATGGGACGCTCCTCTTCCGCTGGGCGGGACAGGTGACCGCGGCGTGGCTCGGGGCCGCCACGCTGCCGGTCGGCGGAGGCTCCTACCCGCGATCCGCCCCGCAATGCGTTTCAGGGCGGAGCCACGCAGACCGCGCTCCTCCGCCCCGCGGACACCGGACGGTTCCTGCACCGGCGCGGCGGCGTCGAGCGGTGGACGCCTGGGGACGCCCCGCAGACGGCGGGCGGCGGCGGTCCGGACGTCGCGGATCCGGCTTTGAGTACGCTGTGCGGCGACGCAGGGGAGGGCGGGGCCGATGGGCACCTTCTACGGACCGGGAATCATCCACCTGATCGCCGAGGCCGACGTGCTCGAGGGCGACCCGACGGGCGAGGCGGCGGTCGCGTGGCTGCTCGAGTTCGCCGGGATCGGGCTGAGCCGGCGGTTCCGCGACATCGTCGGCGAGCGGGTCGCCGAGTTCACCGACGACGGCGGTCAGGTCACCTGGCGGTGGCTGGGCGACGACGAGGCGGCGCCGATCCTGGCGGTCGGGCCGAGCTTCGGCGACACGCACGAGGAGTGGCCGGGCGCGATGGAGCACGACCTGTTCGTGCCCAACTGCACCGCCACCGGGCCGGGCAACGTCGAGGCGGCCGGGTCGCCGGTCGACCGCTGGTTCTACACGCCGATCGAGCCGGTCGAGGAGGAGCTGCGCGAGACCCTTGAGCAGATCGCCAGCGGCGACTACGACGCCGACCCGGGGACGGTCACCGAGCTGCTCGGCCGGCTCGAGTTCTGCCGGACCCACCACCTGCTCCTCGTGGTCGCCTGACCGGCGTTCTCAGCCCCCCGCCGTGAGCTTCCCGGCCCGGCGAAGTAGACCTCGGTGTTGTGGGTACCACCGGGTGCGGGGGTTGGTGTGCGCGCGGGGTGGACGATTCGGCCGGCCCGACGTGCCGGCTCGGCGAAGTGAGGTAGGACGGCAGTGGACCCGAACGTGGACCCGGCGATGGACCCCGACCGGCTGGTCGAGGACGCGCTGCGGCAGATGCGGCAGGTCGAGGACTTCCAGCGGCGGTCGGCGGCGATGGTCGGCCGCGGCGAGGCCCTCGACGGTCTCGTCACCGCCGAGGCGCGCGGCGACGCCGGCCTGTCGCGGATCACCATCGACCCGCGGGCGATGCGGTCCCCGGCGCAGGACCTCGGCGACGCGACCCTGCGGGCCGCCCAGGGGGCCCTGGAGGACCTGCGGCGGCAGACGATGGAGGCGATGCGCGACATCCTCGGCGACGACGTGATGGCCGCGGTCGACGGGACCGGCGACCCGAGCAAACTCGTCGCCGAAGCCGGGCAGCGCTTCCAGATGTCGGCCGACGAGGCGATGGAGACCCTCGACCGGCTCCGCCGCCAGGGCGGGTTCTGACCGTGCCGCCGGTCGTGTTGCGACGGGCCGGGGCGCTGCGCCGCAGCCACCGCGCCACCCTGCTGGCGCTCACGTTCCTGCTGTTCATGGTGGCGTACAGCGTCCTGCAGGTCGTCATCCACAGCGGTGATCACGACGTGCCCGCGGTGCTCGACACGCTCGCGTTCGGGCTGCGCTGGGGCTGGACGGTCCTCGCCGTCCTCTTCGCCGCGCTCGCCCTGACGCTGGTGGCCCTGGAGCTGAGCTGGCTGACCGGCACGACCGAGCTCACCGACCACGGCATCGTGCTGCGCTCCGGCCCGCACTCGGCGACGGTCGGCTGGATCGACGTCGAGGAGCTGCGCGCCGTCCCGGCCGCGGGCGGCCACCTCTTCCACCTGCGCACCACCGTCCCGATGCCGCGCCCACCCAGGCTCGGACTGCAGGGCAGCCGCGAGGCCTGGCTCGGCTGGCACGCCGGCGGTGACGCGGCGGTGGCCGCCGTGGCCCGCCCGCACCTCGGCGTCAAGTACCGGTCCTCCCCCCGCGCCTGACCGGCGGGGCGACGCCTCAGAGCCCGACGGGCCGCCCCGCGATGGTGAGGTACGTGTAGCCGAGCCGGCTCAACCGCTGCGGGTCCAGCACGTTGCGGCCGTCGAGGACGATCGGGGTGCGCATGAGGCCGACGTACTTGCCCCAGTCGAGCTCCAGATACTGCGGCCACTCGGTGACGAGCACGACGGCGTCGCTGTCGTCGAACACCTCGTCGACGGTCTCGCAGAGGCTGGCGGCGAGCTCCGGCTCCTCGGCGCGGAAGCGCTCGGCGGCGATCGGGTCGTGCAGCTTCACCCGGGCGCCGCGGGCGGTCATCAGCCGGGCGATGTCGATCGCGGGGGAGTCGCGCAGGTCGTCGGTGTTGGGCTTGAACGCCAGGCCCAGCAGGCCGATCTTGCGGCCCTTGAGGATGCGCAGCTCGTCGAGGAGCTTGTTGACCGCCTCCTCGCGCTGGCGCTGGTTGACCTCGCGGGCGGCGGACACGATCGGCATGTCGTAGCTGTACTCGGCGGCGGTCGCGATCAGCGCTGCGGTGTCCTTGCCGAAGCACGACCCGCCCCAGCCGACGCCCGGCTGCAGGAACCGCGACCCGATCCGCGCGTCGAGCCCGGTGCCCCGCGCGACCTGGTTGATGTCGGCGCCGACCTTGTTGGCCAGCTTGCCGATCTCGTTGATGTAGCTGATCTTCAGCGCCAGGAACGCGTTGGCCGCGTACTTGATCAGCTCGGCCGACGCGAGGTCCGTGGAGACCAGCGGCACGGCGCCGACCTCCTCCGGCCGCGGCAGGAACGTCGGCGCCGTGAACGACTGGTTGAGCACCGCCCGGTAGAGCCGGTTGAGCACGTCGAGGCTGCGCGGGTTGTCCGAGCCGATGACGATCCTGTCCGGGAACAGGGTGTCGTGGATCGCCGAACCCTCCCGCAGGAACTCCGGGTTGGACGCCACCGCGAACTCGCCCGCGGCCCGCCGCGAGTGGAACTGCTCGAACGACTCCCGCAGGATCGACTCGACCCAGTTGCCGCTGCCGATGGGCACCGTCGACTTGTTGACGACCACGGTGAACTCGCCGTCGATCGTCTCGCCGATGCGCTCCGCGGCCATCCGCAGATACCGCAGGTCGGGCTGCCCGTCCGGCAGCGACGGCGTCTGCACGGCGACGAACACGACCTCGGCGCCGGGGACGCCCTCGGCGTAGTCGGTGGTGAAGGTCAGGTTGTGCGCCGCCTCGTGCATGAGCTCGTCCAGGAACGGCTCATAGATCGGCGAACGCCCCCCGCGGAGCAGGTCGACCTTCTCCCGGTTGAGGTCGACACACGTGACCTCGTGCCCGAGATAGGCCAGGCAGATGCCGGTGGTGAGGCCGACGTAACCCGTTCCCACGACGCATACCTTCACCGGCCGATGATACACAGCGGTAACTCTGCGCACGATATGTCGGAATTTGGGGTAGTGCCCGGTCTACCGGGAACGGTCGACCCGTCGCGCCTGAACATTGGGACCCGCGCCCGGGACTTCCGGTTCAGGCGCGGAGAAATCCCGGCTCCTAGCGTGAGAACAACCCCGCCAGGAGGAGACATTCATGTCCAGAATCAGACGCGCGGCAGGCGTCCTCGCCGCCGTGCTCGCCGGTGTCACCGTCACCGCGGTCAACATGGCCGACGCGGCGACCCCACTGATCGTGCAGGCCGAGTCGTTCGCCGCGCAGTCCGGCGTCCAGGTGGAGACCACCGTCGACACGGGCGGCGGCCAGAACGTCGCGTACCTCGCCAACGGCGACTGGCTGCGGTTCGACGGCGTCGACCTCGGCCCCGCCGGCACGCTCACCGCCGCCGCGAGGGTCGCCTCCCCCGTCGGCGACGGCACCGTCGAACTGCGCACGGGTTCGCTGACGGGGCCGCTGCTGGCCAGCTTCCCGATCGCGGCGACCGGCGGCTGGCAGGCGTGGACGACGCTGTCCGCGACCGGCACCCACGCCACCGCCGGCCCGCAGCCGGTCTTCGCCGTCCTGCGCAGCCCCGGCGGCGCCGACTTCGTGAACATCAACTGGTTCTCGTTCACCACCGCGGGATCGGCCCCATCGAGCCCGGCGAGCCCGTCCGGCACCGGATGGGTCGACGTCGACCAGGCGAAGTGGGGCGCGCAGCTCGCCGCGTTCAACGCGCTGCCCATGGACCCCGCCCCCGCGAATGCCGTGCGGGTCCCGGAGTTCAACGCGTCCTGCACCTACAGCCACTCCCGCAAGGACGACCCGATCGTCTTCCCGGGGCTGCCCGGCGCGTCGCACATGCACAGCTTCATCGGCAACCGCAGCACCGACGCGAACAGCACCGCCGACACGCTCCTGGCCAACGCCGGGACCAGCTGCGCGCCGGCGCCGGACCTCTCCGCGTACTGGGTGCCCACGCTGTACGAGCGCGGCGTGGCGGTCGAGCCGAAGGCCGTCGTCGTCTACTACGGCTCGCGGCTGACGGACTCGTCGAAGACCGTGCCGTTCCCGCAGGGCTTCCGGATGATCGCCGGCGACGCGAAGCTGCAGGCGCCGACCCCGGCCGGCACCGTCAACCAGTTCTACTGCGCCGGCCCCGGCGGCGAGATCGGGCGCAGCGCCGACGGCAACTGGCCGCGCTGCGCACCCGGCGCGTCGCTGCTGTTCCAGCTCGTCTTCCAGGACTGCTGGGACGGCACCCACCTGGACAGCCCGACGCACAAGGGGCACGTCGCCTACACGTACGACGGGAAGTGCTCCGGCGCGTTCCCGGTCGCGATCCCGTCTGTGTCGTTCGTCATCGCCTACCCGACGCCCGGCTCGGCCGACGGGTTCACGCTGTCGTCGGGGATGGCGTCGTCGTTCCACGGTGACTCGTTCTTCGCCTGGGACAACACCGCGCAGGGCAAGCGGGTGAAGAACTGCATCGTCCAGAAGGCGAAGTGCAACACCGCCGGGACGTTCTGACGCGTCAGCGCAGCTGGATCCGGTTGACGTCGGGGGCCGGTCCCTCGTCGTTGAAGAACCGGATCCAGCTCGTGCCCGCCGGCAGGTGGACGCGCAGCGACACGGTCGCGGGGATGAGCCAGTCGCGGGCGCCGCTCAGCGTCAGGGACTGCGCGGGCCCGTCGTTGACGGCGACGCTGAGCGTCCGGGTCTCGGCCGTCTCGTACGTGACGGTCAGCGTCCGCTCGCCCGCGGCGGTCACGCCGGCGACGCGGATGGCCAGGGTGTTGGGCCCGCCGATGTAGCCGACCCGGCTCCCGCCCACGCACGAGGGGCACTCGATGACCCGGGCGCCGTTGCGCAGGTTGGCCGGGTCGGCCGCATGCAGGTCGATGACGGCGAACGCCGTGGGGGACGGCGGCCGGACAGTGGGGGTCGGCGGCACCGAGGTGCGTGGCAGCGCCGAGGCCGGTGTCGCCGGGACCGGCGCCGGGCTCGAAGCGGCGGGCGGTGGGGGTGTCGGGGCGGTCGCGGCCGGCGGGTGGCCGCGACCGCCCGGCAGCACGAGCGGCGGCACGAACAGGGCCGTGGCACCGACCCCGACGGCGAGCGCCGTCCAGCCGAGCCGCCGCGGCCACGCCGTCATCGCCGGCCGGTCCACAGCAGGACGGCCTCCATGCGCCCGCGGACGCCGAGCTTGGTGAAGACGTGATGCAGGTGGTTCTTGACCGTCTTCTCCGTCAGCAACAGCCGGTGCGCGATCGCCGCGTTGGACAGCCCCTCCGCGAGCAGGTCGAGCACGTCGCGTTCGCGGCCGGTCAGCCGGTATCTGGTGAGCGTCTCCTCCTGCCGCTGCGCGAGATCCTCCCGCCAGGCCTGGGCCCGGACGGTCCGGGTCGCGACGGCCGCCGCGACCGGTGACAGCCAGCCGTGCCCGGCGGCGACGGCGAGGACCGCGCGGCCCAGCTCGGCCGGGTCGAACGCGCCGTGCACGAGATAGCCGCGGGCGCCGCCGCGCAGCATCCGCCCGATGAGGTCGGGGTCGGCGTCGCTGGTGATGACGAGGACGCCGCTGAGCCGGCTCAGCTCGCCGAGGACGGACAGCCCGTCGGCGACCGGCATCCGGTGGTCCAGCAGGACCACGTCGGGGCGTGCCGCCCGGGCCTCGGCGAGTGCCTCGTGGCCGTCGGCGGCCTCGGCGGCCACCCGCACCCCGTCGACGCCGTCGAGGTATCCGCGCAGCGCCGCCCGCACGATCGGGTTGTCGTCCACCACCAGCACCGTGACGTCGCCGCTCACGCCGGCTCCTCCGCTGCGCTCCGGGCCGCTCACGCCGTCACCTCCGCTGCGCTCCGGCGCCGGCCTGAGCCGATACTGAGCTCATGGTGAGCGGCTCCTCCGCTGCGCTCCGGGCCGCTCACGCCGGCACCGTCACTTCCACCGTCGTGCCGCGGCCGGGGGAGGACGCGACGTGCAGGCTCCCGTCGACGGTGTGCGCCCGCTCGTACATGCCGATGAGCCCGAAATGGCGGGCGGCGCGCAGCTCGGCGAGGTCGGCGGGCAGCCCGAACCCACGTCCGTCGTCTCGGACCCGCAGCTCCACCCGCCCGGGCGCGCTGCGGACCGCGACGCGGACGTGCCGGGCGGAGGCGTGCTGGGCGACGTTGTGCAGCGCCTCCTGCAGGATGCGGCACAGCTCGTACCGCACCGCGACCGGAGGGTCCACGGGCGCCGTGGCGAGGCGGACCGGGATGCCGTACACCTGCGACCACCGCCGGCAGATCTCCTGGACGGTGTCGGCGAAGTCGCTGTCGGGGGCGTCGAGACGCAGGCCGTCGACGAGCTCGCGGGCCTCCTGGGCGGCGGCCTCCGCGCCGCGGGAGACCGTGCCGGCGAGCTGCTCGGCGAGATCTGGGTGGCGGCGCAGGGACTGCGGCAGCGCGAGCGCGGCGAAGGACACCCCGCGCAGCGTCTTGGTGACGGAGTCGTGCAGCTCCCGGGCGAGCCGGGCACGTTCCGACGCGGCGGCGGTACGTTGTGCCGAGGCGACCACCCGCACCGACAGCTCCACGTAACGGCGCAGTGCGGCGGTCGCGACGGCGGCGCCGGCGGTGGCGAGGACGCAGGCGATCGGGAACGTCAGCATGAAGCCGGCGAGCCGCGGGTCGGCGCCTGCGGGCAGGACGGCCGCGGCGACGGTGTAGCCGAGCGCGGTGTAGCCGGCCGCGAGCGGCAGCGCCCACATGCCGGCGAGGACCCCGGCGAGCGCTGACGCGCCGACGGCGCAGCAGAAGAACGTGACGCCGCCGCCGTCGAGGGCGAGGACACCGAGCACCGCGGCCGCGTCCACGGCGATGCCGGGCACCGGCCGGCCCGCGACCCGCGGGTGCCGGGACAGCACGGCCAGCCCGGCGGCGGTGGTCACGGCGACGACGGCCAGGGTGGCGAGCAGCGGGCGGGGGTCGGCGACGAGGCGCAGCCCCACGGCGCCGGCGGTGAGTGTGGCGGCCGCCCGGCCGAGCAGCACCGCACGTCCGAGGGCGGCCGGTGCCACCACCCTGTCGACATGCTGCCCCACGGGCCGGACTCTACGCGTTTTCCGGGCTGGTCACATAGACAGCGCTCGGCGCCCCGCAGGTCTTCCGCGGGGCGCCGAGCGGGTGTCCGTTACGGCAGGACGTAGTTCTCGTTGAGCGCCGCGCCGCGGTCCGGCTTGTACTGGTCGAACCCACGCGGGTTGCACTGCAGACCACCGACGATGCAGTGGGTCGTCAGCGCGGCCAGGGTCGGAGCGTCCCAGGCGTTGTACACGTCGTAGTGGAACGAGTAGCCACGGCCGCTGGAGAACGCCACGTTCGCCATGTTGCCGCTGACCGGCCACGCCATCTTGAACTCGATCATGTTGACGGCGACCGGGTGCGACGACGGGCAGACCCCGACGACCGGGTAGGCCATGTGCGCCTTGTGGTCGGGCGAGTCCAGGTGCAGGCCGTCCCAGCAGCTGGGGGCCTGGAACCGGACGTTGAGCTGGCTGCCCGGCGTGCAGTTCGCGGGGATGTCCCACTGCCGGGTCAGGTCACCGCACTCGAAGCCCTCAACCGCACCGGGGTGGTTCTTGAACTGGTCGAGCGTGGAGGACGGGCTGCCCACGACGTACCGCAGACCCGCCGGCATCGGCCGGACGCTGCGCCAGTCGAGGACACCGCTCTTGTAGTAGATGACCTGGCGGTCGACGGGCTGCACGGCGACGCCGTTGTTGAGCAGGGTCGGCATCCAGTACGCGGACTTGTCGCCGGGCGTGATGCAGGCGGTGCCACCGGCCTGCAGCGACGCCAGGGTCGTGTTGGCGTTGGTGGTGGTGTTGCCCATGAACGTGTGCGAGTGCGAGGCGCCCGGCAGCCCGAAGAACACGATCGGGTCGTCGGGGAGGTTGCTGCGGCTCACGGAGCAGTTCGCCTGGAACTCGTGGTGGGTCGTCGGCGGGTTCGTCGCCGGCGGGGTCGCCGTCGACGGGGTGACGCCGGTGACCGGGTTCGGCGCGTTGACCCAGCCGGGGCCGCTGGTCGGCGGCGGGGTGCCGGTCGACTCGCCGTAGACCTTGAACTCCCACAGCGAGTAGCCGTAGCCGGTGCCGCGCTGCGTGCCGTACATGCGCACGTAGCGGCCGGAGCCGTTGACGTTGAGCGTCTGCGTGCCACCGGTGCCGGTGGTGGTGCTGTAGATGCTCGTCCAGGCGTTGCCGTCGGCCGAGGTCTGGATCTGGAACGCCTTGCCGTACGCGTTCTCCCACTGCAGGACGACCTGGGAGATGGTGGCGGTGGCGCCGAGGTCGACGCGCAGCCACTGCGGGTCGCTCCACTGGCTGCCCCAGCGGGTGCCGGGGTTGTTGTCGAACGCGCCGGCCGGCGGCGACTCGCCGAGCTCCTGCGAGGACGCGAGGGCCGGCTTGTTGAGCGAGAGCAGGGTGGGGGCGGCGGCGTCGGCGGCGGTCAGCTGAATAGCGCCGACGACCATCGATGCGACCACCGCGGTGGTGACCCCGATCGGGGCCAGGATTCTTCTGAGCCGTCTTGTACTCATGGAGCTCCCAGGGTGTGGGCGGGCGCCGCCGCCGCACCGTGTCGCTCGGCATGCGTGAGGCGGTCACGCATGCCACCGGTGTCGGCGTGGAACCGGGTGGCGGGATGAGCCGTTGGAGAGCGCTCTCCCAAATGTTGCGCCCGCGTGGCCGGTCCGTCAATACGTGGCGACGCCTCGCCGGTGCGAAACCGCACAATTCGGGGGGTACCTCAGCGGAATTTAAGGCTATGACGGAGAGCGCTCTCCAGTTGCTCTTGCGTGACGAGTGGTTTGTGCCTACATAGCGTGGTTTGACTGATACTCTCCGTACAGGTGTTGCTGGAGGGGAGGACGGGCCATGCGGCGAGAGACCCCGCGGATCCTGCACGTCACCGGGTCGATGAGCGGGGGCGTCGCCGCCGCCATCGTCGAGTTCGTCCGCTCGACCCCGCAGTTCGAGCACCACCTGCTGTTCCGGCGCGGGCCGGGCGCCGGCCGCGCCCTCACGGCGGCCCCCGGCGACCCGCCGGTGGGCTTCGAGGACCTGTTCGCCGGCAGCCGCGACGCCGGAGGCGGGCCCGTCCGGCTCGGCCGGGCGCTGCGCGAGACGCTGCCCGCCGTCGCCCCGCGCATCGTGCACCTGCACGGCGCCCGGGCCGGGTTCGTCGGGCGCACCGTCATCCCGGTGGTCGCCCGCTCCGTGACCGGGCCCGCGATCGTCTACACGCCGCACTGCTTCGGCTTCGAACGCACCACCGCCCCGCGTCTGCTGACGCGGTCGCTGCACGCGGCGGAACGGGCCGTGGCCGCCTCCACCGATCTCGCCGTCTGTGTCAGCCCCCGCGAGGCGGCCCTGGCCGAGGACCTCGGCATGCCGGCGGTCGTCGTGCCCAACACGACCCGGGCCCGCACCGCCCGCCACTGCACCGGGGCCTCCCCGGGTGGGTCGGTCGTCACTGTCGGACGGGTGGGGGCGCAGAAGGACCCGAGCTTCCTCCTGCGCGTCAAGGCACTGCTCGACGGCGGCGCCACCTGGACGTGGGTCGGCGGCGGCGACCCACGCCTGGAGGCGACGCTGCGCGCGGCCGGGGTCAGGGTCACCGGCTGGCGGTCACCGGCTGAGGTGCGCAACCGTCTCGCCGCCGCCGACGTGTACCTGCACACCGCCGCCTGGGAGAGCTGCCCGCTGCCGCTGCTCGAGGCCGCCGCCGCCGGGCTGCCGCTGGTCGCGCGCAGCATCCCCGCGCTGGACTCCCTCGGCCTGGACCCGTCGCTCGGCACCGCCGAGGCGGTCGCCGCCGAACTCGCCACCGTGCTCACCACCGGGCGTCCGACCCGGCCGCGGCTGCAGGAGACGTTCGCCGCCCGGCACACACCGCAGGCGCAGGCCGCCGCGCTCGCCGACGCGTACACCGGTGTCCTCGGCCCGATCGCCGGTCAGGCCCGCATCTGCGACCCGCACCTGATCGTTGACCCGGAGGAGGTGACCAGCCGATGAGCGTCACCGTCAGCGTCATCATGCCCGTCTGCAGGACCGCCCGCGCCCTGCCGTCGGTGCTCGCCCTGCGGGTCCCGGACGGCGTCACCGTCGACCTGATCGTCGTCGACGACGCCACCGGAGCGCCGCTCCCGCCGTCCTTCCAGGCCGCCACCGCCGATCCCGCACCCGCACCCGCACCCGCACCCGCTCCCGTCGGCGCCGCGGTCGCACCTGTGCCGGACGGCGCCCCGGTTGCGTCTGTTCCGGGCGATGCCGCGGTTGCGTCTGTTCCGGATGATGCCGCGGTTGCGTCTGTTCCGGGTGACGTCGCGGTTGCGTCCTTTCTGGGCGACGGCGCGGTCGAGGCGGTGCCGGGCGATGTCACCGGGCCGGTCGAGGCGCCGTTCCCGGTGCGGGTGCTGCGGCACGACGCGCGGCGCGGGCCGTCCGCCGCCCGCAACACCGGCCTGGCCGCCGCCACCGGCGACTACGTCTGGTTCGTCGGCGGCGACGACTGGGTAGACCCCGAACTGCTCGCCTCGCTCACCTCCGCCGCTCCCGGCGCCGACATCGTGGTCGCCGGCACCGTGCCCGTGACGGAGGACGGCGTCACCGGCCCGCCGCAGCCACCCCGCGACACCACCACCGTGTGGACCGGCCGGCAGGCCGTCGAGGAGTTCCTGTACCGCCGCATCCGCTCCGGCGTGACCAACAAGCTCATCCGCCGCGCCCTGCTCGACGGCCTCACCTTCCCGCACGGCCCGCGCCACGAGGACGTCGCCGTCATGGCATGGCTGCTGCTACGGACGCGGAGCGTCGCGTTCGTCGCCGGTCCCGCGTACTTCCACCTCCGCCGCCCCGCCACCGGCTTCAACCCCCGCACCACGGAACGCCCGGCCGCCGTCGACGAGGCCCTGTTCGTCCTCGCCGGCGCCGGCTCACCCGCCGCCCGCCAGCACTTCCGCCTCCGCGCCGGCGCCCTCGCCGTCGCCGGCGCAGCCGCCCGCTCCTCCACCGGCGAACTGTCCGCCGCCGCCTGGGAAGCCGTCGGCACCGCCCGCCGCACCCTGCGCCCCCGCGACGCCTGGACCGCCCTGCGCCACCGCCAGCCCGTCCTCGCCTCGGCGGTGCTGCTCATGCGCCTGGCCCCCGCCCTGTACGTCCGCCTCTACCGCGCCGCCCGCGTCGCCGACCGCCACCGCCACGAACGCCTCGGCCGCCCCTGGCGCGACGAAGCAGCCGCCGCCGACCCAGCCGCCACCGCGCCCCCGTCTCATCCGGCCACCGCCAACCCGATTGCAGCTAATCCCGTTGCCGTCAATCCCGTTGCCGTTGATCCGGCTTGCGTTGACGCGGCTTCCGTCGACGTGGCTGCTACTCATCCGGGTGGGCCCGGTCCGGCTGGGGCTGGTCCGGTTGCGGGCAGTTCGATTGCCGTTGATCCGGTTGCCGGCGGGGCGATTGCCGTCAATCCGGTTGCAGATAATTCGGCTGGGGCCGTTTCCGCTCGCCAGGCCGTTGGCCCGGCTGTTCCGATCCAGTCTCGCGCCGTCGTCCCGGTCGACGATGCTGCCGCCGGCCCTGCCTCGCCCGCCGCTGATCCGGCATCGCCCGCTGTTGACCCAAGGCCGCCCGCCGAGGAGACGGAAGCCCCGCTCGCCGGGGGCGCCGAACCTGGGGCCACCACTGATCTCGTGGGGGCGGATCGTGACTGACGGGGGCCGGCGCGGACCGGCGGTCACCTGCGTCGTGCCGACCCACGACCGCCCGGAACTGCTGGTGCGGGCGTTGCGGTCGGTGTTCGCGCAGACCGTGCGGCCAGCGGCGGTCATCGTCGTCGACGACGTCGGGTCCGCGAAGAGCGTTGCCGACGGGTTCGGCGACCGGGTGCGGTACGTGCGGGCCCACACCTGCACCGCCGGCGCCTCCCGCAACCTCGGCGCCGCACGGGCCGGGACGCCGTTGCTCGCGTTCCTCGACGACGACGACACCTGGCACCCCACGTTCCTGGCCCGGTGCCTGGCCGAGCTCGACACCCCCGGGTCCACGGTGGACTTCGCGGCGGTGTGGACGTGGCACTGCCGCTCGGGGCACCGGCGGCCCGGCGGGTCGCTGCCGGAGGTCGTCGCGCCGGGCGCGTGCCTGCACCGCAACCCCGGCCTCACGGGCAGCAACTTCGTCATGCGCGCCGACGCGTTCCGGAGCCTCGGCGGGTTCGACGCCGGGCTGCCGGTCAACAACGACCTCGACCTGTTCGTCCGCGCGCTCGACCTGAGCCTCACGTATGCGGTGGTCCGGGAGCGGCTCGTCGTGCAGTACCGGACGGGCCGCCGCCTCTCGTCCCGCGGTCCGGTCCGCGCGTCAGGCCTGGCCGGCTACCGGCACAAGTACCGCGACCGCCTCACCGTCGCCCAGCGCCGCTTCCTGCGCCGGGAACAGTACGTGGCCCTGAAGTTCCCCGATCAGCTGCGCCGCCGCAGGCTCGCCTACGGCCTCCTCGGCTGGCTCAACACCACCCCACGCCAATGCGTCGACGCCGTCCGCCACCGCCTCAACGGCGCGGCGCTGTACAACGACTGACGGCGAACACCCGATCGCCGTCACAGCCGCGGGGGAGCGGCGATGCCGAGCAGGTCCAGGCCTGTCGCGAGGGTGTCCGCGGTCAGTGCGCACAGTGCGATCCGGTTGCCCCGCACGGGTTCCGGGGATCTGAGGACCGGGCACCGCTCGTAGAACGTGGTCACGGTCTGGGCGAGGTCGTGCAGGTACGTGCACAGCCGGTGCGGCTCGCAGGTGGTGGCGACGCCGGTGAGCACGTCGCCGAAGGTGTCCAGGCGCAGGATGAGGGCCCGCTCCACATCCCGCAGCGGCGCGTCGATCGTGACCGGAGGGACGGCGCCGGCCTTCGCCAGGACGGAGCGGAGCCGGGCGTGGGCGTACTGCAGGTACACGCCGGTGTTGCCGGTCAGGGCCATCATCCGGTCCGGGTCGTACAGGTGGTCCCGGGTCCGGCCGGTGGACAGGTCGGCGTACTTCACGGCGCCGATGCCGACGTCCCGGCCGCGTTCCGCGAGCTCCGCCGCGTCCAGCGACGGGTTCTTCGCCGCGACGACCGTCGTCGCCCGCTCGACGGCCTCGGTGAGCAGGCCGACGAGCGGGGCGGTGTCACCGGACCGGCTCTTGAACGGACGCCCGTCCGCGCCCAGCATCATCCCGAACGCGGCGTGCACCGCCTCGACAGACGGGGGCAGCCAGCCGGCCCGCCGGGCGGTGCCGAACACCTGCTGGAAGTGCGGCGCCTGCCGGGCGTCGACGACGTACACGATCCGGTCGGCCCGCAGGGTGGTGACCCGGTGCAGCAGCGCGGCCAGGTCCGTGGCCGGATAGCCGAACCCGCCGTCGCTCTTGCGGACGATCAGCGGGGCGTCGCCGTCAGTGAACACGCACGGGCGCCGTCGCTGACCCGGGCCACGCCCAGCCGCTCCAGCGAGTCGGCGACGCAGGTCAGGAGCGGGTTGTAGCTGCTCTCACCGGCGATGTCGGCGTCGGTCAGCAGGACGCCGAGCCGCTCGTACACGTCGGTGAAGTACCGCTTCGACTCCCGCACCATCGACCGCCAGGCGGTCAGGCTGTCCGGGTCGCCGCCCTGCAGCGCCACGACCCGCCGCCGGCTGCGGTCCGCGAACGCCGGGTCGCTCCGGAAGAGCGCGTAGGCCGTCTTGTACCGCTCGGTCAGCGCCGACGTGTCCGAAGGATGCTCGGCCAGGTACTGGATGAGCATCCCGTACTGCGTGCCCCAGTCGCCGATGTGGTTCTGCCGCACGACGTCGCCGCCGAGGTGGGTCAGGACCCGGGCGATGGCGTCGCCGATGATCGTGGACCGCAGGTGCCCGACGTGCATCTCCTTCGCCACGTTCGGATGCGAATAGTCCAGGACCGTCCGCACACCGGTCTGCGGGGATCCGACCCCGAGCCGCGGGGAGGCGAGCCGCTGCGCGACCCGGCCGAGCAGCGCATCGCCGGTCAGGGTGACGTTGACGAACCCGGGCCCGGCAACCCGCAGGTCCGCGACGAGCCCATGCGGGAGCAGCTGATCGGTGATGTGCCCGGCGAGCTGCCGCGGATCGCGCCGCAGCGTCCGGGCGAGGGCGAGGAGGCCGTCGGCCTGCAGGTCGGCGTGCGACGACAGGTGCACCTGCGGATCGAAATCCGAGGACGGGAAGGCCGCCGCGATCCGGGCGGCGAGCAGCGTGGCGAACGACGGCACGACCATCGTGGGGACTCCAGACGGGTGACGGAGCGGGCAGGGCACAGCGGGACCGGCGGCGGTGTGCTCACCGTCGTCGTCGCGTGCCTGCCCTGCTCATCGCCGTCATGATGCGTCCACCGTACCCGCGGATCCCGGCACGGTCGCCGCATATTTCCCGCGCCGGGCCCGGCACCGGGACTTTCGACTCATGACCGCCGGGCGGGCCGGTCATAGGTTCGGTACGGGTGGCACTGTCGAACCGAAAGGCACCGCAACCGTGCGCAGACAACTCGGGCTTCTCCTCGCGACCGGCCTGCTCCTGGCCGCGTGCGATCCCAGCCAGGGACCGGTCGTGATCTCCCAGCCGGCGCCGTCCTCCGTCGCGCCGTCCTCTGCCGCGCCGCCGGTGTCCGGTCAGTCGTCCGCGGCGCCGGCACCGGCCGCGACCGCCTCGCCCGTCAAGACGTTCACGGACAAGCCGCCGCAGGCGCAGTACCGCGAGTTCCACGCCAACTGCACCGAGACGCACCGGCTCAGCGACGACCCGATCGTCTTCCCCGGTCTCGCGGGCGCCGCGCACAACCACACATTCGTCGGCAACCCGGCCGCGGACGCGACCTCCACGCCGCAGACGCTGCTGAAGGGCAGGACGTCCTGCGAGGACACCCTCGACGCGTCGTCCTACTGGTTCCCGACGCTCACCCGCAACGGTGCCGTCGTGAAGCCCGAGAAGGTCACCATCTACTACAAGTCCGGGGTCAAGGACTACCGGACCGTGCAGCCGTTCCCCGCCGGGTTCCGGCTCATCGTCGGCGACATGCGGCTGCAGGACGCCGAACAGTTCACCGGCACCTGGAACTGCGGCGACTATCTCGGCAAGGCCATCCCACCGTCGTGCCCCGCCGGGTCGTCGCTGATCGTGCGGATGCAGGCGCCGAGCTGCTGGGACGGCCGCAGCCTCGACAGCGCCGACCACAGGTCACACGTGGTGTGGCCGGTGAAGGGCGGCTGCCCCGCCACCAACCCGGTGCCGCTGCCCATGTTCGAGATGAAGGTGCCGTACAAGCTGCCCGGCGGTGACACGTCGGGGCTGCGGTACTCCTCGGGCAACGGCGCGTCGTTCCACTACGACTTCATGAACGGCTGGGACGCCGCCCGCCAGGCCGCCCTCGTCGCCCACTGCATCAACGGCGGCCGGCAGTGCAACGGATACGGGATCGACCAGCACAAGCCGTGACGGCATGACGGGACGCTCAGCCGGCCAGGCCGCAGGCGTGGGCGAGGATCACCAGCTGCACCCGGTCCCGGACACCGGCCTTCGCGATCGCCCGCGTCACGTGGGTCTTCGCGGTCAGCGGGCTGATGAACAGCTCCCTGGCGATCTCCTCGTTGGACAGCCCGGCGGCGACGAGCCGGACCACCTCGAGCTCCCGCGGGGTCAGCACGGAGAGCCGGTCGGTGGTCGGCGACGGCCCGGCCGGGCGGTGCGCGAACCTGCCGATGACCCGGGCGGTCACGCTCGGCGACAGCAGCGCCTCGCCGGCCGCGACGACCCGGACGGCACGGCGCAGCTCGTCGGGCTCGACCTCCTTGGTGAGGAAGCCGCTCGCGCCGGCGCGCAGGGCCGCGAACACGTTCTCGTCCGTCTCGAACGTGGTGAGGATGACGACCCGGGTGCCGGCGAGGCCAGGGTCCGCGACGATCTGCCCGGTCGCCGCGATCCCGTCCAGGCCGGGCATCCGGATGTCCATCAGCACCACGTCGGGCCGCAGCCGGCGAGCCTGCCGGACGGCCTCGTCGCCGGTGGACGCCTCGCCGGCGACCGTGATGTCCCTCGTGCGCCGCAGCAGGCTGCCGAATCCGGCACGCACCAGGGCCTGGTCATCAGCCAGCAACACGCTCACGGTCATGACGTCACCTCCGCTGCGCTCCGGCGCCGCCCTGACCCGATACTGCGCGCATGATGCCCGGCCACTCCGCTGCGCTCCGGTCCGGTCATGACGGGATTGTCGCGTGTACGGTGAAGCCGCCGCCGCCGTCCGTGGTGAGCGAGCCGCCGAGAGCCTCGACGCGTTCGCGCATCCCGGTGAGCCCGTGTCCTTCCGGTGCCTGTGATCCAGTGCCGTCGTCGGTGACCGTCACCTCCGTCACCGGTCCATAGTGGACTGTGACGGTCACGGTGGTCGCGTTCGCGTGCCGGACGGTGTTCGTCAGCGCCTCCCGCACGACCAGACCGGCGGCGGTGCGCACCGGCAGCGGCGCCTCCGGACCGGTGACGGCGAGTCGTGCGTCGAGCCCCGCCTCTCGTACCCGGGCAACCAGCGAGTCCAGATCGAGCGGTTCGGCGGGCGGCCGGCGGTCGTCGCGGAGCACGCCGACGAGCGAGGACAGGTCGCTCATCGCCCGGCGGCGGACGTCCTGCGCGAGGCGCAGCGCGGCCCTGGCCTCGTCGGGCGCGGTCTCCAGGGCGTCCGCGGCGACGTTGAGGTGCACCCCCACGACGGTGAGCGTGTGTGCGACGGTGTCGTGCACCTCCCGCGCGACCCGGAGCCGCTCCGCGGTGCGCTGCTCCTCGATCGCGGTCCGCGTCCAGCGCCGCCAGTTGCCGAACGCGACGGTCACGGCGAGCGCCGCGGTCAGCCACAGCAGGTCCGGCCCGACCCCGGCGAACGTCCTGGCGGCGCTGTGCCGCAGGACCGTCCACTCCAGGTTGAACGCCATGACCGTGTGCAGCGCCGCGATCCCGACGACGACCCGCAGCCGCGGCCGCGGTCCGATCACCACCGACACGTACAGCAGCGTCACCGGCCACAGCCAGCCCCCGGTGGTCAGCTCGGCGACGCGCATGGCGACGACCCCGCAGATGCCGGTGACCAGCCCGGTGAGCGGCCACCGCACCTGCGCCCACAGCAGCGCCGCCAGTGACGTGGCGAGCGGCAGCGACCCCTCGGCGAGGTGGTCCCCGGCGCCGCTCAGCACGGCGATGAACGTGACCGCGGCGAACGCGGCGACCATCTTCGATTTCGTCATGGTGTCGAACGCTAGGGCCGCGCCCGCGCCCGGTCGTCGTCCGCGAGGAGGCACCGTCTCGTACACCATATGGAGTATCAGGCAGCAGGCTGACGCTTTCCCGCCGGCGTGGCTAGCGTTGCCGCCCATGGAGCACCGCTGTGGCAAGCATGCCGTCCTGGCCAACCCGGCGTCGCGCATCCCGGTCTGGATGGACTGCGCGGTCCACCGCTACACCCCCTACCAGATCGAGCGCCGCTTCTCCGTGATCGTCTCCCTCGACTTCTCGTACGAGGAAACGGCGTCCCTCTCCTGGATCATCGAACACGGGATGCTCTAGTCGGTGCAGCCCGGATAGAGCAGGGCGAGCTCGTCCGGGTACGCGGCGATCAGGCGGAGCTCGTCGTCGGTCAGGGAACGGCCCGTGGCGGCGTTGCAGAGCTGGACGAGTTTGAAGGTCAGGTCCTCGGCGGTGACCTCGATGCCCAGGTCGGACATGACGTGGCGGAAGCCGGCCATGCCGCCGTACTCGCCGGTGAGGACCAGCCGGCCGGGGCGGGTGTGGCGGTCGTCCGGGAACGGGCCGAGGGTGTCCTCGTCGTAGAGCTCGTAGTTGCGGTGGTCCTTGAGGGCGCCGTCGGCGTGGATGCCGGACTCGTGGGCGAACGCGTTGATCCCCACGCCCGGCTGGTGCTGGGGGAGGGGCTGGCCGAAGGCGTACGACGCCCAGGACGCGAACCGGCGGGCCCATCGCAGATCGAGCGGGTCGCCGATCGTCGTGCCGTCGGGGACACCGAAGCCGTACCGCAGCGCCAGGACCGTGGAGATCAGGTCGGCGTTGCCGGAGCGTTCGCCGATGCCGTTGACGCACGTGTTGATCCAGGCGTCCTGGCCCGCGGCGAGGTCGCCGAACGCGCCCGCCAGGGAGTTCGCGACGGCCATGCCCAGGTCGTTGTGGCAGTGCGTCTCGATCGGCATGCCCGTGGCGGCGGCGAGGGCGGCGAAGCGTTCCCCGATGCGACCGGGCGTGTCGCCGCCGATGGTGTCGCAGTACCGGACGCGGTCGGCGCCCGCCTCGCGGGCCGCGAGGGCGAACTCGGTGAGGAACCCGTCGTCGGTCCGTGACCCGTCCTCGGCGTTGACGCCGATCGTGCGCACGCCGGCGTCTTTCGCGGCGCGTACGGCGGCGACCATCTCCCGCACGACGGCGTCGCGATCCAGGCGGCCCCGGAACTTCCCGCGCAGCATCTGGTCCGACGTCGAGATCGACAGGTTGTAATGCTGGAGCCCGAGCGGCGCGGCCTTCTCGACGTCGCCGGCGACGGCCCGGCACCAGCCCGACAGCCGCAGGTCGCCGAACGCGCCGGCCGCCTGCAGCGCCGTCTGCGCCCGCACGTACGGCACCTCGTGGAACAGGAACGGAAACCCGATCTCCGACTGCGCCACGCCGAGCTTGCCCAGATAGAAGTTGACCATCGTCTTGCCGAACTTCGACAGCCCGGTCCGGGCCGTCTGCACCCCGTCACGGTTGGTGACGTCGAGGAAATGAATCTGTGCCATGCTTTCGAGGTTGACGTCTGTACGACGAATGTGTCAACGTTGACGAAAATCAACTACGGAGGTGTCGTGGTCAGGTGGATCGCGGCGGACGAGGCGTCCCGCCGGCTCGGTGTGAAACCGGCCACCCTCTATGCGTATGTCAGCCGGGGCGTGCTGGCGCGCCGCAAGGGCGACGACGGGCGCAGCGTGTTCGACGCCGACGAGATCGAACGCCTCGCCCTGCGCGGCCGCCCCAGGCACCGCTCAGGCGCCCCGTCCGAGCTGGTGATCGAGTCGGCGGTGACCCTGCTCGGCCCGGACCGCGCGTACTTCCGCGGCCGTGACGCCATCACTCTCGCCGGCTCGATGTCGTTCGAGGCCGCGGCCACCTGGCTCTGGACCGGCGAAGACCCCGCTGAGGCCCGCCCTGAGGTCCGCACTGAGGTCCGTCCGGGGGGCCGCTCTGAGGTCCGCGCTGGGGACGACGTTTGGGGCGGCCCTGGGGACGGCTCCGAGGTCCGCGTTGGGGACGGCGTTGGGCGCGGCTCTGGGGGCGGCTCTGAGGAGCGCGCTGGTGACGGCCTCTCCGAAGGATGGGCCGCCGACCTTGACGCGGTCGCCGCCGCGCGCGCCGCCCAGGCCGGGCTGCCTGCGGGTGTCCTGCTGCTGGAGCGGCTCCAGGTCATCACGACGGCCCTCGCCGCCGCCGACCCCGTCAGGCTGGCCCTGGACCCGGAGTCGGTGATCCGCACCGGCCAGACCCTGATCGCCGGCCTCGTCGAAGCCCTGCCCGCCGGCACCCCGTCCGCCGGCACCCCGTCCGCCGGCACCCCGTCCGTCGATGCCGTGCCCGTGGATGTTCTGCCCGCCGGTGCCCCGCCTGCCGGTGCCCCGCCTGCCGGTGCCCCGCCTGCGGATGCCTTGCTCGTAGGTGCCCTGCCTGTCGATGCTCCGTCCGTCGATGCTGCGCCCGCGGATGCGCCGTCCGTGGATGTGTCATCCGAGAATAGGTCGTGGCCCGGCGCCGGGGCGGCGGCTGATGCGCCGCCTGTGGACAAGACATCGCCTGTGGATGGGGGGTCGATCGCGTGGCGGTTGTGGGAGAAACTCGCCGCACCCGACGCGGACCCCGCGCTCGCCGACGTGCTGCGGTTCGTCATGGTGCTGCTCGCCGATCACGAGCTGGCCGCGTCGACCCTTGCCGCCCGGGTTGCCGCCTCGGTCCGCGCTGACCCGTACGCCGTCGTCGCCGCGGGGCTCGGCGTCACCAGTGGCGCCCTGCACGGCGGCGCCTCGCTCGGCGTCGAGGCCATGCTCGCCGAGGCGGGTGCCGATCCCGCACTCGCCGCCTCCGTGATGGGTCAGCGCCTCCGCCGCGGCGAACGCGTTCCCGGCTTCGGTCACGCCGTCTACAAATCGGGCGACGCCCGCGCGACCGCCCTCCTGACCCGCATCACCGCCGCGCTCCACCCCGCCACGGCCCACCCCGCCATCGACCGTGGCGCCGCCTCCACCGCCGACCGAGGCGCCGCCCCTTCCGCCAGGAACGGCACCGCCCGGGGCGCTGCCCCTTCCGCCAGAAGCGGCACCGCCCGGGGCGCTGCCCCCGCCGGTGGCGCCGCCGACCGGGGCGCCACCGATGGCCTGCCCGCCGCGCCCGCCGGCCCAGGCGCCGCCCGCGCCGCCGTCGATGCCCGTGGCGCGGGTGCCAGGGCTGCCGCCGGCGGCCGTGAACGTGCGGTCCTGGCGGTGGCCGAGGCGATCCTCGCCGAGGCCGCCCGCCGCAGGCTCCCACCGGTCAACGTCGACTTCGCCCTCGGCCTCTTCACCACCCTCGCCGGTATGCCCCGCGGTGCCGGTGAGGCCATCTTCGCCGTCGCCCGCACCGCGGGCTGGCTGGCGCACGCCATGGAGGAGTACGCCCGGCCGACCAAGCTCCGCCTGCGTGCCTCCTACACCGGACCCATCGCCTGAGCGGGCGGAGGATTCCGGGCGAAGCCGGTCGTGATGAGGAACAGGGCGGCCATGTAGGTGGTCATGACGATGAGGTCGCGCCCGGCGAAGTCCAGGTCGGCGGCGCCCAGCCCGATCAGCAGGTCCGACAGCAGGAACAGGAGGCCACCGGCGGCGACCGTGCGCGAAACGGCGAACGCCGCGGCCGCCATGGCGCTCAGCGCGAGGCTGTACACCAGGATCGGCACCCGCAGAGCGCCCAGCGACGGCCAGAGCAGCACATTCAGCACCGCCCACAGGACGCCGTAGCCGGCCGCGGCGAGACGGTGCAGGGGAGCGCGGCGCAGGAAGGCCAGCAGGAAGCAGATCTGCGTGCCGAGGAAGCAGGCCATGCCCAGCAGGAAGGGCACGGTGCCCGGCACCAGCAGGGCCACGTCGCCCGCGAACGCGAAGACCAGGCCCCACCCGATGAGCGAGAAGCGCATCAGGTACCAGAGCAGCAGCGGAGCGAGGAGCGGCTTGGCGACCCACTGCAACGGCTCCCACGACATGGCGACGCCCGTGAGCTCGGCGACGGCGGCGCAGCCGAAAAGCACCAGCGGGAGCTTCATGCGGCGGGCTGCCAGCCGGGGCGGCCGAAGACGAAGCGCACCCGGTCGCGCCAGCCGGCGGCGGTGCGCACGTCGCGCCAGATGTCGCGGTACTCATGGGTGGCGACCCGCAGCGGGTTGTAGGTGCCGATGTTCTTCGTCAGGCCGTACACCACCCGCGCCCGTTCGGGTTCGAACGATCCGAACATCCGGTCCCAGATGATGAGGATGCCGCCGTAGTTGCGGTCCAGGTACTCGGCGTTGGCGCCGTGGTGGACGCGGTGGTGCGAGGGGGTGTTGAAGAACCATTCGACAGGCCCCCAGAGCCGGCCGACCCGCTCGCTGTGCAGGAAGAACTGGTACGCCAGGCTGATCGACTGCTGCAGGAACACCATCCACGGCGGGATGCCCAGCAGCGGCAGGAACAGCCAGAACGGGGTGGCGGTCATCGGCGTCCAGCTCTGCCGCAGCGCCGTGGACAGGTTGAAGAAGACGCTGGAGTGGTGCACGACGTGGCCGGCCCAGAAGACCCGGACCTCGTGGTGCAGGCGGTGGAACCAGTAGTACGCGAAGTCGTCGGCGAAGAACAGCAGCGCCCACGTCCACGGGCTGGCCGGGTCGAGTTTGAGCGGGGTGAGGACGTAGAGGCCGGCGAACGCGAGCGCGACCAGGATCTTCCACGGCACGCCGATGATCTGGCTGCCGAGGCCCATGGACAGGCTGGTCGTGGTGTCGCGGACCTCGTAGCCGCGCTCGTCGTCGTCGGGCAGGAAGCGGTAGGACACCGCCTCCATCACGATGAGCAGCAGGAACGCGGGCACGGCATAGAGCACGGCGGGGATCATGCTCGGCTTTCCTTCCGGTGCAGCAGGGGTGCGGTGAGCAGGGCGCGCGCCTGCGCCTCGGCGAGGGAGGAGGCGCCGTCGGTGATGTGCGCGCTGAGCAGGCGGTGCCCGGCGACGTCGAGGAGCTCGGCGGTGCGCAGCTGCGGCGGGACGTGCCCGACGGCGAGCGCGCCGCTCACGAGGCTGTTGAAGGCGAGGAGGTACGCGGTGTTGCCGCTGCCCGCGACGACGGCCCGCCACAGCGCGACGTTCGCCTCGCCCATCCGGTCCAGGTCCGGCGCCGCGGCGGCGAGCGCGTCGACCATGGCCGCCACGTTCGTTTTCGCGGCAGGTGCACCGCGCAGCGCGCACAACCTGGCGGCGTCGGCCCCGAGGCAGGCGCGCATCTCCATCATGTCGCGGACAAGGGTGCCGACCGGCAGGATGTCGCCGCCGGCCACCGCTGCGGACATCGCCAGATCGAGGCCTGCGTGCACCCGCCAGTCGAGGACCCTGGTCGCGCCGCCCTGGCTGACCTTGACCAGGCCGAGCTGCTGCAGCCGGCGCAGCGCCTCGCGCACCGCGTGCCGGTTCACCTCGAACGTCGCGGCGAGGTCCCGCTCACTGGGCAGCGCCGACTCGGGTGCGTAGGCGCCGCTGAGCACCGCGTCCCGCAGCTGCGCGAAGACGTGGTCGGACACGGAGCTGCGAGGAGCCGGCGTCAACGTCACGCCGCGACTGTCTCACACATCAACTGGTTGGACCAGTCCACGGACGCCGGCGGACCTCGGAGACGTGTCGCGAGCTACTGGTTCAGGCTGTCCACGATCTTCTGGGCGGTGGTGGCGTGCTTGGCGTAGGCGCTGGCGAAGGCGCTGCGCTGGACCGCCTGGGCGGCGCCGGTGACGCTCATCGACTGCCAGCCGGAGACCTTCATCAGCCTCGTGTAGAACTTCGCCGCCGCGAACGCCGGGTCCATGAGCTGCTCGACGGTGCCCCAGATGCTGACCCGCTGCTGGAAGATGCCGACCGAGTCGTAGTTGGTGCCGGTGCCCTCGTGGGGGAGCTTCAGCGACGCCGGGACCTTCGGGTTCGCCATGTTCTTCAGGTACGTCTCCTGCAGCGCGGTCGCGATCGCCACGACGTACGCGCGCTCGGGCAGGCCCATCTGCCGGCCGACCTCGATGACGATGAACGCGTTGTTGGTCGCCGCCTGGGTGAGCCCGGCGACGGGCTTCGGGACCAGGGACGTGCCGGGCGCGGACGCCAGCTCGACCCCGCGGGCCGCGTTCGCCCGGGTGTTCGTCTCGTAGAACTTGGCCGAGTCGAACGAGGTGTCGTCGGTGACCGCCGCCGGCTCGCTGGGGAAGATCGCCCAGGAGACGCCGACGCTGATCAGTGAGGCGACGAGGCTGATCGCGGCAAGCAGCGCCATCCTGCTGAAATGCAGGCGACGTGCGGCAGCGGGCCTACGCCGGGGGGTGGCGCCACGCACCGCGACAGCTTAGGGAACGCGGCGCCCCATCCGGTAGTCGTCTTAACAAAACCTAAGGAACACTGATCAATCCACGTCGTTTGAGTAGCGGCTCGATCAACGGATCGCGACCACGGAACGCGCGGTAGACCTCCATCGCGTCGGCGCTGCCGCCCTTGGCGAGGAGACCGTCACGGAACGTGTCGCCGAGTTCCCGGCGCAGCCCGCCCTGCTCGGTGAGCCAGTCGACGGTGTCGGCGTCGAGCACCTCGCTCCAGATGTAGGAGTAGTACCCGGCGCTGTACGCCGCGCCGCTGAAGATGTGCGCGAAGTACGCGGTCCGGTAGCGCGGCGGCACGAACGGCACCGCCACCCCGGCCCGCTCCAGCGCCGCCGCCTCGAAGGCGAGCACGTCGGTCACCGCGAGCGCCTCCTCGACGGTGAGCGTGTGCCAGGCCAGGTCGAGCAGCGTCGCCGCCAGGTACTCCGTGGTCGCGAAGCCCTTGTTGAACTGCTCCGCCGCCTGCAGCCGCTCCACCACCGACTGCGGCAGGGGCTCGCCGGTGCGGTGATGGGTGGCGTAGTTGGCCAGGACCTCCGGCCACAGCATCCACACCTCGTTGACCTGCGACGGATACTCGACGAAGTCGCGGGGGACCCGGGTGCCGGCGAACTTCGGGAAGTGCACCTGCGAGAAGAGGGTGTGCAGCGCGTGACCGAACTCGTGGAAGAGGGTGCGCACCTCGTCGAGCGTCAGCAGCGTCGGCTCCCCGTCGGGCGCCCGGTTGATGTTGAGGTTGTTGACGACGACCGGCGCGGTGCCGAACAGCCGCGACTGCGGCACGAGAGCGTTGGCCCAGGCGCCGCCGCGCTTCGACGGGCGGGTGAAGAAGTCGCCGATGAACAGGCCGAGGGGTCCGCCGTCACGGTCGAAGACCTCGAAGACGCGGGCGTCGCCGTGGTACGCCGGAAGGTCCGGCCGCTCCTCGAAGCGGATCCCGTAGAGCTGGCCGGCGGCGTAGAAGACCCCGTCGCGCAGGACCCGCTCCAGCTCGAAGTACGGCCGCAGCTCAGCCTCGTCGATCGCGTAGCGGTCCCGGCGGATCCGCTCGGTGTAGAACGCCCAGTCCCACGGCTGCAGGGTGAACGCGTCGCCGATCGTCTCCTGCAGGTCCTCTGCCTCGATCCGGGCGTTGGCGACGGCGGCCGGCGCCAGCTTCGCCAGCATCTCCTGGACGGCGCCGACGCTGCGGGCGGTGTTGTCGGCGATGTTGTAGGCCGCGTGGTGCTCGAAGCCGAGCAGCCGCGCCCGCTCCGCCCGCAGCCGCGCGATGCGCAGCACCGACGCGGTGGTGTCGTGCTCGCCGCCGCTGGAGCCCCGCGCGACGGACGCGGTGTGCAGCCGCTCGCGGACCGCCCGGCTCTGCAGCGACGCGAGCGCCGGCTGCGCCGTGGGCAGGATCAGGTTCAGCGCGTAGCCCTCGGTGAGGCCCCGGTCGCGGGCGGCGACCTCGGCGGCGGCGATCGCGTCGGGGGACAGCCCCGCGAGGTCCTCGGCGTCGCGCACGACGACGGCGCTGGCCTTCATCTCGTCGCGGACCTTGTTGCCGAAGTCGGTCGCGAGGGCCGCGAGCTCGGAGTTGAGCTCGCGCAGCCGGACGTGCTCCTCCTCGGACAGCCGGGCGCCGGCCCGGACGAACTCGGTGTGGTACCGCTCGAGCAGCCACGCCGGCTCGCCGTCCAGCTCGAGGGTGCCGCGCTGGTCGTACAGCTGCTCGATGCGGGCGAAGAGCCGGCGGTCGAGCATGATGGCGTCGCCGTGCGCGGACAGCTGGGGCACCACCCGCGACTCGATGTCCTGCAGGTCCGGGCTGGTGTCGGAGCTGGTGACGTTGAAGAAGGCGGCCGACACCCGCTGCAGGACGCGACCGGAGCGCTCCAGCGCGACGAGGGTGTTCTCGAACGTCGGCGGCTCGGGCAGGGCGGCGATGGCTTCGACCTCGGCCCGCTGCTCGGCCATGCCGCGTTCGAACGCGGGCAGGTAGTGCCCGGTCTCGATGCGGTCGAAGGGCGGCAGCTGATACGGCAGGTCACTCGCGGCGAAGAACGGGTTGTCCGTGGTCACCTACCGACTGTATAGGGGTAGCTCTTTTCCGGAAGTCTGTGCAACCGATCCGACTGCCGGCCCCGTGAGTACCGCATGACGGATCGGGACACGGCGTTCGCCGAGTACTTCGCCGCGCGGTCGGACGCGATGCGCGGCACGGCGTTCCTGCTGTGCGGCGACTGGCACCGGGCGGAGGACCTCACCCAGGTGGCGTTCACCAAGTTGTACGTGGTGTGGGACCGGGTGAGCCGGCACGAGGCCCTCGACGGGTATGTGCGGCAGACGCTGTTCCACGCGTTCCTGGACGAGCGCAGGCTCGGCTGGTGGCACCGGGTCAGGGTCACGGACGTGCCCCTGGACGGCGCGACCAGCGACACGGCGCCCGACGACCGGATCGCGATGATCGCCGCGCTCGCCGCCGTGCCGCCCAGGCAGCGGGCGGTCCTGATCCTGCGGTACTGGGAGGACCTGTCCGTCGGCGAGACGGCCGCCCTGCTCAGTTGCACGACCGGCACCGTGAAGAGCCAGGCCGCGCGGGGGCTGCAGACCCTTCGCACCCACCTTGAAGACAGCCACGCGCGAGCATCGAGGAACCAGTCATGAACGAGCACGATTTCCGGGTGTCGCTGCGCGACGCCATCGACCACGCCTCCCCGCCGCCGCCGATGGCGCCGGCGGTGGCCGTGACCGCCGGCCGCCGGGCCGTGCGCCGCCGCAACCTGGTCGCGGCCGGCGCCGCGGGCGGGGTCACGGCGGTCGTGGCCGCGATCGCCGTCGCGGTCGCGACCACGGGGTCGGGTGGCGCCCCGCTACAGGTCGGCGCGCCACCGGCCGCCACCAGGACCGCCGGCACCACGCCGGCCCCCAGCAGCACCGACAAGGAGGTGTGGCCGACCGGCACCGACGGGCAGCCGCAGCAGGACCGCACCGCCCGCGCCGGGCACAAGTTCGACCAGGGCAGGCAGCTCCTGGTCGATCTCCTCGCCGTGGTACCGGCCGGGTACACCGCCCTGGACAACCCCGGCACGGACCAGCTGGTGTCCTCGCGGATGTCGCAGGCCCAGTACGAGCGCAAGGTCGGCGGCAAGGACGCCTGGTCCTACCTGGCCGCCACGCAGCTCGGGAAGGACGGCGGCGTCGGTCAGCTCCTCGTCACCGTCTACGAGCCGGGCCTGCTCGACGCGTCCGGCGACGCCTGCGCGGTCGCGAACGCCTTCTGGACCCCGGCGACGGCCGGCTGCAAGCTGGTGACGACGACCGGCGGCCTGACCGTCGGGATCGCGTCCGGGGGCAACGGCGAGTTCGACCAGTGGGCCGCCTACCGGCACGCCGACGGCACCGTGGTGTTCCTCGCCCAGGAGAAGCTCGACAACCGGCCCGGCGGCGGGAGCAAGGCGCTGCCGGCGCTCCCGCTGACCGAGGACGGGGTCGCCGCCCTCGTCGTCGACGAACGCTTCCACGTCAAGGCGTCCTGACGGCGCGGGGCCGGGCGGGAGCAGCCGCCCGGCCCCGCGCACCGGTCAGTGCGCGTGGGCCGGGACGCTGGCGGTGAGGCTGTCGGCGAGGACGGTGATCTCGTCGCCGGGGCAGTAGTCGAACCGGATCCGCAGCTCGTCGCCGGTGAGCACCTCGACCGGCTCGCGCAGCGGCACCACCAGGTAGTTCATGGTCCAGTCGATGCTGCCCGGCGGCTCGTACCGCAGGGACAACAGGTTCTTGGTGACGACGCGCACGGCGTTGACCAGGGCCGGGCGCTCCGCGACGAAGCGCAGGTCGCCGGTGCAGTGGTGCGGCAGCGGGTCGGTGTAGAAGAACTGCTGGAACACCTGCGGCGGGGCCGCCTCGACGGTGCGCGGCTGCAGGCTCTCCGGCAGCTGGAACACCGGCGCCGGCACCGTGTAGCCGAAGTAGCTGAAGTCCTGCTCGACCGGCTGGATCGCCTGCACGCACGCCTCCGGCACGAAGCGGGGCAGCGGGCCGCCGATGTGCCGCAGGTAGCGGCGCTTGAAGCTGTTGATGACCTCGATCTGCCGCTCGCGGAGCAGGCCGACGTGCAGCATCTCGCAGAGCACGACGTCGACCGGCTCGTCGGGCAGGTAGTCGCGGGCGTCGGCGTGCAGGACGGTGACGGCGTCGCCGACCGCCGCCCGCAACGCCGACGCGGCGGTGGCGAAGACCCGCGGCTCCCGCTCGATCGCGGTGACCGTGGCGCCCTGCCGGGCGGCGAAGTACGACAGGACGCCGGTCCCGCAGCCGAGGTCGAGCACCCGGGTCCCGGGCCGGACGGCCTCGGCGATCGCATCGGCGAACGCCTCCATCCGGCGTTCGTCGGACAGCAGCAGCGCCTGGTACTGCAGCGGGATCACGTCCGCCGGGAACCCGAGATGTTCCAGTTCCAGGTGTTCCATTCCCAAAGCGTAGGCCTTATCGCAGGCCCAGGCCGTCCCATCCGGCATAGCCGCGCGGCTGCCGCCGCTCCCGCGCCCGCAGCACCCACCAGCAGGTGGCGGTGAGGGCCGCGCCGGCGATCGCGTCGACGATGTAGTGGTTCGCGGTCAGGACCACGGCGGCCACCATCAGCACCGGCATCGCCGCGCCGAACGCGCGCAGCAGCGGGCCCCGGGCCTTGGGAGCCGCCGCCAGGATCGCCAGGCCGATGAGCAGGTCCCAGCCGACGTGCAGGCTCGGCATCGCGGCGTACTGGTTGGTGAACATCGCCGGCTGCAGCACCCGGTACGCGTCGGACGACTGCGTCACGGTGTCGACCAGGCCGAGCTCGGCCAGCCGCGGCGGGGCGAGGGGAAAGAGCATGAAGACGACCAGGCCGATCCCGCCGGACAGCAGCATCGCGTTGCGGGTGCGGTAGTAGATCGCCGGGTTGGTGCGGGCCAGCCAGATCAGGGTCGCGACGATGACCGGCCAGTGCCCCCAGATGTAGATCCAGTTGAAGAACGTCGCCACGGCGGGCGTGCCGGCGAACGTCGACTGCAGCCAGTGCTCGTGGAACAGCCCGACGGAGCGTTCGAAGTCCACGACGGTCCCCGCGTTCGCGAGGGCCTGGTCCGTCGCCGCCTCCGTGGCGCCCCGGACCCCGAAGTACGCGGCCACCGCCGCCGTCACGATGCCGACCTGCCGGCCGAGGCCGACCGGCCGCAGCGCCGGTTTCTCCCAGGTGATGGTCATGGCGTCCAGCCTCGTCACCGCGAGGCCGGACGCCATCCAGTGCAAGCACGGACCGGACCCTGATCTCCGGTGGCACCGGGCGTCAGGAGGTCCCCTACGGGATCGTCACTTCTCCCCGATGTTCTTCAGGGGTGTCGGGTCCTCGATGTTCGCCGGCGCGTTCCACTTCTGCAGTTTCGTGCCGTCGCACACGGCGGTGGTGAGTTTGCTGGCGGTGCTGCTGCCCTTGAAGATGTCGCCGGCGGGCAGCTTCGGGTCGTCGAGGTTCGTCGGGCTCAGGCACCGCCCCCAGGTGTCCCTGATGACGTAGCTCGTCCCGTAGGTGCTCTCCTGATACGACACCTTCCACTCGACGGCGTCCTGGGTCTCCTTGGTGTCCAGGAGCGTCGGGCACGCCTTCATGATCACGAAGTGTGTCGCGCCCTTCGGGTCGTACGTCGTCAGGCAGTAGGTCTTGTTCGTCCTGGTGTTGTCGTACGTGGTGATCCGGCCGTTGACGGTCCCGGTGTCGTTCACGGCGAGCGGCACCGAGAAGCGCTGGTTCCACGCGACGCTGAGCGGGTTCGGCGCCTGCTTGCACGGCCACACGATGAGGAACCCGAGCGTGGTGTCGAAGTTGGTGACGTCGACGCACCGGCCGAACTGCTTGAAGTTGACCAGGAAGTACGGCGCGGACGCGGCACCGGCGCCGACGCTCGGGTCCGGGGTGAACGTGCGGGTGTTGTCGGCCGCGCCGCCGCACGCGATGAGCTCCATGAACGCGCCCTTCGTCGCGCCGGCCTTCGCGTGCAGGCAGAACGAGCCGAGGGCGCCCGCCGCGGACGTGCTCTGGAAGTTGGAGCTGTCGTTGAGGTTCCAGCGCTGGTAGTACGGGACGGTCACGCTCGTCCCGCACACCTGGAACTGCAGCAGCGTGCCGGCGACCGGGGAGGCGCCCGAGTCGATGCACATGCCGAGCGGGTTCGCCGCGGTCTTCGACGACACCAGCTGCAGTGTCAGGTATTTCGTGTACGCGAAGGTCTGCCGCGAACTGCCCGGGTTGCACGGCTGGGTCGTGACGATCGTGCCGACGCCCGGCGAGCCGGAGCCCGCGTCCAGGCAGTACGTGCCGCCGTAGAAGCGGACCAGGCCACCCTCGATGTTCGCGTTGGTGAACCGGAAGACGTAGGTGGCGCTCAGCGTCCGGGTGCCCCCGTCGCGCGGGTTGATCGCCTGCCCGGCGGCGCCCTCGACGGTGCCCATCGACGTGATGACCGCGTACGACGGCACCGACAGCAGGTGCGACACCTTCGTCGCGCACGGCAGCGGCTGGCGCGAGGAGTCCTGGTACTCGACGGTGACCTGGTAGCGGCCGGGCAGCCCGGCGCCGATCGCGCCGATCAGCGGCGTGGCGACCGGGATGCAGATCAGGTTGGCGATGCTGCCCGCCGACGCGCGGATCCCGCCGATCACCATGTCGATGCCGGCCTGGGCGGCGTGCAGCGCCTTCGCCCGCTCGATCGTCGATGCGGTGTTCCGTACCTGCTGGATCACCACGGGCACCATGAGCGTCGACAGCGACGTGCCGACGAGCGTCAGCATCATCGCCAGCGGCAGTGATCCGCGCTCGTCCCCGGAACGTCCCCAGAGCCATCTGAAGAACCTCATGTGCGGGCCTCCGGGCAGACCGTGGCGGGCAGGGTGCCCCTGGTGCTGTTCAGCGCGGTGAAGGTGACGTCGGTCTTCGACTCGGTCTGGCCGGTGCCGGGGTTGGTGGTCACCACCAGGACGATCTGCAGCCGCTGGAAGCCGGTGTCCGACGTCGGCTCCGCCAGCGCGAACGAGCTCTTGCCGGCGTTCACCTCGCTGGCGAGCACGACCCATTTGCCGGTCGGTTTCGTCGTCTGCGGCCACACCTGCCGGCGCAGCACCTTCAGCTTCTTGTTCAGCTCCAGCTGCGCGCACTCCGGTACGCCGCTCACGGTCTCCGTGTTGACGTACTCCACCTGCTTGTTGCCGTTGACGTCGGGATCGCCCGGTTTCGAGAACCCCGCCGCGTAGCGCAGGTTGCGGTCCAGCCGCAGGAACGCCGTGTTGAGCTGCGACTCGGTCACCGCCACCAGCTCGCTGCTGTTGCCGGCCCGGAAGAGCTGCACCACACCGGTGGTGAAGATGGCCATGACCGCGGACATGATGGCGGTCGTGACCGCCATCTCGGCGAGGGTGACGCCGTCGTCGCGGCGCAGCCGGACGAGGGCTCGCTGGGAAGCGAGGGTCACGCCGTCGTCGCGGCGCAGGAACGCGTTCATGTGATCGTCCAGATGAACATGAAGACCGCCTTGCCGCCGTTCTTGTCGGTGACGGTCAGGGTGACGGGGTGGACGCCTGCCGTCGTCGGGGTGCCGGTGACCTTGTTGGTGGTGGTGCTGAACGTCAGGCCGGCCGGCAGGCCGTCCGCCGCCCACGTGTACGGGGTGGTGCCGCCCGACGCGGCCGGGCTCAGCGCGGTGACCGCCGTGCCCTTGGCGTTCGTCAGGTCCGGCTTCGACGAGCCGGCGAACGACGGCGTGGTCACCTGGAGCTGCCCGGCGGGCGTGGCCGGCGTGGTCACGTTGACCGGCACGAGCGTGGAGCCGGACGCGCCGGAGCTGTCGGTCACCGTCAGCGTCACCAGGTAGCGCGACGCGCCGCTCACCGCGCCCGTCACCGCCCCGGAGGGGGACAGTGTCAGCCCGGGCGGCATGTCCTTCGCCGACCACGTGTAGGACCCGGTGCCGCCGTACGCGCTCACCGTGCCGTTGTACAGGGTGCCCTTCGTCAGGGCGATCGGCGTCGTCGCGTTCGGGAACTGCACCGCGACCTTCGTGTTCCACGTGAACGTCGCCGAGTGCGTCTTCAGGTTCTTGTCGGTCACCTTCACGGTCACCGTCGCCTTCGACGTCGCGCCGGTCGCCGTCGTCGTGCCG
Source organism: Dactylosporangium sp. NPDC005555 (assembly GCF_040605635.1). NCBI lineage: Bacteria > Bacillati > Actinomycetota > Actinomycetes > Micromonosporales > Micromonosporaceae > Dactylosporangium > Dactylosporangium sp. NPDC005555. The sequence goes on from NZ_JBEXDG010000047.1 coordinate 71,577, forward strand.
GTGACGAGGCCGGTCGTCGCGTTGATCGACAGACCCGACGGCAGGCCGGTCGCCGTCCACGCGTACGGGCCGATGCCGCCGGTCAGCGGCACCTGGTAGCTCACGGCGGAGCCCGCGTCCCAGGTCTGCGTGACCGGCGCCACGACCGGTAGCGCGGCCACCGTCCAGTTGAACGACGCGTCGTTGGTCGACACGGCGTCGTTGACGACGACCCGCACCACGTAGGTCCCGGCGGTCGTCGGCGTGCCGTTGATGACGCCGGCGGGGGTGATCGTCACGCCGGGCGGCAGGTTCTCCGCCGACCAGGTCAGCGGCGGGTACGCGGTCGTCGCGGTCAGGGTGATGGGCGCCGGCATCGGCACCGAGACCTCGTCGACGGTCTGGTTGCCCGGGTTGTCCGGCAGCGGCGGGATCACGGTGACACTCGGGTTGAAGACCGGGTCCGTCGGCGCCGCGCTGACCAGTGTCTGCGTCAGGTACGAGCAGACCCCGCCGGTCTTCGGGCAGGCCCGGTCGTTGTGCCAGGTGACGGCGACGACCACCCGGTAGAAGTTGAGCAGGGTGCCGGGCAGCGACAGCAGCCCGCACACGTCCCCGCCGAGCTGCATCTGGCACGACCCGACGAAGTAGTACCGGTCGAAGTCCGTGCTGTTGAACTCGACGCCCTGCGGCACGATCGGCAGCGCCGGTCTGGCGAGACTGTCGGCCAGCGGGCCGAGCTTCGAGTCCGCGGCCGGCAGCATCGTGGTCAGCAGCCCCGTCACGTTCGTCAGGACGCTGCCGACGAGGCCGGGGATCTCCCCGGCCTTGAACTTGCGCAGCTGCTCGGTCGCGTCCTTGATGCTGCGGCCGGACACGACGGCCGAACCCGGCAGCGACTTGGCCAGGTCGATGCCGTCGTGCGCGATCCGCACCGCGCTCTGCAGGCCGCGCTGCTTGTTGAGCGTCGTGGTCGTGCCGACGAAGAACGTGGTCAGCGCCGTCATGACCACGCCGATGATCGCGATCGACGTGAGCGTCTCGACCAGGCTGAACCCGGCGTCGGCGGGGGGAGTCCGCTGCATGGCGCCGGCTACTGCTGTTCCGCGAAGAACGCCCGGACGGTCAGCGTCAGGTTCACCTTGTCGCCGGTGGCGGCGGCCACGTTCACGTTCTCGACGAGCAGGGCGCGCGGCTGCGTCCGCTGCAGCTGGTCGAGGAACGGGTTGACCTTCGCGCTCGGGCCGGACGCCGTCAGGCTCACCGGCACGGCGTGCACCGGCAGCGGGCCGCTGGCCTTGACCTCGACCGCGGAGCCGACGCTGATCCCGCTGACCGTGATCCCGGTCAGATCGCCCGCGTTCTGCACCTCGCGCAGCAGCTCCGCCACCGAGTCGGTCTCCGGCAGCGCGGCGAGCCGAGCCTTGAGCTCCGTCTGGTACTCCGCGATGCGCTGGTTCTGCGCCTCGAGGTTCGCGATGTTCCGGCGTTCGCGGTCGACCTCGGCCGCCGTGTCGTCGCCGAGCACCCCCAGGTCGTTCGCCTCCTGGTACTTGGGGTACACGCCGAGGTAGAAGCCGGCCGCGAGCAGCACGATCACGGCGACCACACCACCCAGGAACCACAGTCGTTCCGGTCGCATCACTTACCTCCCGACGCGCTCGGGGTCGCTGTCGGCGCGGTGAAGCGGCCGCCGAGCGACGCCTTGGTGACGTCGACCTTGATGGTGAAGTTCAGCCCGTCGTCGCTCTCGGTCGCGTCCGTCGGGAACGGGTTGGCGAAGCCGACGACCCCGCCGAGGGTGTCGACGTAGGCCGCGATGTCCTTCTTCGTCGGCGCCGTGCCGGTCAGCGTGACCAGGCCGACGAGGTCGCTGCCGGCGTCCGCCTGCGTGTCCTGCCTCAGCGCGCCGGTCACGCTCTTGACCTTGACGCCCTTCGGCGCCGCCTTCTGCAGCGAGGCCAGCAGCGTCGACCACGACAGGTCCTCGGCCAGCACGATCCGCAGCTGGTCGTCGACGTTCTTGATCTGCCGCTGGGTGTCCTGCAGGGAGTCGTACTTCTTCTTGGCGCGGTCCAGGGCGGTCTTGTCGTCGCGGATGCTCTGCAGCCGGTCCTGGGCCTGGCCGACCTTGCCGTCGGCGACGACGTACCAGCCGAGCATCAGCGCCATGAACGCGGCCACCCCGGCGATCACGAGCCGCCGCACCATCCGCAGCCGCCGCAGGTCGATGATCTCCAGGGGCAGCAGGTCGGCGGCGATCGGCAGGATCCGCATGGTCCGGGCGGTCGCGTCCGGGAACGCGGGATGCGGCGCACCGTCCCGGTCCTTCTTCGCCGGTACGGCCTGGGCCGGCCCGTCCTGCCCCGCGGCGCCCTGCGGCGCGCCCTGCTGGGCCGCGTGGACGGCGGCGGGCACAGCGGGCTGGACCGCGGTCCGGGCGTCGGCCGGCGCGCCGCCGGCCTGCACCGGCTGCACGGCGGCCTGCAGCGCCGCAGGCATGCCGGCGGAACCGGTCGGACCGGTCTGGCCGGTCTGGCCTGTCGAGCCGGTCTGGCTGGTTGGGCCGGTCTGGCTGGTCGGGCCTGCTGGGCCGGTCTGGCTGGGCCGGCCGGTCTGGCTGGTCGTGGGCGCGGCGGTGGGCATGGTGGCCGGCTGCATGCCATGGCCGGTGGGCGGGATCGACGGCGGCGCCGGTCGCGGTGGCGGTGGCACGCTGGCCTCCGGCACCCCGGGCGGCGGTGTCGTCGGTCGCGGGGGAGCCGTCCTCGCCGCGCCGGCCGCCTGCGCCGTCGCCGCCGGTGGCATCGCGGATGGCGGCACCGTGGCGGGCGGCATGGTCCGGGCGGTCGCGGCGGGTTTCTGCGCGGCGGGGCCCTGCTCCGCCGGGGCCGGTCGCGGCCTGGCGGGCGCGGTGAACTGCACCCCGGGCAGCGACACGGCAGCCGCGGGGGCGTCCGGCTCGTCCGGCAGCGCGGGGGGAGGCGGCGGCGCGTGCGGGACTGGCGGGGGCCCCGCGAAGCGGTCGGCGGCCGGCGGGGACGAGGCCGGCCGCGGTTGCGCGGTCGGCTGCGGTGCCCACGTCGAGCTGCCGAGCGCGTCCGTGGGTGGCGTCGCGTACCCGGCCCGGCTGTCCGCAGGTTGCGTCCACGCCCCGGTCTGCGCCGCCGGCGCATCCTGCGTCCATGTCCCGCTGGGCTGCGGCGCCGGCGTGTCGGTGAGCCGGGTCCATCCACCTTCGGGGGTCGCCTGGGCTTCCGGGTCCTGTGCCCATGTCCCGCTGGACTGCACCGCCAGGGTTTCGGCGGCCCGGGTCCACGCGTCGGGCTGCTGCGTGCCGGTGTTGATCGGCTGTGTCCGGGCGTCGGGCTGGGTCGCGGGTTCGGCGGTGCCGGGCAGGACGAGCTCGCCGGCGATGTACCGCGGGAACTCCCGCCTCGGCGCGGCCGTCTCCGCCTTCGCCGCCTGCGACACGAGCGGCTGCGACGCCGGGTCGGGGTCGGCGGTGAGCGCCGGCAGTTCGACGCGGGCACCCGGGCTCTCCGCGGTGGGGTCGGCCGGGGGCCACGACGGCGGCGGACCTGACGGCACGACCGGCACGAGGCGCTCCTCGGCGGCCGGGGGCGTCCAGCCGGCGTCGAGCGGGTCGGTCAGCGGATCGACGGCCCGCCCGCCCCACGGGTCACCGGACGAAGCCGCGCTCTGATGGCCGCCCCACTGCGAGCCGGACGCGGCCGTCGGCTGGTATCCGCCGCGCTGCTCGTCGAACGCGGCCGGCTGGTGCCCGCCCCGCTGGTCGCCGGGCGGAGCGGCCGGCTGGTATCCGCCCCGGGCCGGGCCGGAGCCACCCGGGTCGCCGGAGTCGCGGGGGGAGTCGTCGGGGTCGTCGTCGCCCCAGGAGGGCAGGACGATGCCGGTGAGCTTGCGTTCCGGCTCCTCCTCCCACCAGGTGCCGCTCACCGCGCGCCCGCCAGGGTCAGGCCGACCGAGACGGCGGCCGAGGCGCGGACCTGCTCGAGGCTGCCGTGCCGGACCCGGCGCAGGCCGCGCACCCGCATGACGGGGTCGACGGCGATCACCTCCACGTGCAGCTGGGCGTGCAGGGCCTCCAGGAGGCCGGGCAGCATCGAGCCGCCCCCGGACAGGGCGAGCCGGCTGACCCGGGCCTGCCGGCCGCCGGCGGTGAGGTACGCGAACGAGCTGCCGATCTCGTTGATGAGCGGCCGGACCGCGTCCTTGAGCGCCGAGGCGGTCTGGCCGTCGGTGTCGGTGCGCAGGCCGATGCGGCACTTGAGCTCCTCGGCCTGCTCGACGGGCAGGTCGAGCCGGTCGGCGACGGTCTTGGTGATCTCGTTGCCGCCGCGGGGGATGGTGCGCACGATGAGGGGCTCGCCGTCGTGGTGCACGATGACGCTGGTCGCGTGGGCGCCGATGTCGACGAGGGCCTCGACGTTCTCGTCGAGGCGGGACGCGGCGCGCAGCAGTGCGAAGGCGGACAGGTCGACGCGGACCACGTGCAGCTTCGCCGCCTCGATGGCCTTGATCGCGGCGAGGACGGGCTCCTTGGGCGCGGCGACGAGCAGCCCGCGCACCGTGTCGCCCTCCGGTTCGGTCAGGGGGTAGAAGTCGATGAGGGACTTCTCCGGTGCGAGGGGCAGCGCGTCGCGGACCTGGAAGGGCAGCGCCTGGCGCATCTCCTTCTCCGGCAGGTTGGCGACCGTGGTCTCGCGCACGACGATCTGCTGGTGGGTCACGCCGAGCGCGACCTTGCGGCTGCGGAACTTGAAGGTGGACCACAGCTGCTTGAGCGCGCCGGTGACCGCCCGCTCGTCCTGCACAGCGCCGTTCTGCACAGCGCCGGGCGGCAGCAGGATGTGGCCGAAGTTGCTGATCACCGGCCCGTCCTTGCTGTTGCTGGTCTCCGCCGCGCGGATGGACGTCGTGCCGATGTCCAGTCCGATCAGGTTGACGGCAGCCATCGTGCTCCTTAGATAAGACCGTCAGGCGGGCAGGAGGATGGAGGTGTACCAGTCGGCGATCGGCGCGGCCGCGAACAGCGCGACCATCGCACCGGCGAGCATCGACGGGCCGAAGGGCAGTGCGGTCTTCCGGCCGGCCCTGCCGCCGGCCATCAGGACGACCCCGGCGATCCCGCCGAGGAGGAACGCCGCGAGCGTGCCGACGGCGAGCGGCGCCCAGCCGAGCCAGCCGAGGTAGAGGCCAAGGACGCCGGCGAGCTTGACGTCGCCGAAGCCCATGCCGCCCGGGTACACCAGGGACAGCAGCAGATAGAAGCCGAACAGCACGGCCATCCCGGTCAGCCCGCGCAGGCCCGCGGACCAGTCCCGCTGCAGGATCACGGCGGGCAGGAACAGCGCCGGCACCACCAGGTAGGACGGCAGGACGATCGCGTTGGGCAGGCGCAGCACGTCGAGGTCGATCAGGGCCAGGGCGACCGCGATCGCGGCGAGGTACAGCCAGGCGGGCAGCGTCGCCGACCAGCCGAAGCGGGCGGCGACGGCGACGAACAGCGCGGCCGTGCCGAGCTCCACCAGGGGGTAGCGGACGCTGATCGGTGCCTTGCAGTCCGCACAGCGGCCGCGCAGCAGCAGCCAGCCGAGGACGGGGACGTTGTGCCACGGCCGGACCGGCTGTGTGCACTGTGGACAGTGCGAGGCCGGCCGCAGGAGCGACGCACCGCGGGGGACGCGGTGGATGACGACGTTGAGGAACGACCCGATCGCCAGGCCGAGCACGCCGACGAGCGCGAACAGCATCAGCGTGCTCCTTTCATGCGTCGGAGTCGGGTGTGGCGGCCCGCTGGACCACGGGCCGCCACAGCGTCGACAGGGACCGGTCAGGACGGCGCAGCGGCACCGATGCAGTCGCCGAGGGTCGTGTCGGAGGTCTTCTTGACGGAGCCGCCCACGGCGCTCTCGTACTTGTAGACCGCCTTGCCGTCCTCGTTCATACCGCAGATCCGGTACGTGCCGGTGGTGAGCTGCTTGTAGACCAGCGTGTTCCCGGGCGAGAGGGTCGCGACCTGCTGGCCGTCGGTGGCGGCGCCGAGCTTGAAGGTGACCTTGATCCCCGCGGCGCCGGCGGTGATGACGTCGTCCGGGTACTTGTTGCCGTTCTCGGTGTAGAACTGCTCGACCGCGCTGACGGCGGCGCGGACGTCGGACTCGGCGGACTTGTTCGCCGCGCCCTTACGGTAGTTCAGGTACATCGGCACGGCGATTGCCACAAGAACGCCGATGATCACGACGACAACCAGGAGTTCGACGAGCGTGAATCCGCCCTCTCCGGCGGCACGCTTCTTCTGCATCCTGCGCAGCGTTTCCTGCATGGTTGAGCCTCCTGCTCCTGCACGGGTGTGGTGGTTGGCGGCGAGGCTCCGCTGCCTTGCGCCGGTCATGTTCAGTTGCTCTGGATGTTCTGGTAGATCGAGAACATCGGCAGATAGAGGCAGATGATCATTCCGCCGACCACGCCACCCATGACGAGCACCATGATCGGTTCGATGGACGCGGTGAGTGCGTCGGCCGCGCTATCAACCTCTCGGTCGTAGAAATCGGCAACCTTCTCCAGCATCTGACTGATTTGGCCGCTCTCTTCGCCGACCTCGACCATTTGCACGACCATCGATGGGAAGATCTTGTGCGAGCCGAGCTGCGAGGACATCGGCCGGCCCTCGCGCACGGCGTTCTGCAGGTCGGCCATGGCCGTGCTGATGACGGCGTTGCCCGTGGTGGCACCGACGACGTCGAGCGCCTGGAGCACCGGCACGCCGACGCCGAGCAGCGTGCCGAGGTTGCGCGAGAAGCGGCTCAGCGCGATCTTCGTGAACAGAGGCCCGAAGACCGGCAGTCTCAGCTTCACCTTGTCGATCCGCAGGCGCACCGCGGGGTTCGCGGCGGCCGCCTTGCGCAGCGAGACCGTGATCGTGACGCCGGCGATGATGACGAGCGGCCCCAGCCAGTACAACGTGTGACTGGCGCTGACGATGATCTGCGTCGGCAAGGGCAGCTCGCCGCCGAGCTGTTTGAACATCTTCTCGAAGATCGGCACGATGAAGATGAGCACCGCACTGATCATCACGACGGTGAAGACGAGCACGATCACCGGATACGTGAGCGCGCTCTTGATCTTCCCGCGCAGGTGCGCGTCCTTCTCGAAGTTCGTCGCGATGCGGTCCAGTGCGCTGTCGAGGAAACCGCCGGTCTCGCCGGCCCGGATCATCGCCACCATCAGCGCCGGGAACACCTTCGGGTGTTTGCCGAGCGCCCCGGACAGCGACGTGCCGCCCTCGATGTCGAGCCGGACGTCACCGACCGCCTTCTTCAGCGACGCCTTCTGCGCCTGCTCCTCCAGCACCGCCAGGGAGCGCAGCAGCGACATGCCGGACTGCGTCATCGTCGCGAACTGCCGGGAGAACACCGACAGGTCCTTGAGCGTGGTCCGGTCGCCGAAGCCGGGGAGGCTGATGTCCCGCTTCATCAGCGAGTCCGCGCTGGTGATGGCGAGCGGCGTCAGGCCCTGCTGGCGCAGCAGCTGGGCGGCGGCGAGCTCGTTGGAGGCCTCGATCCTGCCCTTGCCGCGCTTCCCGTCGTGGTCGATCGACTGGTACTCGTACGTCTTGGTGGCACTCATGCGCGCTCACATCACATCCGGCCGGCGAGTCGGCGGAACTCCTCCGCCGAGTGACACATCTCCAGCGCCGTCTCGTAGGTGACCAGCTGCTGGCGGACCCGCTCGGCCAGGTGCTGGTCGAACGAGAGCATCCCCTCGTTGCCGCTGGACTGCATGAACGACGAGATCTGGTGGTTCTTGCCCTCACGGATCAGGTTCCGGATCGCCGGCGTGGCGAACATGATCTCCGTGACGATCGTGCGGCCCTGACCGTCGGCGCGTGGCGCCAGGGCCTGGGTGACGACGCCCTGCAGCGCGTTGGACATCTGCGCGCGGACCTGCTGCTGCTGGTGCGGCGGGAAGATGTCGATGACCCGGTCGACGGTCTGCGCGGCGCTGGACGTGTGCAGGGTCGCCAGGACCAGGTGGCCGGTCTCGGCCGCGGTCAGCGCCGTCGACGTCGTCTCCAGGTCGCGCAGCTCGCCGACGAGGACGATGTCGGGGTCCTGACGCAGCGCGTGCTTCAGCGCCATCGAGAACGACGTGGTGTCCGCGCCGACCTCGCGCTGGTTCACCAGGCAGCGTTTGTGCTCGTGCAGGAACTCGATCGGGTCCTCGATCGTCATGATGTGCGAGGAGCGGGTCCGGTTCGCCAGGTCCAGGATCGCGGCGAGGGTCGTCGTCTTGCCCGAGCCGGTCGGCCCGGTGACGAGGACCAGGCCGCGGTGCAGGTGGGCGAAGCGGGCCACCTGCTCCGGCACGCCGAGCTGGTCGAGGGGCTTGATGGTGTGCGGGATCGCCCGGAACGCGGCGCCGAACGAGCCGCGCTGCGCGTACAGGTTGACCCGGAAGCGCGACACGCCCTCGATCGCGTAGGCGAAGTCGAGCTCCTGGATCTGCTCGAAGTGCTTCCACTGGCCCTCGTTGAGCACCGCGGCGCGGACCAGCATCTCCGTGTCGCCGGGCGTGAGGTCGTCGTACCCGGGCAGATACCGCAGCCCGCCGTTGATCCGCACCGTCGGCGGCGCCCCGACGGTCAGGTGCAGGTCGGAGCCGCCGACGCGGACGAGCGACACCAGCATCGCGTCGAGCGAGGCGCGCTCGTCGCTGGTCACCATCATGGTCTCCACACGCGGCCCATCGGCAGCCTTCCCGGCGTCCTGAGGGATTACACGGCGACCCGGACCACCTCGGGGATCGAGGTCTGCCCCTCGGCGGCCTTCGCCAGGCCGTCCAGGCGCAGGTCGATGAGGCCCTCGGTGCGGGCGACGGCCTGGATCTCGTGCGCGGAGGCCCGGTCGATGGCCAGCTTCTCGATCTCGGCGGAGACCGGCATGACCTCGTGCAGCGCGATCCGGCCCCGGTAGCCGGTGTTGGCGCACGAGCGGCACCCGACCGGACGCCACAGATGCTTCGGGGCGCCGAGGATGTCGTACGGCCAGCGCGCCCCCACGAGCTCCGCCTCGCCCGGCTCGTACTCGGTGCGGCACCAGTCGCACAGCCGGCGGGCGAGCCGCTGCGCGAGCACGCAGTCCACCGACGAGCCGACCAGGAACGGCTCGATGCCCATCTCGACGAGCCGGGTGACCGCGCTCGGCGCGTCGTTGGTGTGCAGGGTCGACAGCACCAGGTGACCGGTGAGCGCCGCCTCGACCGCCAGTTGCGCGGTCGTGCGGTCCCGGACCTCGCCGATGAGCACCACGTCGGGGTCGGAGCGCAGGATCGCCGGCAGCACCGCCGCGAACGTCAGGCCCGCCTTGTGGTCCACCTGCACCTGGTTGACGCCGGGCAGCCGGTACTCGACGGGGTCCTCGACGGTGATGATGTTGACCGTCGGCTTGCTGATCTCGGCGAGCGTCGCGTACAGCGTCGTCGACTTGCCCGAGCCGGTCGGGCCGGTCACCAGCAGCATGCCGTGCGGCTTGCTGTAGGAGGCGGCGAAGCGTTCCGCGTTGGCCTTGCTGAAGCCGAGCTTCGCCAGCTTCAGGTCCATCCCGCTGGTGTCCAGGACCCGCAGCACGATCTTCTCGCCCCACACCGTCGGCAGCGTCGCGGTGCGCAGGTCGACCGCCCGCTGGTTGATCTCCACCGTGATGCGGCCGTTCTGCGGGACGCGCCGCTCGGTGATGTCGACGTTCGACATGATCTTCAGCCGGGAGATGAGCGCCGACTGGACGTGTTTCGGCACGGTGTCGACCTCGTGCAGGACGCCGTCGATGCGGTACCGCACCCGCATGCTGTGCTCGCCCGGCTCCAGGTGCAGGTCGGACGCGCGGTTCACGATCGCCTGCTCGATGAGCGAGTTGACGTACCGGACGATCGGCGCGTCCTCGTTGAGCGTCGTCAGCGCCGAGGCGCTCGGCGCCGCCTCCGCCCGCAGGCTCTCGGCGACCTCGCCGAGGTCGTTCTCCTCGCGCTTCAGCCGGTCGATGATCTTGCGTAGCTCGGAGCGGGCCACCACGACCGGCCGGACCGTCAGCCCGGTCGCGGCGCGCACGTCATCCAGCGCCAGGACGTCACCCGGGTCGGTGATGCCGACGGTGATCTCGTGCTCGTTGAGGGCGATGCCGAGCACCCGGTGCTTCAGCACGAGGGCCATCGGGATCTTGGTGACCGCCGTGGGGTCGATCGGGTACCCGACCAGGTCCAGCGTCTGGATCCCGTACGCGTCCGCGGACGCCTCGGTCAGCTGATCCTCGGTGACGACGTGGTCGTTGATGAGCACGGCCCGGATCGACCGCCCGGTGCGCTCGGCCTCTTCCGCCGCCCGGTCGACCGCCTGCGGATCCGCCCCACGTTCCTTCAGCGCGTCCAGCAGCGGACTGAACGTCTGGTACATCTCACCCCCGAGTCCTCAACCGCATCATCGGCACCGGTGGGGGTGACTTTCGGGAATCACCCCCACCGGATGGACGGTGCTCGTTGACGTGCCGCGCCGCCGTCGTGAGGATGCTTCGCTGTGTCGGTTGCCGTCGTCGAAGATCCGTTGCCCGGCAAAATCAGTGTGTGGCGCGCCAGATGGGTCCTGATGCGCTACGGCCGTCCGCCAGGACCCCCACCGGAGGGAGTCGCCGCGACCGGGCAGCTGCTCGCCCTGGTCACCGAGGTCGCGGCGAGAGTCGGGGTGGCCGCCCCGGACGCCGTCCAGCTCACCGGTCACGGCGTGGTCCGCGCCTGGGCCAGCCGCCGCCGGCGGGTCCTGTTCGTCGGGCTGCCGCTGCTGTACTGCCTGACCGTCGATGAGATCCGGGCCCTGGTCGCGCACGAGCTCGCGGTCGTCGACCACCGCCGGGCGCATCTCGTCGCCCGTCTGCGCGACCTCTACGAGGAGGCGGCCGACCCGTCCCGCGTCGAGCTGCCCCCGCGGGCGGCGGCCGTGCTGCGCGCCACCCGCGACTTCGCCACCGCCCTGGAGCGCAAGGCCGACCAGGCCGCCAGCAGCGCCTCCGGGCTGCACACCGCCGCCCGCGCGGTGGTCAAGGCCGACCTGGCCGAGTTCGAGTTCGCCGACCTCGCCTTCGACCTGGAGGAGCAGGTGTGGCAGCACGCCGCCGCCGCGATCCAGGACGTCCACGACGGCTGGCGGGCCGCGGTCCGGGCCGGGGCGGTCATCGCGTCCGTCGACGACGACACCCGGACGACGCTGATGAACCGCCATCCGAACCTCGCCGGCGCGATCGCCCCGCTGACCGCCGCGCACCTCGCGCTGCGGGCCGCGGGCCTGGTGCCGGTCGACCCCCTCCCGGCCGCGGACGAGCGGGCCCTGGCCCGGCACGTCCTGCGCCGCTCACCCGCGGAATGGACGACGTTCGCCGCGGTGCCCGCGACGGCCTGGCCCGGCTGGGTCGTCCGGCAGGCCCGCGTGGTGCACGACCAGGTCGCCACCCTGCTGGGCCGCGAGCCGGCCGGCCCGGCGGAGGTCGTCGAGGTGCTGCTGACCCGCCTCGACGAGCTGGTCGCGGCGAACTGGCCGGCCCAGCCCGAACCCCCGACCGAGCCCGAGGACCTCGACGCCACCCCGTCGGTGATGGTGGTGATGGAGGCGGCGCTCACCTCCCGCGGCTGGCGCCGGGTCCACCCGGCCACGCCCGGCGTGCTGGTCTCGGAGTCGGGGGCCGAGTGCAACCTGCACGACCTGGCCGTCTCCGGGACCGCGCTGCCGGACCTGACGGCGCTGCTCAGGTGAGCTCGGTCCGCCAGGAGTGCCGCGGGTCGTAGCCGAGGACCTCGCGGGCCCGGTCGATGCCGAGCAGCGTCTCGAACTCGCCGAGCTCGCGGGTCAGCGGCACGTCCGGGAACACCTCGCGCATCAGGTCCGCCGACGGCCGGTCCATGATCGTGTCGGCGGCGGCGATCACGTACGAGCTCGCGCCCTCGACCGGCGCGTCCAGGGCGAGCCGGCAGGCGGCGGCGACATCGCGGACGTCGACGTACCCCCACAGGTTCCACTTGCGCAGGTGCGGGTCGGACCAGTACGACGGGACCACGGCGTACTCGTCGGGGGTGTGCACGTTGGACAGGCGCAGGCCGACGAACGGGATGCCGCTCCACGCGGAGATCTCCCGGGCGAGGGTCTCGCCGACGACCTTCGACAGCGCGTAGGTCGTCGTCGGGTGGGGGTAGTGCTCCTCGTCGACCGGCGCGTAGCGCGGGGGCGTGTCGAAGGGCAGGCCGAGCGTCGTCTCGCTGGAGGACCACACGACCCGGCCGACGCCGGCGTTCTGCGCGGCGTGGAACACGTTGAAGTTCATCGTCGAGTTGCGGTTGAACGTGACCGCGGGCGGATACATGCCCGGCGCCGGGATGTTGGCCAGGTGCACGACGGCGTCGGCGTCCTGCACCACCTCGACCGCCTGGCCGTAATGGGTCAGGTCGGCGACCACCATCGGGGTGCCGAGCTCGCTGAGATGCCCGGCTCTGCCCACGGCGTCGGTGGCGACGACGTGGTGCCCGTGGGCGAGCAGGTCGGCGACGACCGCCCGTCCGGTCTTGCCGTGTGCTCCGGTGACGACGATCCGTGCCATCCCACAGTTCTACAGCGTCAGCCCCGCAGGCCGCGCAGCAGGAGTCCGGTCAGGGTGTCGATCGCCTCGTCGTCGGACAGCCGCGGCTCGGGCGCGGTGAGGTGCGCGTAGGCGAACATGGCCAGCATCGCGCCCATCGCGTCGGCGACGACCGCGGGCCGGCCCGGCAGCGGGTGCCCGCGGGCCTCCAGGAGCTCCAGGTGCTGCCGGAGCATGCCGGTGTCCTCGGCGAGCCGGGTGCGGGCCAGACCACTGAACGGGGCCTCCAGCATCGAGGACTGGAAGAGCGCGACCATCACCGGCAGGTGGGTCCTGAACGTGTGCCAGGCGGCGGCGACGTGGAAGCGCAGCTGCGCCTCGTCGGACAGGTCGTGGTCGGGGCCGTGGTCCGGCAGCGCCCCGTCGGCGGTGTCCTGCATGTCCGCCAGGAGCGCCTGGAGCAGCTCCTCCTTGCCGGCGAAGTGGTCGTAGAACGACCCGACCGCGCGGCCGGCCTCGGCCGTGATGTCGCTGATCTTCGTGTTCAGGTAGCCGCGGGTGGCGAAGAGCCTGCGGGCCGCGTCCTTGAGGGCCACGGACGTCTGGGCCGCCTTCTCCTTGCGCGTTCCCATCGCGATCACAACCTTGTCACGCCGCGGCACTTGACGCCCGACCGTAGCAGCCCGTAAAACTGAATCGTAGTTCACCGAATATGAATTCAGTCAGGAGGTGCGGCATGGAAGCCATGGTCATCGGGGGTGGGGTCGCGGGGCCGGTCGCGGCGATCGCACTGCGCCGGATCGGTTGGGGCGTCACGGTGTGCGAGGCGTACGCGGATCCGGCCGGGGACGTCGGGTCGTTCGTCAGCCTGGGCGACAACGGGCTGCGCGCGCTGCACGCGATCGGCTGCCGGGACGCGGTCGCCGCCCGCGGGACCGCGCTGCCGCTGCTGCGGCTGCGCAGCGGGCGGGGGAAGCTGCTCGGCGAGGCGGCCCGCGGCCGGGTCACGCTCATGCGCGGCCACCTCGTCGAGACGCTGCGCGACCTGGCCCTGGCGGCCGGCGCGCGGATCGTCACCGGGCGGCGGCTGACGGGCGCGGACGCACGGACGGCCGCGTTCGCCGACGGGAGCACCGCGACCGCCGACCTGATCGTCGGCGCCGACGGCATCCACTCGCGGCTGCGGGCGGTCATCGACCCGGCCGCGCCCGTCGCGCGGTTCGCGGGGCTGTGGACCGTCGGCGGCCTGTCGGCGCGGCCCGTCGAGCCGGGCGCGTTCGGCATCATGTTCGGCGCGAGGGCCACGATGGTGTCGGCGCCGACCGCCGCCGGCACCCTGTGGGCGGCCCAGGTCCCCGCGGCCCGGCCGCCCGCGGGTCCCGTCGACCGGGATGCGGTCGCGGCGCTGTTCGACGGTGACCGGGGACCCGCTGCCGCGCTCGTCAGGAGCACGCAACAGTGGCATCCGCGCACCGTGATGCAGGCGATGCCGGGTGGCGTGCCACGCTGGCACCGCGACGGGATGGTCGTGCTCGGCGACGCGGCCCATCCGATGGGCGCCGGCCAGGGCGCGAACCTCGCTGTCGAGGACGCGGTCGTCCTGGCCCGGTGCCTGCGGGACGCGCCTGCCGTGGACGCGGCGCTCGTCCGCTACGAGGCGCTGCGCCGTCCCCGGACCGGCAAGATGCTCGAGGTGGCCGGCGCGAACCGCGACGCGAAGGTCGCCGGCCCGCTCGCCGCCCGGATGCGGGACGCGATGATGCCGTTCTTCTTCCAGCGGTTCGCCGAGAAGAGCGGCGCGTGGATGTACGACTACGACGTCGAGTGGACCACCGCGACCACCCCCGCTCCGGCGTCCACCTGACAGTGGCCGGGATGCGGGTTTCGCGGAGCGGCGCGGCTCGTGGATGTGTGTCCCACGACGCCCCACGTGGGATGTCGTGAGTGCGTCGGCGTGACGGTGTGCGAGTGGCGTCGTCCCCACCCCCACACCGAATTCCCCATGTGGCCGAAGATCGCCGTCTGAATCGTGGTACTCCCCGGTCTATACATCGACACTGGCCTATTTCTCATGATCCGGAAGACTTTGTGTCGCCATAGCTTGACGTTTAACCTCTGCCTTCGTGGCCAGTGAGGATTCTTGATCACCGATGTGGTGATCGCTGGACATGGATACGGCCTTGGCGTGATCATG
>NZ_JBEXDG010000048.1:0-84954 GCF_040605635.1 Dactylosporangium sp. NPDC005555
TGGAGGTGGTCCCCGTGGGCCGCTGGCGCCGGCACCTGTGATCCGTGCCGCGCGGTCCGTCACGCCGGGGGGGTGCGCACTTCACGCGGGGGCGCGCGGCGGTCGCCGCGCGCCCCGGTGCCGGTCGTGCCTCAGACGTGTGCGAGGCGGGCAGCCTCCACGGCCTCGTTCAGGCGCTGCTCCGCGTCGCGGCTCAGGGAGCTGCGCAGCATGCGCCCGCCGAGCTGGTGCTGCGCCATCTCCTGGACGACCTTGTCGACGGTGATCTGGTCGACGAGGAGGAACAGCACCGCCGAGCCGGGCTCCATCGTCGCGGCGAGGTCCTTCATGAACGCGTCGTCCACGCCGACGTCGGTGGACTTCCCGGCCAGCGCGCCGGTGCCCGCACCGATCGCCATGCCGAGGAACGGGGCGAAGAACAACAGCCCGATGAGGCCGCCCCACATGGCCCCGCTGGCCGCGCCGACGCCGGTGGCGGACGCCGCCTGATGCATCTTGACCTTGCCGTCGGCCTTGACCTCCACGACCGCGGCATCGCGCACGGTGATGAGCCCCTGCCGCTGCAGGTCGATGATCTTCTCCCGGGCCGTCTTCGCCGTGGGGATGTCGCGGTACTCGATCGCGATGATGTCGCTCATGACGCTTCCTCCCACAAGGTGCGGTCTGCTGGAGCCGTGCTCCCGCTTCGGATGTCACCTGCAACGTTCGCCACGCCGACGCCGGATCACCTCGCCCGTGGCGAGTGACGGTCGATCAGCGTCCCGCATGCCGCGCCGCAGGCAGCTGCCGGGTCGGGCAGGCAGGGCTGAACAGGTCCCCGGTCACCCCGGGCTCACCTGGTGACGCGGAAGTGCCTTCTTGTCCCGTAATGCGGCGATCTCCACCATTGAGTAGGTAACCCACGGTAACTCACTTGGAGTGGCATGGAGCACCGCAGGATCGAGACCAACGGCACCGAGCTGCACGTGACGTCGGGCGGTGCCGGGCCGCCGGTGCTGCTCATGCACGGCTGGCCGCACACGTGGCAGGTGTGGCGGCCGGTCCTGCCACTGCTGGCCGGGGCGCGCCGGGTCATCGCGCCCGACCTGCGCGGGCTCGGCGACAGCGCCCGCGCGGCGGACGGCTTCGACGCCGCGACCGGCGCCGAAGACATGCTCGGACTGCTCGACGCCCTCGCGGTGGACCGCGCCGACGTCGTGGCCATCGACGCCGGGGTGCCGGCCGCGTTCCTGCTCGGCGCGCTGCACCCGGACCGAGTCGGCACCAGCGCCGAGATCGTCGAGCGCCTGCGCGCGGACGCCGCCGTCCAGGAGGTCGACGAGCTGCGCCTCGAGCTGCCCTAGGAGTTCGTCCGCGAGGGGTACGAACAGATCCTGCACGACGTGGTAGACAAGGTCGCGCCGGCGCTCGGCCGGCAGCCCGCCTGAACCGATCGTTAAGGATCCCGGCGGCGGTGCCGATGGGACGTGCTGGCGGCGATCGACGGCACCAGGAGGCAGGACATGCGGCGGCCCCGGGGTGTCGACGCACTGCTGCCCGCGGGCGCGGTCGCGGCGGTCCTGGCCGTGCTCGCGGCCCTGGTGCTGCCGACGCACGCGGCGGAGCCGGCGATCGTGTTCGTCGACCTGACGCTGATCGGCGCGCTGACCTACATGTTCCACCGCACGGCCCGCGTGCCGGGGCTCCCACCGCCGACCGCCCGGTTCTGGGCCGGCATGGTCTACGCGATGCTGGTCTACACGCTGGGCATGGCCGTCGACTTCACCGCGCTGCTGGTGACGGCGGTCAGCGGCCGGGCGGTGCCGATGCTCGGCACGGAGCTCGTCTACCCGGTCGCCGGGCTGTTCATCATGTACGCCGTGTTCCGCTACCCGACGGTCGCGCACACCCGGTCGGAGCGGCTGCGGATCGGACTCGACGCGGGCATCGTGCTGGTCGGCGTCGCCTCCTTCGTCTGGTACTTCACGGTCAGCCGCCGCTGGTCACCGGGGCACGGCTGGCTGTCGCTGTCGGAGACCCTCGCGCTGCCGGTGGTCGTGGTGGTCGCCGGGTTCGGCGTGCTGCGGGTCGCGTTCTTCGGCACGCGCCTGCTCACCAGGCCGACCCTGGCGTGCTACGCCGCCTGTATCGCGCTGACCGGGTTCGCCACGACCCTGCCCGGCCGTCCCGGCGCGGTGTCGCTGGGGTCGACGACGCTGCTGCTCCTCGCACAGCTCAGCTCGCTCGCCGGCGCGCTGCTGCAGTACCACTCGAGTCTCAGCGGGACGACCCCGCCACAGGGCGCCGCCCGGCGGCCGTTCAGCGTCGTGCCCTACGGGGCTTCGGCGGCCGCGTTCGGGCTCCTCGTGACCGTGGTCGGGCCCGGGCTGGACTGGCGCCGCTGGGGCGTCCTGGCCGGCACCGGCATCCTGCTGGCAATGGTCACGACGCGGCAGCTCACCGCGCTGCGGGAGAACGGGCAGCTGCTCGCGCAGAACCGGCTGCTGACCGAGCGGCTCCAGCATCAGGCGTGGCACGACGAGCTCACCGGGCTGGCGAACCGCGCGTACCTCGGCCGGCACGTGGAGGAGGCGATCGAGCGGTACACCACGACGGGCACCGACACGGCGCTGCTGCTCATCGACCTCGACGGCTTCAAGGGCGTCAACGACACGCTCGGCCACGAGGTCGGCGACCGGTTGCTGTGCGAGGTCGCCGACCGTCTCGGCAGCGTCGCGCACGACGGCATCGTCTGCCGGCTCGGCGGCGACGAGTTCGTCGTGCTCGCCCCGCTGGACGACCAGGACCTCGCCGAACGGCTGGTCCGGGCCATCTCGGCGCCGGCGGTCATCGGCGCGCACACCACGAGGGTCGGCGCGAGCATCGGCGTCACGTTCGTCAGCCACGCCCCGACCGGCATCGCCGACCTGCTGCGCCGGGCGGACGCCGCCATGTACGCCGTCAAGTCCGCCGGCAAGAACAACTGGCGCCTCAGCGAACCGGACAAAGCACCCCACCTGACCTTGACGCAGTGACGTGACGGGCCGTCTGCGAAGCTGTGGCCCGTGCGAATCTCCGACGAGCCGTTGACCCGGCCGACGACGACGTCGGCGGCGAGGACGGTGAGGCGGACGCTGTCGGCCTCGTCGACCTTGACCGCGCCGTGCGCCCCGTCGAAGACGATGGCACCGAAGCGGCCGACGGCCCGGAACTCGGCGCTGGCCGCCTTCACGTCCAGCTGGGAGCCGGCGGGCAGCTGCACGGTCACGTCGACGGAGCCCGAGCTGCCGAGCAGCTGGTGCCGCACCCCGGCGCCGACCGCGATCCGCAGGACGCCGTCGCCGTATTCGACCGTGGTCTGCTCCGCCACCTTGACGTCGCGGCTCTTCGCGGCGTCGGCGGGCCGGACCTGAACGGTCGTGTCGGCCCGGTCACCGGCGATGAACTGGACGCGGCCCGCGGGGATGTCGAGGACCGCGGAGATCGGGGTGGGGGTGTTGAAGGTCTGCATCGTGCGCTCCTCTGTCCGTTCGACTGGTGAGAGCACGTTCGCCTCCGCCACTGACAGCGGGCTGACAGCGCGCGGACACGTCGTCCCACCCGCCGTCAGCGTGCTGTCGGCATCGCCACAGCGCGGCGGCTGGGATTGACGGCACCGCTCCGCCGGGACAGACTGTCGGTCACAAGTACATAGCCGTGTGTTGATGGGGGAAGTCCGGTCGAAGTCCGGCGCTGGCCCGCAACGGTAGGCGGTGAGCGATGTCTGCTCGCCGCGAGTCCGAATACCTGTCCGACACGCGTCGTCTCCAGCACCTCCCTACCCGTCGTGGCCCACGGGTCGGAGCCACCGGGCATGCCCGGTTTCTCCCGACTGCCAGGGCCGGAGAGGCATCGCCCGATGGCAGTCCCCCGGCACCGCGCCCGCACCCTCCTCACAAGGGTGCTCACCGCGCTCGCCCTGTCCAGCGTCCTGACCGCCACGGCCGTCACGCCGGCCAATGCGGCACCGCCCACCGTCAACCGGCCCGACGCCGCCGCGGGGTGGCTGGCCCGCCAGCTCGTCGACGGCGAACGCTTCGAGGTCGTCTTCGACGGCGTCGCCTACCCCGACCAGGGCCTGACCATCGACGCGATCCTGGCGTCCGCCGCCGCGAAGGTCGCCGGCACGAACGCCGCCAAGGCGACCGGATGGCTGGCCCGGCCGGAGATCCTCACCGGCTACATCGGCGACGGCACCGAGGCGTACGCGGGCGCGACCGCCAAGCTCGCCCTCGCCGTGCAGGTCCGCGGTGGCAACCCTGCCGCGTTCGGCGGCGTCGACCTGATCGCCCGGCTGCGCGGGCTGCAGGCCCCGTCGGGCCGCTTCTCCGACCGGTCGGCGTTCGGCGACTACAGCAACCAGCTCACCCAGGCGTTCTCGCTCCTCGCCCTGGGCCGCACCCCGGCCGGGGCACCCGCGTCCGGCGGCGCGTACCTCGCCGGCACCCGCTGCGCCGACGGCGGCTACCCGCTCTACTACGACCAGCCGACCTGCGTCAGCGACGTCGACGCGACCGCGTTCGCCGTGCAGGCGCTGCTCGCCGTCGGCCGTCCCACCGACGCGGCGCCGGGGGTCGCCTGGCTGGTCTCGGCGCAGGCCGCCGACGGTTCGTTCGCCGATTCCGCCGGTACGGCGAACGCCAACAGCACCGGTCTCGCGGCACAGGCCCTGGCCGTCGCGGGACGGCCGATCGCCTGGCTGAAGGCCCGCGGCTTCCTGCTGAGCCTCCAGATCCGCTGCGGCGCGGACCGGGGCGCCATCGCCTACGCTCCCGGCGGGTTCGACCCGGCGACCGCGGTCCGTTCGACCGCGCAGGCGGTGCCCGGACTGACCGGCTCCGGCCTGGCGACGCTCACCGCGAGCGGATCCCGCGCCGCCGCACCGATCCTGGCATGCCCGTGAACGCCACACCTGGCATGCCCGTGAACGCCACTCCCCACGTGCGCCTGAACACCGCTCCTGGCGTGCCCGTGAACACCAGACCTGGCATGCCCGTGAACACCAGATCCGGCGCGCGCCTGAACACTCCTGGCGTGCCTCTGAACACCAGTTCCGGCATGCCCGTGAACACCACTCCCCGCGTGCCCCTCAACACCGCCGGCGTGCCCCTGAACACCAGTTCCAGCATGCCCGTGAACACCATCCACAGTGGAGGAATCATGCGCCGGCTGCTGTCCGCCGTGTTCGCCGCGCTCGCCGTCACCGCGACGTTCGTCCTCGCCGATCCCGCGCCGCAAGCCGCGCACGCGGCCGCCTGCGCGCCCGGCGCCGGGGTGAGCGTCGTGGTCGACTTCGGCCCGCTCGGCGGTGGGGTCGTGGTCGGCTGCAAGCTCGGTGACCCGCCGACCGGGCTGGCCGCGCTGACCGGCGCCGGGTTCACCGTCACCGGCACGCAGCGCTGGGGGCTGGCGTTCGTGTGCCGGATCAACGGCCAGCCGACGGCGGCGACCGACCCGTGCGTCAACACCCCGCCCGCGTCGGCGTACTGGTCGTACTGGCACGCCACGCCCGGCGGCGCCTGGACGTACAGCAGCCTCGGCGCCTCCTCGTTCAACCCGGCGATCGGCACCGTCGAGGGCTGGCGCTTCGGCTCCGGTCAGGCACCGTCGATCACCGCCCCCTGAGCCACCCGGCCCCGGAGGCGGTGCCCCACGGCACCGCCTCCGTCAGCATCGAAAGGCCCCTCATGCGCCCGCACCGCAGCGCCGCCGTCGCCCTCGCCGCCGCCGTCATCGGCGGCGTGATCGCGGCGAGCGCCGTCGCCGCCCCCAGCCCCGCGCAGCAGACCGCCGGCCGGGACGCCGCCACGTGGCTCACCACCCAGTTCGAGGACGGGGTGCTGACCAACTTCGGGATGCCCGACATCGGCCTGACCGTCGACGCGCTCCTCGCCCTGCGGGCGACCGGCGTCGCCCCGGCCACCGCCGCCGCCGTCGCCGACAAGGTCGCCGCGAACGCCGCGACGTTCAGCTACTACGAGATCGACTACGACGAGGACGGCGACGACGACCGGATCACCGACGCCGGCTCCACGGCGAAGCTGCTCCTCGCCGCCACCGCCGCCGGCCGCGACCCGAGACACTTCGGCGGCCTCGACCTCGACGCCATGACCCGCGGCCTGATCGCGACGGACGGCCCGCACAAGGGCAGGGTCCGCGACACCACACCCGAGGTCTACGGCGGCGACGCCAGCAACACCTTCGACCAGTCCCTGGCCGTGCTCGGTCTGGCCCGCACCGGTGGCGCACCGGTGGACGTCGTCGCCTACCTGATCCGGCAGCAGTGCCAGGCGGGCGGCTTCCGCCTCAACCCGGACCCGACCGGCGCGGCCTGCGCCGACGACGACGCCCCCGACGTCGACTCGACCGCGATGGCCGTGCAGGCACTGCTCGCCACCGGCTCGTCACCCGGGGCCCTGGCCGCGGCCGCGCAGGGCACCGCGTGGCTGAAGGCCAGGCAGGGCGCGGACGGGTCGTTCGTCAACGGACCGCAGCGGCCGGACCCGAACCTGCCCGCCGTCGCCAACAGCAACAGCACCGGCCTCGCCGGGCAGGCTCTCGCCGCCGCCGGCGCCACCGCCGAGGCCGGCAGGGCCGCCGCCTGGGTCGCGAAGCTGCAGCTGTCCGGCGGCGCCGACAAGGGCGCCGTCGCCTACTCGGCCGACGCGTTCGCCGCCGGCGCGATCGACGACATGCTGCGCGACCAGTGGCGCCGCGCCACCGCCCAGGCGCTCCTCGCCCTCGCCCAGGTCCCGCTCGGCGAGATCGGCACGACCCCCGCCGGGTCCCCGTCGGCGTCGCCGTCGGTGTCGGTCCCGCCGTCGCCGTCCGTCTCGGCGTCGGCATCCGCGAGTGCGTCGGCGTCGGCCTCCACGTCACCGTCCGCGTCCGCGTCGACCGGTGCGACGACGGCCACCGGCGGGAACCTGCCGAGAACCGGGCAGCCGATCGTCCAGATGGCCGCGGTCGCCGTCGCCCTCATCGGCCTCGGCATGGCGCTGGTCCTCGCGGCGCGACGACGCCGCACACCATGACCGGCCGGACCGCCCACGCCGCAGCCGACCGGGCCGCCCACACCACGGCCGGCCGAACCGCCCACGCCACGGCCGGCCGGACCGCACGTGCTGCGGCCGGCCGGGTCGTCCGCGCCGGGGCGGCCGTGCTCCTCGCGGCGGTCGCCGGGCTCGCGCTGCCCGCACCGGCGCGGGCCGCCGGGACCACCGGGTACTGCCCCGACGCCACCGGCGTCACGGTCGTCGTCGACTTCCACGAGCTCGGCGGCGGTGTCGTCGTCCGCTGCGCGCCGGGCGCACAGGCCAGCGGGCTGACCGCGTTGCAGGACGCAGGGTTCACGGTCGCCGGCACCAACCGGTGGGGGCTCGCGTTCATCTGCCGGATCAGCGGCAAACCGGCCCCGGCGACGGAACCGTGCGTCGACACGCCACCCGCGACCGCGTACTGGTCGTACTGGCACGCCCCGAACGGCGGCGCCTGGGCCTACAGCCAGATGGGCGTCAAGAACCGCACACCGCCGCAGGGCAGCTTCGACGGCTGGTCGTTCGCCAAGAACCGCACCGAGGGCAACTGGCCGGTCCCCGGCGCCGCACCGAGCCGCCCGGCCCCACCCCCGCCGCCCGCCACCAGCCAGCCGGCCCAGCCGGGCCAGCCCCGTCCGGCGCCGACGACCGCGGCGACCACCGGCGGAGGTCCCGCCACCGGCACGCCCTCCGCCGGTCCGGCACCGTCCTCTGTGGACACGTCGGCATCGCCCGGAAGCACAGCGCCTCCTTCGATGTCGGTCCAGCCGGACGCGGGCGACACCGCGCCCCCTGACGTGGAAGCCACGGGATCGGCGTCCGGCGTGCCCGTCGGTACCATCGCCGGAGCCGCGGTCCTCGCGCTGCTGGCAGCGGTCGGCGGCTACACCGCTTGGCGCCGCCGCACGGGCGAGGACACCTGACCACGATGGGCACACTGCCACGGGCGGTGCATCCGGGGGCGTGGTGGCTGTGGGCGCTCGGGCTGGCCACCGCCGCCAGCCGCACCACCAACCCGATCGTCCTCGCCCTGATCGTCGCCGCGGCCGGGGCCGTCGTCGCCCGCCGCCGCGGCGACGCACCGTGGGCACTGGCGTTCCGGCTGTATCTGATGCTCGGCGGGCTGATCGTCGCGAGCCGGCTGCTGTTCCGGGTCGTGTTCGGCGGCGGGGGCGGCGTCCACGTGCTGTTCACCCTGCCGGAGGTGCCGCTGCCGGCGTGGGCGGCGGGCATCCGGCTGTTCGGCCCGGTCGCCGCCGAGGAACTGCTCAGCGGCCTCTACGACGGGATCCGGCTCGCCGCGATGCTCATCTGCCTCGGCGCCGCCAACGCCCTCGCCAACCCGAAACGCCTCCTCAAGCTCGTCCCCGCGGCCCTGTACGAGGCCGGCACCGCCGTCATCGTCGCGCTGTCCGTCGCCCCGCAGCTCGCCGAGAGCGTCCTGCGGGTGCGGCGGGCCCGCCGGTTGCGCGGTGGTGCGGGCAAAGGCGTGCACGCGCTGCGGGCGATCCTGCTGCCCGTCCTCGCCGACGCCCTCGACCGTTCGCTCACCCTCGCCGCCGCCATGGACTCCCGCGGCTACGCCCGCGCCGGCACGACCCCGCGACCGGTCCGCCTCGCCGGCGGCGCGCTCGTCGTCGGCGGGCTGCTCGGTGTCTGCGTCGGCGTCTACGGCCTCCTCGACGCGACCACGCCCCGCGCCCTCGGGCTCCCCGTCCTCGCCGGCGGCGGGGTCGCGGCCGCCGCGGGCCTGCTGTACGGCGGGCGGCGGGTCCGGCGCAGCCGCTACCGGCCCGACCCGTGGCGGCTGCCGGAGACGCTCACCGCCCTGTGCGGCGCCGGCGCCGGGGCGCTGCTGTTCGCCACCGCCGCCGTCGACCCTGCCGACCTGTACCCGTCGCTGAGCCCGCTCACCTGGCCGCAGCTCGGCGTCCTGCCCGCGCTCGCCGTCGTCGTCGCGGCCGCGCCCGGCTGGCTGACCCCACCGCCGCCCGCGTTCGCCCCAGTACCCGCCGAGGTTGCCGCATGATCGAGTTCGACCGGGTGTCCGTCACCTACGCAGGCGCCGGCGCCCCGGCGATCCGCGACGTCACCCTGACCGTCGGCGAGGGCGAGCTCTGCCTCGTCGCCGGGCACACCGGCACCGGCAAGTCGACGCTGCTGCGCGCCGTCAACGGTCTCGTGCCGCACTTCACCGGCGGCACCCTCGCGGGCCGGGTCACCGTCGACGGCCGGGACACCCGCACCCACCCGCCGCGCGAGCTCGCCGACGTCGTCGGGTACGTCGGCCAGGACCCACTGCACGGCTTCGTCACCGACACCGTCGAGGAGGAGCTCGCCTACGGCCTGGAGCAGCTCGCCGTCCCCGCGCCCGTCATGCGCAAGCGCGTCGAGGAGACCCTCGACCTGCTCGGCATCGCCGACCTGCGGCACCGGCCGCTGCGCACCCTGTCCGGCGGCCAGCAGCAGCGCGTCGCGATCGGCGCCGTCCTGACCGCCCACCCCCGCGTCGTCGTCCTCGACGAGCCGACCTCCGCCCTCGACCCGACCGCCGCCGAGGACGTCCTCGCCGCGATCACGCGGCTCGTCCACGACCTCGGCATCACCGTCCTCGTCGCCGAGCACCGCCTCGAACGTGTCGCGCACGCCGCCGACCGGCTGCTGTACCTCGCCGGTGACGGCACCGTCGTCGACGGCCCGCCCGCCGACATCCTCGCGACGGCGGCGATCGCCCCGCCGATCGTCGAGCTCGGCCGCATCGCGGGCTGGAGCCCGCCGCCGCTCTCGGTCCGTGACGCCCGCCGCCGCGCCGGCCCGTTGCGCGACCGTCTCGCCGGCCACGAACCACCGACCCGTGACCACGGCGGCGACGGTACCGTCGGACTGCGCGCCACCGATGTCGTCGTGCGCTACGGGCGGCACGTGGCGGTCACCGGCGTCGACCTGGACCTGCACGCGGGCACGGTCGTCGCGCTCATGGGCCGCAACGGCTCCGGCAAGTCCTCGCTGCTGTGGGCCCTGCAGGGCGCCGGCCCCCGCCAGCGCGGCACGGTCACCGCCGGCGGTGCGGACCCGGCGGCGCTCAAGCCGGCCGACGCCCGGCGTCGTGTCGGTCTCGTCCCGCAGACCCCGGCCGACCTGCTGTACCTCGACACCGTCGAGGCGGAGTGCGCCGCCGCCGACCGCGAGGCCGCCGCTTCCGCCGGTCGCTGCCGCGCCCTGCTGGACGGTCTCGCCCCCGGCATCCCCGGCGACCGGCACCCCCGCGACCTGTCCGAAGGGCAGCGGCTCGCGCTCGTCCTCGCCGTCCAGCTCACCGCGGCGCCGCCGGTGCTGCTGCTCGACGAGCCCACCCGCGGCCTCGACTACACCGCCAAGCACCGCTTTACCGGCATCGTGCGGGACCTCGCCCGCCGCGGCACCGCGATCGTCGTGGCCACCCACGACGTCGAGCTCGTCGCCGCCCTCGCCGACCGCGTCGTCGTCATGGCCCAGGGCGAGATCGTCGCCGACGGCCCCACCGCCGACATCGTCGTCGCGTCGCCCACGTTTGCCCCGCAGGTCGCCAAGGTCCTGCATCCGCAGCCGTGGCTCACCGCCGCCGACGTCGCCGAGGCGCTGTCGTGAGCCACCCCGTGCGGGTCCGGCCCCGGGCCGCCGCCGTCCTCGTCCTCGCCTCCGCCGCCGGGCTCGCCGCGTTCTTCTGGCCGCTGTTCGTCCCCGCCCAGCCGGAGGCGATCGCTCGTACCGCCGAGGCACCCCTCATCTTCGTCGTCCTCCTGCCGGTCCTCGTCGGCGTCATGGTCGCCGAGCTCACCGGCGGCGGCCTGGACACCAAGGCCGTCGCGATGCTCGGCGTGCTGTCCGCCGTCAACGCCGCGCTCCGCCCGCTCGGCGCCGGCACGGCCGGCATCGAGACCGTCTTCTTCCTGCTCGTCCTCGCCGGCCGCGTCTTCGGCCCCGGCTTCGGGTTCCTGCTCGGCTCCACGTCGCTGTTCGCGTCCGCGCTGCTCACCGCCGGCGTCGGCCCGTGGCTGCCGTTCCAGATGCTGGCCGCGTCCTGGGTCGGCCTCGGCGCCGGCCTGCTCCCCCGCCGGGTCACCGGCCGCGCCGAGATCGCCCTGCTCGCCGGCTACGCCGCGATCAGCGCCTACGCCTACGGCTTCTGCATGAACATGTGGTTCTGGCCCTTCAGCCCCGCCGCCGACACCCAGCTGTCCTACCTGCCCGGCGCGCCACTGCTGGACAACCTGCACCGCTTCGCCCTGTTCACCGCCACCACGTCGGCGCTGGGCTGGGACACCGGCCGCGCCGTCACCAACGCCGCCGCGGTCGCCGTCCTCGGCACCGCCGTGCTGACCGCCCTGCGCCGCGCGTCCCGCCGCGCCGCGTTCGAAGCACCCGCGACCTTCACCGACCGGTCATGAGCCGGACAGCGTGATCAGGGGCGCTTTCAGGGGTCCGCCCGATGCGGGCCGGGGGCCCGGCCGGGGAAGCTGCTCGCATGTCACCAGCGTGGTCCCGGTCCGGCAGCTCCCGCGCGAACCTGACGGTCGTCGCGGTGTCCGGCATCGTGACCGTGCTGCTCACCCGGTGGTTCCTGCAGGCCACCGGCTACCCGAAGCTCGGCGGTGGCGGGCTGCACATCGCGCACGTCCTGTGGGGCGGGCTGCTGCTCGCCGCCGGGCTCACCGTCGCCCTGGCCTACCTGGGACGCCACGCCCGGCTCGGCGCGGCGGTCCTCGGCGGGGCGGGCCTCGGCCTGTTCATCGACGAGGTCGGCAAGTTCATCACCGAGCACACGAACTACTTCTACGCACCCGCCGCCGGCATCATCTACCTGACGTTCGCCGCGCTCGTCGTCCTCGCGACCCGCCTGCGCGGCCCCTCCACCCCCGCGGACCGGTCCGCGGACGCGCTGCGCCGGGCGCTCGACGGCCTGCCGCGCGGCCTGACCGGCGCCGAGCGCGCGGCGGCCGAGGACCTCGTCGCCGGCTCCGATCACGACGTCGACCGGGCCATCGCCACGCTCATCGCCACCATCCCGGAGCGCCCCGACCCGTGGCATCCGCACCGCCGCCGCCTCGCCGCCCGCGGCCGCGCCCTCGTGACCCGCCGCGTGGTCCTGGCGGCGGTCTTCGTCGTGTGCCTGCTGCCGGTCCCACCGATCGCCGGCGCCATCGGCGAATGGGTCACCGGCGGCCTGCACGGCGACCGCGAGATCGGTGCGAGCCTCGCCATGGTCGCCACGGCCGTGGTCGCCGCCGTCCTCGCCGCCCGCGCGCTGCCCCTGCTGCGCCGCCACCGCCTGCGTGCCCTGCGGCTGCTGTACGCGTCGCTGCTGGTCGACCTGCTCACCGGCCAGGCCTTCAAGTTCACGGTCCTGCAGTTCGACGCCACCGTCGGCCTCGTCCTCGACCTGCTCCTGCTCGCCGTCCTCACCACCGAACTGCGCCGCCTGTCAGCCCGTCACCCACCCGACGCGAGCCCCGCGGCGAGCATCCGTGCGTAGCGGGCGATGACGGGATCAGTCTCGGCGCGCTCGCCGGCGATGCGCGACAGGATCCGGCGGAACTCGGCGACGTCCTCGCTGGACAGCTCGTCGAGATATGCGCCGATGGCCTGCTGCGCCCGGACGGCGAAGCGCGGGTCGACCTGGTCCTCGCTCGCGTCGTCCAGCATCTGGAACGCGGCCAGCACGGCCACGACGACCGGGTCGACGTTCACGGAAGGTCGACGCGGGCGTGGCCGTCCTCGGTGAGCCGCATGCGGCCAATCTATCGCCGGACGACGACCAGGACCCGGCGCGCCTACGATGGCGACGGTGACGACGGACGGGGTGCTGATCGGGCGGCTGCTCGACCAGGCGGGGCTCGAGGCCGACGGCGCGGCGACGCCGATGGGCGGGCCGGGCGAGCTCAACCGGCACTGGCTGGTCCGGACCCGGGGCGGTGACCGGGTGGTGGCCCGGGTGTTCGGCTGGCCGTTCGACGACGTGGAGCCGGTCGACCGGTTCGCGAAGGAGGCGTGGCTGCTGGGCCGGCTGGCGGACGCCGGGGCACCGGTGCCGCGGCCGCTCGCGCGGGTCCGGGCCGAGGAGGGCGCGGCGCTGCTGCTGACCTGGGCGCCCGGGCGCCCGCTCGGCGACCTGAGCGACCGCGACGACGCGTGGCAGGCCGCCGGGCGGGCGTTGCGGGCGGTCCACGACACCCGAGTCGCTCCACTGTGGACCCCGGGGGTCGTGGTCGACGGCGGCGTGCGGCCGTTCGCCGGCGGGTGGGGCGGCCACATCGCCGCGCAGGTCGAGCTGCAGGCCGAGCGGCTGGCACCGCACCGGCCGGAGCTGGCCGTGCAGCTGCGCCGCGCGGTCGCGGTCGTTCGGGGCCTGACGCCGTGGCTGGATCGGCGGCCCGTGACGGTCCTGCACGCCGACGCGCACCCGTGGAACGTGCTCGTGGACGGGACGACGGCCACGTGGCTGGACTGGGAGTTCGCCGCCGTCGGCGACCCGCACTACGACGTCGTGCGGATGTTTCTCGGGCGGATGAAGGCGATCGGCGCGCCGCCCGCCGCGTTCCTCGACGGATACGGCGGCAGCCCTCCCGAGGCGGCGCGGCGCGTGTACGAGCTGCACTACCACCTCTGGATGGCCAACGACGCCCGGCACTTCGCGCACCGCGCGACGTACGACGACGCGGCCGCCTACCTGCGTGACCTCAGCGCGCGGCTGGACGCGCTCGAGGCAGCGCCTCCTACCGGATCCACCGCGGCAGCCCGGGATTCGAAGGGGTGGTGATGACGCTGACGGCCCGGCCGGCTGTGACCTGCGCCGTCAGGTGAACCATTCGGGGCGGGTGGTGGCCGCCGGGTCGAGCCGGGCGAGGATTCGCTCCTGCGCGGCGTGCAGGTCGCGGAGCTCGTCGTCGGTGAGCGCGTCGATGACGAGGTCGCGCACGGCGCCGACGTGCGCCGGCGCGGCCTCGACGACAGTGCGCAGGCCCTCGTCGGTGAGCACGGCGCGGATGGCGCGGCCGTCGCCGGGGTCGGGCTCGCGCCGCAGCAGCCCCCGCGCTTCGAGGCGCTTGGCGACGTTGGACAGCCGGGACGGCGAGGCGCTGGTGAGCTGGGCGAGCCGGCTCATGCGCAGGGACCGGTCGGGGCGTTCCGACAGCATGGACAGCACGTGATACTCGAAGAAGGTGAGCCCGGCGTCCTTGTCCAGCTGGGCGTCGAGGGCCGCCGGGAGCACGGTGAGCAGCCGGACCGTGCCCAGCCAGGCCTGCCGTTGCCCGGCGGTGAGCCAGCGCGCTGCGGGGTTCGTCACATGACCACTGTAGTTCAAGCTTGAAGCGTATGATTCATTCAACGTTGAAGTTTCTGGCAGGAGGAGCCGTCATGAGCATCGGACCCGTTCGCCTGAACCACGCCGTGCTGTTCGTCGCCGACCTCGAGCGCGCCGAGCGCTTCTACACGGACGTGTTCGGCATGGCGGTCGTCGCCCGCGAGCCCCGGGCCAACGCGGCGTTCCTGCGCCTGCCGCGCTCCGGCAACCACCACGACCTGGGCCTGTTCGGCGTCGGCGCGCAGGCGCCCCCGAAGCGCCCCGGCGGGATCGGGCTGTATCACCTGGCCTGGCAGGTCGACACGATCGACGAGCTGGAGCAGGCCCGCCTGACCCTGGTCGATGCCGACGCCTACACCGGCGAGTCCAGCCACGGCGCGACGAAGAGTGTCTACGGCACCGACCCCGACGGCAACGAGTTCGAGATCATGTGGATGCTCCCGCGGAGCGCCTGGGGTGAGTACGAGACCGCCGCCCCCGTCGACCGCCTCGACCTGGCCGCCGAGGTCCGCCGCTGGACCGGCGTCGGGACCGCCCGGTGATCTCGCCCGTCGTCGCCACCGCCGGCAGCACCGACCCCGCGTCGCCACTGGTGGTGCTGCTGCACGGCCGAGGCTCGCACGAGGGTGAGATCCTCACGCTCGCCGAGCACCTGCCGGTCGGGCCCGAATACGCGGCGGTCCGCGCGCCGATCCCGGAGGGCCCCGGCTACGCCTGGTTCGTCAACCGCGGCATCGGCCGGCCGGTCGCCGGGTCGCTGCGCATGAGCATGGGCTGGATCCACGGCTGGCTCGGCCTCGTCGCACCGCCCGGCCGGCCGGTCGTGCTGGTCGGCTTCAGCGGCGGCGCCGCGTTCGCCGGCGGTCTGCTGCTCGACGACCCGCGGCGCTTCGCCGGCGCCGCGATCCTCTACGGCACCCTGCCGTTCGACGCCGGCGTGCCGACCACCCCGGCCCGCCTCGCCGGGGTGCCCGTGTTCGTCGCACAGGGCGAGCGCGACACCGTGATCCCGCGCGATCTGCAGGAGCGCACCTGGGACTACCTGACCGGCGAGTCCGGCGCCGTCACCGTCGCCCGCCGGGACCCGGTCGGCCACACCATCGCCGCCCCGGCACTGGCGGCCATGTCGGACTGGCTGCCGTCCCTGACCGACACTCAGCCGTAGAGGTCGGAGACCTCGACGCCCCGGGCGTGCAGGGCCGCGATCTCGTCCGCCGGGATCAGGTCCAGCGGGGCGATCTCGAGCCGCCGCAGGTTGCGCAGCGCCTCGATGCCCCGCAGCGAGCGGATGTCGAACTCGCCGGTCTCGCCGTCCCACTGCGGCCAGACGACGTGCTGGACGGTGTAGCCGCCACCCGCCCAGTGCAGGTGCTCGACGCTGTCGAGCTGCTCCTGGGTCAGCGCGACGCCGAGGACGCGAGCGAGGTTGCCGTCGTCCAGGTGATACTCGTCGAACGGCTCCGCGGTCGGCAGCGGCACGCCGAGCAGGTCGAGGACGGCGAGCTTGAGGACCGGGTCGGCGAACGGCGCCCCGTCCGCGGCCGGCAGCAGCTGGTCCACGTGCACGCCGCGGTCCGCGAGCGCGACCAGCACGTCGCGCTGCGCGGCGACCGGCACCCCATCGCCGCAGCTGATGTCGACGCGGGTGAGCCCGGCACAGGACAGCAGCGGTCCCAGGTCCGCCGAGGCCGTGACGCCCAGGCTCAGCAACGCCAGGGCGGGCAGGCCCGTGAGCGGGACGAGATCCTCGACGGCCGCCTCGGGAAGATCCAGGACGCGCAGCTCAGGAAACGCCGCGATGCCATCCAGGCTGCGGATCGTCGCGTCGGTGCCGTCGGGGACGGCGCCACGCAGCACGGCGCCTCCGGTCCAGCGCGCCCCGTCGACGTCGGCCGCGACGGTGACGTCCCGCAGCTCGCCGTAGCGGGCCTGCCGCTCGGCCGGGCGCAGCCGCGCGAACGCGAGCACCGGCGAGGAGAAGTCGCACTCCAGCAGGGCCAGCCGCAGGCAGTCGTCCATGGGCGCCACGCTACTGGACCGCGGCGAGGGCCTTGACGATGTTGCGCTCCGCCAGGTCCAGCATCCAGTCCCGGTCGGGGAAGTCGGTGCCGGCGATCCGCAGCGGGCCCTCGACGAGCGACAGCACCTGAGCGTAGCGGTACAGCTCCAACCGGTCCTGGTCCAGCTCCACGGGCCGCAGCGCCGGGTAGAAGTCGCCGAAGCGCAGCTGCAGGAACGCGTGCTCCCACTCGACGTCGAAATATGTGAGACCCTCGATGTCGATGAGGACGGCAGCGCCGCCGGGCGTGACGGCCACGTGATCCGGCCCGAGTTCGCCGTGGATCAGCCCGAACGACGTCCGCGGCCGGACCGCGTCACGGAGCTGCCGCACGTGCCCGGCGATGCGGTCGTGCCGGTCTGCGAGCCGCCCGTCGAGCGCGGCGGCGGCGCCGAGATGCCCCAGCGCGCGGGCGACGATGACGTCCTCCGCCGGTCGTTGTCCTGCTGCCGTGCCGGCGGCGACCACCTTGCCGTAGGCCGCGTTGCGCGTCGTGTGCATGCGTTGCAACGCGTCGCCGAGCGCGGCGAGCGGCGCGGCTGCCGCGGCCGGGTCCTCCTGCAGCAGCCTCTCCAGCCGCACCGGACCGACGTCCCCGACGAGCGCGACATCGGCGTCGACGTGGCGGCAGGACCGGTCGAGCGCCAGCAGCTCCGGCACCCCGACCCCGGCCTCGGTCAGGGCGGCGTGCGCGGCGGCGAAGAGCTCCGCACCCGACGCGTCGGTGAACGGGTCGTCCGGCACGGCCGCCGGCGCCGGCGGCCAGTAGTTCTCACCCGCCGCCCATACGTAGAGGACGACGGTGGTGCCGTCGTCGAGGCCGAGCCGGTAGACACCCTTCTTCGTGCCGCCGGTGACCCGCTCCAGCTCGACGAGCCGCCGGTCACCCCCGAAGTGCGCTGCCACCAGTCCGCGCAGATCGTCCGGCCGCAGAAATGCCCGCATCGTCCGCTCCCCCGTCGTTGTCCGGCCCGCCATGCTGCCCGATCCACCACCCGACCGGCAAACCCGACGATCGACCGCGCCGGTCGTCGCGCACCTGGCGCCGTCGGCCTCGCCCGGCGGCCGGCTGGGTATGCTGCGGGCCAACGATCGTCGATGGGTGGGACGGTGGACGCACGTGGCCAGTCCGGTGCCGTGGCATGAGCTTTCGGCGGACCAGATCGAGCGCCTCGTCGCGGCATGGATCATCGCGGACCACCCAGGGTCGCAGCGCGTCAACGGCAGCGGCGGCGACGACGGCGCCGACGTGCGGCAGCCCGTCGACGGCGGGCTCCGCGTCTTTGAGATCAAGAGTTTCCGCGACCTGCTCACGCCCGGGCAGAAGCGCAACATCGGCGACTCGCTGCGCAACGCCGTCCGCCATCAGGCCGGGATGCTGCGATGGACCCTCGTCGTTCCCCGTGACCTGACACCGGCGGAGATCCGCTGGTTCGAGCACGACCTGGCGCCGCTCACGACCGCCCGGATCGACTGGATCGGCCTGACGGAGCTGGAGTCCGGTCTCAGCCGGCACCCGAAGCTGCTGGCGCTGACTCCGGGATCGGCCGAACGCCGGGCGATCGACATCGTCTCCGGTCTCGGCCTTCGGTCGCTGCGAACCCTGGTGATCGTCAGCTCCGCCGTCGGTGTCGTCATTGCCGCCGCGCTCGGCATCGGGCTGTCCGGCCGGAGCTCGGGCGCGACCGGGTCGTCCGGTCCGGCGGCGGCACGGTCCGCGGGCACACCGGACGGCGGAGCGCCACTCGCAGCGGTGACCTCGGCCAGGGCGGTCGGCTGCCGCTCGGGCTGGGTCGTGCCCGATCCGGGCGACACGCCGGTCCCCTTCGACCCGCACCGGCCCCCGGCAAAGGCGGTCCTCAGTGGCGGCGGCGAGGTGACGGTGACCGTGCAGGGCCTGACCGGCCGGTCCGTGGTGCTCCAGTCGATGACCGTCGAGGTGCTGCACCGGTCACCGGCGTTGACGGGCGTGCACCTGCCGTTCGGCTGCCAGGGTGTCGTCCCGCCCAGGAAGTACCGCCTCGACCTCGACGCCGCGGCACCACGGATCACGCCGGAGGCCGGCACGGCGACGTTCCCGTACCGGGTCGACGAGGTCGAACCGGAACAGTTCCTGATCACGCCCGACGTCACGACAGGAGACATCGAGTGGCGGCTGCTGCTGCAGTGGACATCCGGTGCGGACGAGGGAACGCTGATCCTGCCCGAGGCAGGCAAAGCGCCCTTCCGCTTCACGGCGACCACGGCCGCGCGCACGTTCTGCTTCGACATCAACGCATCGGTCTGGCGGCCGTCCTGCTGAGCGGCCTGCTGCTCACGACCGCCTGCACCGCCGAGCCGGAGCCGGCCGCCACACCCACCGCACCGTCGACGGCGGCGTTCGAGCCTCCGAAGTGGAGCCGCGGACCGGCCGGCGAGGCACTGTGGCCGACCCAGGACCAGCAGGAGGCCGGCTGGGACGGCGGGCTGCTGATCGCCGCTGCCGCTCTCCGCGAGCAGCGCCTCTTCACCTCGACGGAGGGCCGTGACTGGCGCGCGACGCTGCCAGAGACCGGAATGCGCCCCGTGACGTGTTGTGGCCGGATGGTGGCCGGGCACGGCGCGGCCGGCTACGTCCTGGGATGGGGATCGCAAGGTCTGACGGTCTGGCGCACCGAGGACGGACGTCGGTGGACGGCGATCCCGCTGCGGCTCGGCGACCTGGCCGGACGAAACCCCTCGGACATCGGCGCCACCATCACGGCCGGCCCGCGCGGCGTGATCGTCGTCGGCCGCGACAACTTCACCCCGCCGAG
The DNA here is from genome assembly GCF_040605635.1 of Dactylosporangium sp. NPDC005555. NCBI lineage: Bacteria > Bacillati > Actinomycetota > Actinomycetes > Micromonosporales > Micromonosporaceae > Dactylosporangium > Dactylosporangium sp. NPDC005555. Next base: position 19,252 of record NZ_JBEXDG010000048.1, read on the forward strand.
ATATTCCGGCTTGTACATCTGGCGATCCGCCGACGGCCGCTCGTTCGACCCCATGACCCGGCTCGCGAATGGCGACGGGAGCGTGACGGTCAGCGGGGACGTGGAGGCAACCTCGACGGGCTTTCTGCTGAGCATGTCCGACGACAGCGGCGCGACGCTGTTCGAGTCCGGGGACGGCATCCGCTGGCAGGACATCACGGCCGGCCTGAGCGAGTTCAGCGGCGCAGGGTTTCTGAACGGCAACGGATCGACCACGGTCCTGTTCAGTTACGACCCGCAGAGCGGGGAACATCGGGCGTGGTACCGCCGGGACGGCACCTGGCGTCCGGCCACAGTGGACCCCGGCCGTCTCCCCGACGCCGGCGTGGTCCCGGCCGCGCAGCGCCGGATCACGGCGGTCCAGCGCTGGGGCAGCGGCTACGTCGCGATCGGCAACACCGTCCCGGACGAGGGCGAGGAGCCTACCGGCATGGTGTGGTACTCGGCCGACGGCGCCGCATGGACCCGGATGCCCGTCCGCGACAACGGCTTCGACACCGCCGGGTCGCTCATGGACCTCGCGGTCACCGGTCGCCGGGCCGTGCTGATCGCCCAGCCGGTCGACGGCTCGCCGCAACTGCTGACCTGGTTCGCCGGGGCCCCCGCGGCGGTGCACGCGCCCGCGACGGCGCAGCCCTCCGCGCCCGATGCCGCAACCTACGTCGGAGAGTGGAGCGCCCACGCCGCCCTGCTGGTCATCGCCGCCGACCGGACCGGCACCCTCGACTGGCGGACCTACGGCGGCGTGTGCAGCGACATGCGGTGCGAGGGCCACGCCACCCTCCGGCTCGACGTCACACCGGACGGCGTCACGGCGACGATCATCTCCACCACCAGACCTGCCGATTACCCCGAAGGCACGCGCCTTTCCGTGCGTCACAGCGCCGGTGGCAGGCTGAAGGTCGCCGCGGACGGGCACGAGCCGTTGCTCCTGTGCGGTCCCGGCGCGCGTCCCGGCACCTGCGGCGCCTGAGTGCCTGACGGCCGGGTGGTGGACGCCGGCACCGGACCGGCGCCTGACGGCCCGCACCGCCCGCGCGACCCACCGGAGTCGTCGCCGTCATCACTCCGGGCCGGTGCGGTCCAGCCAGACCCGCAGCTCGTTCAGGCGGCCGGCCAGTTCAGGTGCGGCGGCGCGGAGACCCGTCAGATCGGTGTGCAGGTCAAGATGCTGCGCCCAGAGCACCGAGCGCCCGGACTCCAGCAGGGCCGTCGCCAGTCGCCGGTCGCCGGCCTGGATCGCCTGGGCGGCCGCATCCGTCGCCCGGGGTGCTTCGGCCAGGCGGGACTCCCGGACCGTGCGGCGCAGCCCCGGCCACGCCGCCGTCGGCAGCAGGCCGACCGCGGTGCGGTACCCCAGCATGGCGTCGCCGGTGTCGCCGGCATCGGCGCTCAGCTCACCGAGCCGGGCCGCCGCACGCAGGACGCTGTGCGTCGAGACGACAGGCCCCGGGCGGCGCAGCAGTTCGGACAGCAGCGCCCGGGACGCGGCATACCGCGGTGCGCTGCCGGGGTCACGCCGCAGGGTTTCGGCCAGGTGGTAGACTAGCCCGGCCCGGCGGGGGTCGTCGGCGGTCAGTGCCGACAGCGACTCCCGGCAGGCCGCTTCGGCGCGCCGAAGCGCGGCCGGGTCGCCGGTGACGTCGAAATACCGCCGGGCCAGCAGACCGGCCCGCTGCAGCAGCAACGGGCGGTTGCCGTCCACGCCCGCCGCGACCGCCTCCTCGGCCAGGTCGCGGGCCCGCTCCAGGTCGGGCAGTGCGCCGGTGTCCAGATGCCGCATCAGCAACGCCATCGACAGGGCGCTCAGCCGGTTCGCGTGATCGACGTGCGTGGCGTCCCCCTGCGCGGCCTCGGCGGCGTCGACCGCCTCGGCGCGCACGGCCGGGTCGTCGCTGAGGCGCAGGACGATGCTGAGCTCGCCCGCGTAGTGCGCGCGGTGCGGGTCGAACCGGGACAGCGTCGCGAGCACCTCCCGCCCTGCGGCGATGGCGTCGGCCAGGTCCACCGGGTCGTCGGTGAACTGATACCGGGAACCCAGCGCACCCACGAGTGCCGCCAGCCGCAGCCCCCGGTGGAGCACCCCACGCGCCGGCCTGCGGGCGTCACGCAGCGCGGCGAGCAGGTCCTCGAGCGACGCGGTGCGTTCGTAGCGGGCCAGCAGCGCCAGCGCCCGGTTCGTCACAGCCGACGCAGGGCCCGCAGCAGGGTCAGCAGCAGGGTCAGCGGCAGGGTCCGCAGTGTGCTCGATCGCCGCCGTGGCGACGTCGATCGCCTCGTCGAGGTCGGCGTCGTCGCCGTACCGGACGAACCGCGACCGCAGCGCTGCGGCCAGATCACCCAGGATGACCGGGTCGCTGCCCGCCGCACGCAGCAGTGCGACGGCCCGGTCAAGGTCGGCGGCGTCGGCGGCGAGCTCGTAGCGCCACAACAGCCCGTTGCTGAGCGCGCCGAGGACCAGCGGGCGGTCCGGATGGTCCGCGGGCAGCTGGGCGACGGAGCGCTCGAGATGGCTGATCGCCTTGTCGAGGCTGGGCCGGTGGTGCAGCAGGCGGAAACGCGCCAGGCGGACGGCCCCGCGCAGCGAATACAGCTGCCCCGCCGCGCTCATGCCGCCGGCACCGTGATGGTGCTGTCCAGGACCCACGCGCCCCGGGCCGGCGCCGGCCGGCGCTCGACGCCGCGGGCGAACCGCTCTGCACTGACGGGCATCGTCGATCCACCTTGTGCCAGGCGGTCAGCACCGCTCCGGAACCTGCACCGTCTCTCTGACGGACCGGCGGCCTCGCGATGCCGCGCCCTGCCGTCGTCGTGACCGGCCGGTCATCCGCCGGCCGCGCCGTCCTCGGAGGGCCGATCCAGCCGGATCCGGCAGGCCGCCAGCGCCGCGGCCAGCGCGGGACGCGACCGCCGCAGCGCACCGAGGTCGGTGCGGCTGTCCAGCAGCTGCGTCCAGAGCACTCCCCGGCCCTGCTCCAACAGCTCGACCGCGCGACCGGACCGGTCCGCGGCCAGCGCGGACGCGCCGGCATCGCGGCCGACCGCGGCGGCCTCGCGACTGAGCAGGAAATACTGGTCGCCGCGGCTGATACCCCGCCACGCCAGCATCGGCAGCAGCCCGGCCGCCGCGGCGGCGGCGTCCGCCGACTCCTCGGTCCGGCCGGCCCGGGCCGCGGCCTCCGCGAGCCGTCGCGCCGCGTCGAGCCGGACGTCGACCGGCGCCGAGACCGCCGCGACCGCATCCTCCCAGGCCGACAGCGCACCGTCCAGGTCGGCGACGGCGCCGGCGGCCGCGAACCGCGCGTGCAGCGCGGCGCCGAGACCGATCAGCCGGCCGGCCCGCGCGGGATGCTCCGGCGGCGTCCCGGTCACCGCGGCCCAGGCGAGCCTGACCGCCTCCGCGACATCGGCGGGATCGGCCGTGCCCGCGAACCGGGCCTGCAGCCGCAGTCCCAGGTTCGACAGGTACCTGGGGTGATGCGGATGGCCTGCCAGGGTGGCGGCGAGGGCATACCGCGCGAACGTCACCGACTGGTGGAGGTCCTCGACGGCACCGCCACGCTCGAACCGGTCGGCGAGGGCGTTGCTGTGACTGGACAGGAACATCGGCCACTGCGGATGCTCCGGCGCCGCGATGCGCACCACCCTCGCGGTGACGTCGACCCCCGCGATGGGGTCGACCGCGAAGGGGGCACCTGGCAGGACCGGCCGGCGAAGACCGGTGGCGCCGTCCGGCGGCCCGGTCACGGCACCGACCCGCCGCAGCCACGCCCGCAGGACGCCGCCGAAGTTCGACAGCCGGACAGCCAGCCGGGGATCGCCCGTCCCGCACTGCTCCACCGCCAGCCGGGCGGCGTCGACCGCCTGGCGCAGATCGGTCGACGAGCCGAAGGACTCGGACCGGGTCTGCAGTGTGTTGCCCAGGTTGGACAGCATCGCGCCGAGGTCGGGATGGCCGGCGGGGGTCGCGTCGACGGCCTGCCGGCCCAGGTCGACGGCCCGGTCCAGGTCCGCCGGCACGCCCAGGTGGTGGAACCTCGTCACCAGCGCGGCGCCGAGGCTGGACAACCGGCCGGCGCGCCTGGCGCCGGCCGGCGGCGACGCCTCGACCGCCCGGTGACCCACGGCGATCGCCCGGTCGAGGTCGGCGAGGGCACCGGCACACTCGTGCCGCAGCTGCAGTGCCGCGCCTAGGGTGGCCAGCATGGAGCCCAGGTGCGGGGATCCTGCCGGGGTGATGCCGACCGCCTGGCTGCCGAGGTCGACGGCGTCGTCGAGGTCGGCCCGGTCGCCGGTGCGCTTGAACCGGTTCTGCAGCGCCGCGCTCAGGTTGGACCGCCGGGCCGCCAGGCGCAGATCGTCGGCAGGCGTCGCGGCGACCGCGGCGAACCCGGCCTCGACGGCCCGGTCCAGGTCCTCGATGCGACCTGCCCGCTTGAACCGCAGCTGCAGCCCGGCGCCGAGATTCGACCACCGCGCCGCGAGGTCGGCGGCGTCGGGCGCCTCGTGGACGGCGATCTCCAGCAGGTCGATGGCGAGCGTCAGACCCGCCGCGTCGTCGGCGTCCACCGTCGCCCGCAGCAGCTCGGCGGCGTAGCGGTAGCGGCACGCGCGGAGCCGCTCCACCAGGCCACCGTCCGCCGCCGCCAGGCGCTGCAGCTCCGCGGCGGCGTCCCACACCTCACCGTCGAGGACGGCCTGCCGGTCACCGCGCTCGAAGCTCGCGATCGCCGCCGTCAGTCTGGCGGTGAGGTCGGCCACGGACACCGCGGCAGTCTCCCACGGACCCGTCACATGGCCGGGGGCACGACGAAGGTCCGTTGCGTCGAGCTCCCGGACCCGCCCCGGTCGCGCTCCTGCCTGTCAGCCTGCGGCGGCGTCGATCAGGTGGACGCGGTCGTGCAGGCCGCGCCGGGCGCTGACCGCCCGCTGCAGGGCGAGTGGCGGCACGCGGAGGTCCCAGTCCTGCCACCGGACGGTCTCCAGGCGGGACGCCGCGAGCAGGCCGAAGTCGGTCGGCTCGGGCTGGTCCGCGGCGGGGCCGACGCCGCCGACCCACTCCACGCGGGCGCCCAGCATCGCGCGGCCCCACCAGGCGCAGAACCAGTCGGCCGGCACGACGGGCTCGACCAGACCGTCGAGGAACAGGTCGCCGACGCGGTGCGAGTCGGCGTCCGAGATGACCAGGTCCAGGTCGCCCGGGGTGACGGGCAGCCCGCGGGCGGCGAGGGCGGCGCTGCCGGTCAGCCACCAGTCCACCCCGGCGGGGGTGAGGCGGCGGCAGACCTCGGCGAGGGTCGCGGCCCACGGCACCGGGTCGAGGCCGGCGGTCTGGCGCAGCAGCGGCACGATCAGCAGGACGAAATTCTCCCAGGCGCGGTCCAGGTGCGGCGTGTCCGCCGGGAACCGCTTCGCCCAGTGGCCGTCGGCGAAGACGAACCCCGCCCTGCCGGCGGCGGGGGCGAGCGCGTCGACCACCTCCACGAGCCGGAACTCCGTGTGCGAGCCGGAGTCGTGCCGCACCGCCACCGCATCCATGCCCCGATACCACCACATGGGTACGACAAGAATCAGCGGCGAAGCACGAGCAGCGCCGCGACGACGCCGAGGGCGACGGTCGCCAGGGCGCACAGCAGCAGTGTCGAGCGCGCACCGGCCAGGGCCACGAGGGGACCGCCGAGCATCGTGCCGAGCGGCACCGCCACCACGAGCACCGACCCGTTCGCGGCGAGGACCTGTGGCAGGTCGGCCGCGGGCGTCGTGCGCTGGAACAGGGCCATCGACGTCGACATGTACGGCGCCCAGATCGCCCCGGCGAGGGCGAAGCTGGCCACGGCCACCGCGACCGGCACGTCGAGGCCGAGCGGGACCATCGCGGCGCCGAAGGCGATGACGATGCCGGTCGTCGTCGGCCACAGCGACAGCCGCCGCAGGTAGCCGGTGGCGAGGCCGCCGAGGACCGCACCGACGCCGAACGCCGTGTAGTAGGCGCCGAGGACGGCGGCCGAGCCGTGCAGGTCCGTCGCGACGTGGACCGGCATCGCGACGTAGAACGGGCCGAACAGGAAGAAGAACGCGAACGACAGGAGTAGCAGCCCGAAGAGGGTCCGGTCGCGGCGGATCGCGGCGAACCCGGCGCCGGCCGACGGCTCGTCGCCCGGTGGGGCAGCGGGGAGCGGCGGGACGGCGAGGCGGTAGGTGAGGGCGAGCACCGCGAAGCTGGCGGCGTCGATCGCGATGACCGTCGCGGGGTTGGTCCAGGCGATGAGCAGCCCGGCGAGCGGCGGGCCGGCGATGGTGGCGCTGTTGGCGATCGTGTTCATCACGGCGTTGGCCGGCAGGTGGTGTACCGGCGGCAGCAGCTCCGCGATGAGCGTGTAATGACCGGCCGACCCCCAGGCGGCCAGCAGCGACGAGACGGCCAGGAGCGCCACGTACAGGCCCGGGCCGAGACCGCCGAGCGCGGCGGTGAGCGCGACCGCGCCGAGTGCGCAGGCGCGCAGGATCGCGTTCCACCCGGCGAGCTGCGCGCCGCCGCGGTGCCGCAGGAACCGGCCGAAGAGGACCCCGCCGGCTGCGCTGGGCAGCGAGTACGCCGCGACGGCGACGGCGACCCCCGTGCCGCGGTGCTCCGCCGGGGCGAGCTGCAGCGCGAGCCACGTGATGGCGACGAGTGACATGCCGTCCCCGAGTGCGGACACGACGAGTCCGGGCAGGATCCGGCGGAGCCTCGGATGGCTGACGACGGGCCAGTACGGCGAGGATCGGGCTGCGATGCTCATCGCCCCACCCGACCGCGCGACCGGCCATCGATCAAGTGCGGTTCACCCGCAGCGGAATCAGCTGCCGGCGGAACGGGCCGCGATCGCGGCCTGGATGCGGCGCAACGTGCGCAGCGCCTTCTTCGCGGCGACGTCGACCCGGCCGTCGAAGACGGTGGCGGCGTGGTCGGTCGCCATCAGCCGTTCGAGCAGCGGGACGGCCTGCGAGTCGCCGGTGGACCCCAGCGCGACCACCGCCCAGTACCGCACGTTGGGGTCAGCGCTCCCGGCCGCGGCGGACAGCTGCGGCAGCACCTCGGGGGCGAACCGGGCGAGGTTGCTGGCGACGTACCCGATCCGGGGAAACCGCCGGTGCTCCAGCTCCTGCCACAACGCGGCGAGCGCTGCCGGGCCGCCGATCTCGCCGAGCGCGTCGGCGGCCTGCTGCCGGGTGAACTCCTGCGGGTCGCCCAGCAGCGGGACGAGCGCCGGCACGACGGCGGCGTCGCCGAGCCGGCCGAGGGCGCGGACCGCTTCCCCGCGCACGTTCCAGTCGTGGTCGTCGAGGAGGTCCAGCAGCGTCGGCACCGCCTCGGTGAAGCCGCCGGCCGAGCACCCCATCGCCGCCCACGCCTGGCAGTTATAGCGGGTGTCCTGGAGCGCGGCGAGCAGCGGCCCGCGCAGCGACCCGTCGACGAAGACGTCCGCGCGGTTCAGCGCTCTGGTGTACAGCGACCGGTGATGCTGCTCGTAGTCGCGGACGACGGCACGGACCTCGGCGGCGGCGGAGGGGTCGTCAGCGGCCCGGTCGAGCAGCTCATACAGCAGCTCTTCACGGTCTTCGAGGGTGCCGGTGCGCAGGTCCACCGGCCAAACGGTACACAGGTCCCGTCGCGCGCCCGGCCGCGGCCGCGGCGACACCCTACAGCTGGGAGGGCCGGACCAGGCCTGACTCGTAGGCGGCGACGACGGCCTGGACCCGGTCGCGGAGGCCGAGCTTGGTCAGGACGCTGGACACGTGGGTCTTGACGGTGTGCTCGGTGACGAACAGCGCCGCGGCGATCTCCGCGTTGGACAGCCCCCGGGCGACCTGGCGCAGGGTGTCCAGCTCGCGCGGGGTGAGGGCGGCCAGCTGGACCGGCTGCGTCTCGACACTCCGGTTGCGCAGCACGTCGGCGATGAGCCTGCGGGTGACGGTCGGCGCGAGCAGGGACTCCCCCGCCGCGACGGTCCGCACCGCCGCGACGAGCTCCGTGCGGTGCATGTCCTTGAGCAGGAACCCGGAGGCGCCTGCGCGCAGCGCGTCGTAGACATACTCGTCGAGGTCGAACGTGGTGAGGACGAGGACGCGTGTGCCGGGTGAGCAGGCGCTGATCTCGCGGGTGGCGCCGATGCCGTCGAGGTTGGGCATGCGCACGTCCATGAGGACGACGTCGGGGTGGTGGGCACGGGCAGCGGCGACGGCCTCGACGCCGTCGGCGGCCTCGGCGACGACGGTGATGTCCGGCTGGGAGGAAAGGATCATGCACAGGCCGTCACGGACGAGGGCCTGGTCGTCGGCGACCACCACGTTCAGCACGACGGCAACCTACCCGGCCGGCAGCAGGGCGGAGACCTCGAACCCCGGCCCGTGCGGCGGAGCGCCGGTGCGCAGCGTGCCGCCGACGGCAGCGACCCGCTCCGCCATCCCCGCCAGCCCATGACCAGGGACATGGCCGGGGACGGCGGAACCGCCTCCGCGCCCGTCGTCGCGGATCCGGACCCGCAGGGACGGGCCTTCCGCTGCCAGTACCACAGCCACATGACGGGCACCGGCGTGCTTGACGGCGTTGGTCAGCGCCTCCTGCACCACCCGGAACGCGGTCGCGCCGACGTCGGCGGGCACGGGCGGGACGGCGTCACGGGTGAGGGTGACGTCCAGGCCGGTCCGGCGGGCGCGCTCGACCAGCGACGCGACCGCGTCGAGGCCGGGTGGCTCCGGCCGCTGGTCGCGCAGGACGCCGAGGGCGTGCCGCAGCTGCACGAGCGCCTCCCGGCCGGTGTCGGCGATCGCGTCGAACGCGGCCTCGGCCCGGGCGGCGTCGGAGCGCACGACGGAGGCGCCGCCCTCGGCCTGCACGACCATCAGGCCGACGGAGTGGGCGAGGACGTCGTGCATGTCGCGGGCGATCCTGGCCCGCTCGGCACCCGCGGCGGCGGCCTGCTCCTCGGTGAGCCGGCGGGTCCGCTCCTCCAGGTAGGCGATCCGGTCGCGGCGGGCGCGCACGCCGGTGCCGAGCGCATACGCGGTCACGAACATCATGCCGACGTAGCCGATGGACGGCGGGCTCTCCTGCGGCACGATGAGGGAGACGAGGACGCCGACGGCGGTGCCGAGCGCGGCGAAGAGCCGCCAGCCGGGCGAGGCGAGCTCGGCCCAGGTGTAGGTGGCGACGAGCTGGCCATACGGCTGGTCGAACAATCGCTCCTGCACCGACAGCCAGGTGGTGCCGATCCCGCAGAGCAGCGCGACGAGGACCGGTGCCTGCCGGCGCCACAGCAGCGGCACGGAGGCGAGCGCTCCCAGCGCGACGTCGACCCACGAGCCCCAGACCATCGCGGGATACACGGTGGCGGCGGTGACCACCACCGTGATCACGATGTCGACCGGCTGGAAGCGCATGGCAGCCATTCTGGCCGCAGCGGCGAACGGGCACCTCGGTCGTAAGACGGGTTTTTTCGTCAGGTCATCAGCCGAACGGCCGAAGATCACGGTGAGTCATGCTTGCGCCGCAGCTGCACCCGAGGAGCAACCGTGCCCGAGCCGATCGGCCTGGTCAACGACAGTCACACGCCCGCCATGGCGGAGGCATCGCTGAGCCTGCTGGTGCAGGAGCGCATGATCGTCGTGCTCAACGCCAAGAACGGCACCGTCATCTCGGTGAACGACCGGGTGCTGGACACCATCGACGTGCCGTTCGACGAGCTGATCGGCAAACGGCTGGAGGAGGTCTGGCACCTGCAGTCGCAGATCGTGGACCAGCTCATGGACAGCGCCCGGGTCGGGCAGTTCCTGGAGCAGGTGACGTCGATCGTCGACAGCGGCGGGCGGCAGCGGTGGCTGCGGCTCAACTGCGGTCCGGTGCGCGGCGCGGGCCGGGAGCCCGACGCGATCCTGCTCACCGCGTACGACATCACCAACGACCGGCGCCTGCTCGCCGAGCTGCGCGGCAAGTACGCGGCGGTCGACCGGGCGCAGGCGGTCATCGAGTTCGACCTCACCGGCGAGATCCTCGGCGCGAACGAGAACTTCCTGCAGCTGACCGGCTACTCGCTCGGTGACGTCGTCGGCAAGCACCACCGGATGTTCGTCGACGAGACGTACGCGGAGAGCTCCGAGTACACCGACCTGTGGGCCCGGCTGGGCCGGGGCGAGGCCACCAGCGGGGAGTTCAAGCGGATCGGGCGCGGCGGCCGGGAGGTGTGGCTGCGGGCGAGCTACAACCCGATCTTCGACCTGGAGGGTCGCCCGTACAAGATCGTCAAGTACGCGATGGACGTGACGGAGCAGAAGCTGCGCACGGTCGAGTACGAGGGCAAGGTCGCCGCGATCAGCCGGGCGCAGGCGGTCATCGAGTTCGAGCTGGACGGCACGATCCGGCAGGTGAACAAGAACTTCCTGGACGCGACCGGCTACGAGGCCGACGAGCTGATCGGGCAGCACCACAAGAAGCTGGTCACCGAGGACGAGGCGCGCAGCACCGCCTACAAGAACTTCTGGCAGAAGCTCACCAAGGGCCACTACGAGGCCGGGGAGTTCAAGCGGATCGGCAAGAACGGCCGGGAGGTGTGGCTGCAGGCGACGTACAACCCGATCTTCGACCTGGAAGGCCGCCCGTACAAGGTCGTCAAGTACGCCACCGACATCACCGAGACCAAGCAGCGCAACGCCGAGTACGAGGGCAAGGTCACCGCGATCGACCGGGCGCAGGCGGTCATCGAGTTCGACCTCGACGGGATCATCGTCGACGCGAACCGTAACTTCCTGCAGCTGACCGGTTACACGAACGTCGAGGAGCTGCGCGGCAAGCACCACCGGATGTTCGTCGACCCGATCTACGCGGCAAGCGAGGAATACCGGGCATTCTGGGCGAAACTGGCCCGCGGCGAGTTCGAGGCCGGCGAATACAAGCGGCTCGGCAAGGCCGGCAAGGAGGTGTGGCTCCAGGCGACGTACAACCCGATCTTCGACCTCGAGGGCCGCCCGTACAAGATCGTCAAGTACGCCACCGACGTCACCGACGTGAAGTTGCGCAACGCGGAGTTCGAGGGCAAGGTCGCGGCGATCAACCGGGCCCAGGCGGTCATCGAGTTCGACCCCAAGGGCAACGTCCTGGACGCCAACCGCAACTTCCTGGACCTGTTCGGCTACAGCCTGGACGAGGTCCGCGGCAAGCACCACCGGCTCTTCGTCGACCCCGTCGACGCCACCTCGGACCACTACCAGGACTTCTGGACGCGGCTGCAGCGCGGCGAGTACGACACCGGCGCATACAAGCGGATCTCGAAGGACGGCCGGGAGATCTGGATCCAGGCGTCCTACAACCCGATCCTCGACCTGGAGGGCCGCCCGTACAAGATCGTGAAGTTCGCGGCGGACGTGACGGCGACGCGGCTGCGCAACGCCGAGTTCGAGGGCAAGGTCACCGCGATCAACCGGGCCCAGGCCGTCATCGAGTTCGACCTCGAGGGCAACGTCCTGACCGCCAACGACAACTTCCTGCGGACCATGGGCTTCACACTGCGCGAGATCATCGGGCAGCACCACAGCATGTTCTGCACCCAGGACTACATCACCTCGCAGGACTACCGGGACTTCTGGCTGCGGCTGAGCCGCGGCGAGTTCCTCACCGGCCGGTTCCACCGCATCGGCAAGTACGGCCGCGACGTGTACCTGCAGGCGACGTACAACCCGATCTTCGACCTCAAGGGCGAGCCGGTGAAGGTCGTCAAGTACGCGCAGGACATCACCGAACAGATCGCCCTGGAGCACCGGCTCACCACGAAGACCAAGGAGATGAGCAGCGCGATCGACGAGCTGTCGACGTCGATCGCGCAGATCGTCGGCAACGCCGGGCACGCCAGCGAACTCGCCGGGGAGACCCAGTCCAACGCGCAGCGGGGCTTCGAGGAGCTGCGCAAGTCGATCGAGGCCATCGACCTGATGGAGCGCTCCTCCGACCAGATCGCCGCGATCGTGCAGGTCATCGGGGAGATCGCGTCGCAGACCAACCTGCTCGCGTTCAACGCCTCGATCGAGGCGGCCCGCGCCGGTGAGCACGGCGTCGGGTTCTCCGTCGTCGCCGGTGAAGTCCGCAAGCTCGCCGAACGCTCCTCCGACTCGGCCCGGGAGATCAGCCGGCTCATCGTGGAGTCGGCGACCCGGATCAACCAGGGCTCGCAGGTGGCGCAGCGGGCGCAGGACGCGTTCGAGGAGATCCTGCGCAGCGTCGGCAAGACCGCCGAGTCGATCCACCAGATCGTCACCTCGACCCGCCAGCAGCAGGAGGCGTCGCGGACCGTCAACACGCTGATCGGTGACCTCATCGGCGCCACGCCCACGTCCGGTGCGCCGGTAGTATGACCGGGACCTTGTACGGGGTGTTCACCGTCGCCGACGTGCAGGTGGCGCTGCCGCTGTCGGAGCTGCGGGAGGTGATCCCGTGCCCGGCCGCGTTCGACCCGCTCCTCGCGGTCGCGCCCGGTCTCGTGGGTGCGGTCAACCTGCGTCACCAGGTGATTCCGGTGCTGGACCTGCGGCTGCTGCTGGACCGCCGCGACGCCGCCGACGCAGAGGTCGTCGTGGTCGTCACCTACGACGGGTCGGTGTTCGGGCTGCTCGCGCACGCCGTGCGGGGTGTGGTGTTCATCGAGGACGATGCGCACCTGGAGATCAGCGTCAACACGGACCTGCCGCTGTTCAGCCGCACGTTCGAACGCCCCGACGACAGCGCCGTCGTCAGCGTCCTGGACTGCGCCGCCGTCAAGCACACCCCCGGCATGGTCCTCGCCGAGGACACCGGCGGGCCGAGCGGCGCCGTCGCCCAGGCGCAGGCGGCCGACGCAGGGACCTCTGCCGGGACCTCCGCCGGCGGCCGGCGCATGATGATGCTGCTGCGCTGCGGCGGGATCGGCCTCGCCGTCGACGTGTCGCACATCCACTCCGTGGTCCCGGAGCTGATCCTCAAGTCCTCCCCGCTGGACGGCCCCACGATCCACGGCGTCGTCGTGCTCGGCGACCGGTTCGTGCCGACCGTCGACACGCTCGCCGTCCTCGGGCTCGGCGCGCTCAGCCCCGTCGACGTGAAGCGTGGTGTCTCCCTCTCCTACGAGCGTGGCCTGCTCGCGTTCGCCGTCACCGAGGTCGTCAGCATCGTCGCCGTCCCGGACGCGGACGTGCTGCCGATGCCGGAGTTCGGGCTGCCCTCCTCCGGGCACGCCGTCGGGATCCTGCCCGGCCAGGCCGGCGGCTCCTACCTGGTCCTCGACGGCGCGGCACTGCGCGCGGACGAGGGCCTCGGCACGATCGCGGCGCTCGGCACGCCCGTCGGCGGCGCGCCACCCGTGACCCGTGTCGCCGCACGGTCCGACGCGTCGGACCCCCGCTTCGACGGCCGTGCCATCGAGACCAGTGTGCGGAAGTTCCTCACGTACGACGCCGGCGTCGACGTCGCCACCCCGCTGACCCAGATCACCGAGATCGTGCCGTTCCCCGCCGACGTCATCCCGCTCATGGACGGCGGCCCGCTGCGCGGCGTCTTCACCCACCAGCGCGCGTCGGTGCCGCTGATCTGCCTCACCGGCCTGCTCGGCCGGCACGCCGAGATCGACGAGGCGACCGCGCGGGTCCTGCTCATCGAGGTCCGCGGCACCCGCGTCGGCTTCATCGTGCCGCAGCTGCGCGCGATCGAGGAGTCCGTGTGGGAGGAGCGCCGCGCCGACGCCGACCCGGACGCGCCCGTCTCCCTGGCCGGCAGCCCCCTGGTGAAGATCGGTGGCCGGATGCTGCCCCGCATCGACCTGGAGCAGGTCGTGCGGACTATGGTGACCGATCATGAGCGGTCTGATCCGGCTGGAGATCGACGGGCATTCGCCGACGCCTGAGGAGCTCTACCACCCGGCGCTGGTCAACTACGGCCACCTGACCGCGATGCAGGTCCGCTCGGGCCGCGTGCAGGGCCTCGACCTGCACCTGAGCCGCCTGGCGGCGCAGTCGCTGGCCCTGTTCGACACGCCGCTGGAGCCGTCGCACGCCCGGTCGCTGCTGCGGCACGCCGTCCGCGACGTGCCCGACGCCGCCGTGCGGGTCAACGTCCTGCGTCCCACGCCGGACGGTCCGCTGTCGGTGCTCGTCGCCGTCCGTCCGCCGGTGTACCCGTCGCCGACGCCGCTGCGGCTGATGTCGGTGCCGTACCAGCGGCCCCTCGCGCACATCAAGCACCTCGGCGGCTTCGGCCAGATCTACTGGGGCCGCGCCGCCGTCGAGCACGGCTTCGACGACGCGCTGCTCACCGCCCCGGACGGCGAGATCACCGAGGCCGCGGTGCACAACATCGCCTTCCACGACGGCGCCCACGTCGTCTGGCCCGACGCGCCCGCCCTGCCCGGCATCGCGATGCAGCTGATCGAGCCGCTCCTGCCGTCCCGCCGCGCCAGGATCACCCTCGCCGACCTGCCGCTGTTCCGCGCCGCCTTCGTCACCAACTCCATCGGCGTCGTCGCCGTCTCGGCCATCGACGAGCACACCTTCCCCGTCGACCCCGACCTGATGTCGACGGTCACCGGCGCGCTCGGCGCCGTCCCGTGGGACGAGCTCTGACGGTCCCTCCCCCGTGAGAGGGAGGCCGAAGACCCCTCGCCGCGGGGAGGTGCCGGCGGCGCGCGACGACAAGCATCGACGGCATGTTCCGAATGTTGACAGCGCTGGCGTTGCGCCGGCCCGTGATGGTCATCGTGTTCTGGGTCGCCGTCGTCGGCGTCGGGTTCGGCGTCGGCGGCGGGGTGTTCATGAAGCTCACCGCGCAGGTCGCGACCGTGCCCGGGTCGGAGACCGAGCGGGCCCTTGAGCTGCGCAAGGACGCCGCCGGGCCGCGGCCGGCGCAGCTGACCGTCGTCGCGACCGGCGGGGTCGACCTGACCGCCGCACTCACCGACGTGCGCGGCATCGCCGGGGTCAGCGACGTCGGCGAGCCGATGCCCGCCGCCGACGGCAGCGCGGTCCTGCTGCAGGTCGCGGTCAAGGACGCCGCGACCGCCGAGAAGGTCGCGACGCGGCTGCGGGCCGTCGACAGCAAGCAGGTGACCGTGACCGGCGGCCCGCTCACCGACGCCGAGTTCGCCACGCAGGCGCAGTCCGACGTGCAAAGAGCCGAGCTCTTCACACTGCCGGTCGTGCTGGTGCTGCTCGTGATCGTGTTCGGCGGGCTCCTCGCCGGGGCGATGCCGCTGCTGGTCGCGGTCGCCGGGATCGGCGGCACGTTCGGCCTGCTCTACGCGCTGAGCTTCGCCACCGACGTCTCCGTCTACGCGATCCAGGTCGCCACCATGCTCAGCGTCGGCCTCGCCGTCGACTACGGGCTGCTGCTGATCAGCCGCTTCCGCACCGAACGGGCCGGCACCGGCGACGTGGCCGCCGCGCTCGCCGCCGCCGTCGACAAGGCCGGGCGGACGATCGCGGTCACCGGGCTCACCGTCGCGGCGAGCCTGCTCGGGCTGGCCGTCTTCCCCGACGCGTTCCTGCGGTCGATGGGTCTCGCCGGCACCGGCGTCGTCCTGGTCAACATGTTCGCCGTCCTCACGCTGCTGCCGGCGGTCCTCGCCCTCGTCGGCAAGCGGGTCAGGCCCGCCGCCGCCCGCACCGGCGACGGGGTCTTCGGCAGGCTGGCGGCCGCGGTGCAGCGCCGCCCCCTGCTCACCACCGTCCTGACCGGCGCGGCGCTGCTCGCCCTCGCCGTCCCCGCGCTCGACATGCGCCTCGGCAACAGCGACGCGCGGGCGCTGCCGGCCTCCACGCAGACCCGGCAGCAGTACGACCAGTTCGCCGCCCACTTCCCGGAGCTCATCGGGCCGGACGACATCATCGCCGTGGTCCGCGCATCCGCCACCGACACCGCGACCCTGCAGTTCGCCGACCGGGTCCGCGCCGTTCCGGGCGTGTCCGCGGTGCGGGTCGAGCCCGTTTCCGCGGCGGTGGCCATGGTACGAGCGACGCCCGTCCACCGGCCGGAGACCGAGCAGGGGCGCGCGACGGTGAACGCGGTCCGTGCCGTGGCGGCGCCGTTCGAGGTCCTCGTCACCGGCGACGCGGCCCGGCTCGTCGACTACCGGGGCATGCTCGCCGACTACGGGCCGATCGCCGCGCTCGTGGTGGTGGCCGCGACGATCGCGCTGCTCGCCGCGTTCACCCGCTCGGTGCTGCTGCCCCTGAAGGCCGTCGTCACCAGCGTCCTGAGCATCGGCGCGGCGCTGGGCGCGGTCACGCTCGTCTTCCAGGAGCGCGGCGACCTCGGCATGATCGACCTGACGGTGCCGGTCCTCGTCGCGGCGATCGCGTTCGGCCTGTCCGTCGACTACGAGGTGTTCCTGCTCGCCCGCATCCGCGAGCACCGGCTCACCGGCGCGGACTCCCGCCGGTCGGTCGCGGTCGGCCTGCAGCAGACCGGCCGGATCGTCACCTCCGCGGCGCTGCTGCTCGTGGTGGTGTTCGCCGGGTTCCTGCTCGGCGGGTTCGCGCCGATCCGGGAGATCGGCCTCGGCCTGGTCGTCGCGATCGTCCTGGACGCCACCGTGGTCCGGATGCTGTTCGTGCCCGCGACGATGACCCTGCTGGGCCGGGCCGCGTGGTGGCCGGGCCGCGTCCCATCCGCCAAGCCCGTCGCGGAGCCGGCGCCGGCGCTGGTCTCATAGTCGTCATGGCGCGCAGGTCGGCGCCGCCGCGCGGTGGCGGTGACCCGCGCGGTCGTGGCGGCGGTGGTGCCGTGTCCGGGCGGCGTGGTTGCGAGATGCTTGAGCCGGGTCCGGTCGGTTGCAATCCCCCTGATCTCCGGACCCGGCTCCTTCTCCTACGACACCCCGCACCGCGGCGCCGTCATCCCGCTGGGCCTGCAGGCGTTCTCACAATTCATCCCGTCGCTGCCGGGCTTCACCAACGACTTCGCGAAGCAGATGAACAGCCCGGCGGCCCGGCAGATGCTGTGGCGGCACTACGACCCGAAGACCGGCGCGATCGGCGAGGCTCCGGAACGCACGGCGTTCAAGGCCGAGCTGGAGCGCGTCGGCGGCTGGCCGCGGCGCCCCCGGACCCTCGCCCTGGCCAACGGCGCCGGCGACAGCTCGGGCCTGAAGATCCCGCCGGGCGACGTCGCCCTCACGGTCGACAAGATCTTCCCCGGCACCACGTTCATCACCCAGGCCGGCGGCAACGCAACGGTGGCGGAACTGAAGCGCAGATTCCCCGCCGCGGAGAAGACCATCACCACGAAGGACCTGCCGGAGCTGGACAGCGCCCCCGGCGGCACCCTCGACTCGTTCGAGATCCTCGCCGACGCACTGCGGGCGAAGGGTGCCACGATCGACCTGCGGCACCCGACGGTGTGCTTCGTCCCCACCGTCAGCGCCGTGTCGATCCGCGACATCGACGAGCAGTCCGACCTGTACAGCAGCGTCGACCAGCTCGACCCGAACGAGGCCGACCTCGACGACTTCCACACCTCCGGCACGAACACCCCGCACACGGCCATCACCCACGAACTCGGGCAGTGGCTCGTCGACCGCATCGGCGACCGGTAAGCGCCCGCCCCGCCGCCCGGTGGCCGTCCCGGCCGCCGGGCGTTATCGGGGCGGGTTGGTGTAGAGGCTGGTGCCGCAGCCCGCCTCGCCCGGCGTCAGCTGGATGCGGTCGAAGCTGACCGGCTGCGTCACGCCGGCGGGGGTCCGGATCATCACGACGCACTCGCGTTCGGCGGGCACGCCCACCGCCGCCACCAGCGTGCCCGGAACTGTACGGCTGTCGATGCACACGCATGGGCCCGTCCGGCGCTCCCATGCCGGACGGGCCCTGTCAGCGGTGCTGATCGAGGCCGCCAGGGAGCCTGCCCGGGCCGGTGGCGGCCGACCCGGGCAAGCCTGCTGAGAGCGCTCTCACAGCATTCAACTTCGATGGAGCTCGATTGTCAAACGTTGTTAACAAGAAACTTTCACGGGAAGCTGACCAGATACACGGGAACCGTGTTGGTGCCCTGCGCCGGGCCGCCCGTGGTGTTGATGACGTGCGCGATCGTGCCCTTGCCGCCGAGGGAGACGGTGAGCAGGTCGTGGAACTTCACGCCCGCGGTGACCGGCGACTCGAAGCCGTGCTCGGCGACGATCGACGGGTCCGCGGTGAAGTTGCAGTAGCTGCCCATCCCCCACGCCTCGTGGGTCGTCACCGTGTCCGCCACCTTGTAGGCCGCGTAACCCCGCGCGCCGGTGCGCCAGGCCGCCTGGCTCGGCGGGTCATAGGGCAGCTCGTTCTGGAAGAAGATCGTCCGGCCGCCCTGACCGTTCCAGATCACCTCGTCCTTCTGGTAGTGCTCGACGAACAGGCCGTAGGCGGAGACGTTGTTGCCGTTGACGATCAGCCCGGTGTCGGCGGTGTTGACCGTCCAGCCGACGCCTGCGCCGTGGTCGGCGCGCCACGCCCAGATGTGGTCGATGATCGTGTCGCTGGAGTTGACGACCAGGCTGTTGGTGGCCTTGCCGGGTCCTGCGCCGCCGATGCGGAAGAACACGTCCTGCACGGTCGTCGGGTTGGCGGCGTGGCTCGCGGACGCCCCGGCCTGCCCGATCGTGAGCAGCGCGTCGGAGTTGACCGTGCCGGCGTCGAAGAGCACTCCGGCGATCTTGACGCCGTCGACGTCGGCGACGCTCATCGCGTTGACCCCGTTGTCCGGGATCAGCGTCGGGTACCCCTCACCCAGGATCACGGTGTTGGGGTTGGTCACGTTGAGCGTCTGGTTCAGGTGGTACACACCCGGCGAGAAGAAGACGTGCTTGCCGCAGGCGAGGGCGGCGTTGATGGTGCCGGCGCCGACGCCGGGCGCGGCGACGAAGAAGTCCGACAGCGGGATCGACGAGCCGGGCGTGGCGCCGCCGGACCAGGTGGTGCCCACCGCGTTGGTGCGCAGGTTCGGCACGAACACGCGGTAGGTGCTGCCGTCCAGGTACAGGTAAGGCTTCTCCCGGATCACCGGCGTGTTGGGCACGACGGTGTAGGGCGGGCTCGGGAAGCTGTTCGCCGGGGCACCCTGCACGCCGGAGAACACCATGTTCCACACGCCGTTGACCCAGCTGCCGATGGAGCTGTCCCGCGTGTACCACTGCTGCTGCGAATACGGTCCGACGCTGCCGTCGATCTTGCTGTCGGCGATGTAGCCGCCGCTCGCCCAGCCGTAGCCGTTCGGGGCCAGGTTGAGCTTGCCGCGGATGTGGACCCGCCGCATCGGCGCGGCCTGGGCGACCGCCCACCGGTCGCCGCCGTTGGCGTTGCTCGGCACGATCGACAGGTTCTCGATCGAGCGCCAGAAGTTCTGCGTCGCGTTGCCGCCGAACCAGCCGGCGTCCACGGTCACGTCACCGTTGATGACCACGTCGTCGGGGCTGCGCCCGAGGCCGATCACCGAGGTGTAGAACCCCGTGTTGACGTTGATGCCGCTGTACGTGCCGGGCTTGAACGCCAGCACGTAGCGCTGCAGGCCGAACTGGTTGGACTCCTGAGACGCGAAGACCGTGTCGACCTGGCTCTGGATGCTGGCCGCCGACATCGACGGGTCGAACACGATGAACGTGGGCGGCAGCGCCTGGGACGTCGGCGGAGTCGTGCACACCGGCGGCTCGACGGGGGCACCGCTGTAGACGGCGAGCTCCTTGATGGAGTACCCGTAGTTGTTCGCCCGCTGCGTGCCGTACACGCGCAGGTACCGGCCGGTGCCGCTGACGTTGAGCGTCTGGGTGCCACCGGTGCTCGTGGTGGTGGAGTAGATCGAGGTCCAGCTGCCGGCCGCGGCGGTCGGCGACACCTCGACGCTGAACGCCTTGGCGTAGGACGTCTGCCAGGTGATGACGACCTGGCAGACGTCGGTCGCGGCGCCGAGGTCGACCTGCAGCCACTGCGGGTCGCTGAAGGCGCTCGACCAGCGGGTGTTGACGTTGCCGTCGACGGCCTTGGCGGGCGTCAGGCTGCCGTTCTCGTTGGACGAGGAGGTGGCCGGCTTGTTGAGCGCGACGTTCGTCGTGCCGCAGGCGGCGTGCGCGGGAGCGGTGGTGGCGCCCAGGACGGCGACCGTGCCGCCGAGCATGAGCACGGTGCTGAGCAGGGCTCTTGTCACCCTGTTTCGGGCATGGGGCATTGGAGCATCTCCCTCATTTGGCGGGGTGGGGACATGTGCCTCGGACGGTAATGACCTCGTCGCGATGGCGGCAATCGCTTGCCATCCATTTGCCAAACTCGATCATCCGGCCGGCGTTTCAGTCGGAAACCTGACGCGATGGGGACCCGGGTGTCGCGGTCCATGGCGGATGCCTACGCTGACCTGCGAATGCGTCTCCGGGGAGGAACAGCGATGGCCGTTCACGTCGACCTGCAGGCATCGCCCGAGGTGCTCCGTCAACGCCTGTATGACGGTCACCTTCTGGTGATGACGAAGCTGCCGTCCGTGGCGAAGTTCGTCGACCACGCCCGGCAGCAACTGACCGAACTCTTCGCGCCGCACGACCCCGAGCACGCCCATGAGCACTTCGCGCCGGCCGCGATGGCCGCGCTGCTCGGCCCGTGGAAGCCGCGGTTCATCCACGACGAGCGGTCCAAGAAGCTGGTCCGCAACATCATCGAGGAGGCCGGCTTCACCGCCGAGGAGACCCACTTCGACGTGCCGAAGCCCCGCACCTCGTTCCCCGTCGGGCACCTGACCACCGGCGTCGCGTTCGCCTTCCCGTGGCACCGCGACGTGTGGTATTCAGCGCCGAACCAGCAGCTCAACTGGTGGCTGCCGATCTTCCCGGCCCGCGACACCAACGCGATGTCCTTCGACCTGGACCGCTTCAACGCGCCCGTCGACAACAACTCCGGCGACTTCGACTACTACCGCAACAACGTCGGCCGGCTCACCACCGCCGCCTCCGTCAAGCAGGAGGCCCAGGTCCGCCCCGGCGCTTCCACGCACAACCCGCCCAACGAACTGGTCGTGCTGCCCGCCCCCGGCCAGGTCCTGCTGTTCTCCGGCGCCCACCTGCACCGATCCACCCCGAACACGTCGGGCCTGGCCCGCTACAGCGTCGACTTCCGCACCGTGCACGTCCCCGACGTCATCGCCGGCCGGGGCGCACCGCTCGCCGACACGTACTGCTCGGGCACCGCGATCCGCGACTTCGTCAACGTCGCCGACGAGTCCCGCTTCGACGAGCCCACCGTCCGCTCCATCTACGGCGACCCGCCCGCCGACGCCATGCTCGTGTTCGAGGCCCCGAAGTGATCCCGTGCTGACCGTCGGTGCGATCGTCCTGGGTGTCGCTGATGTACCACGCGCCGTCCGGTTCTGGCAGGAGGCGCTGGGCTACCGCACGCACGGGACCGGCTTCGGCGGCGCCGCGACGATCCTCGTGCCCGTCGACGGCACCGGCACGCCGATCGCGCTGCAGCGCAACGAGACGCCACCGCAGGACCACCCACGGATCCACCTGGACCTGCACGTCGCCGACCTCGCCGCGATGCACGCGGAAACGGATCGACTGGTGTCGCTGGGTGCGTCACGCGTCGACTGGGACAGCTACCCCGCCGACCCTGACTTCGTGGTGCTCGCCGACCCGGACGGCAACCGCTTCTGCGTCGTCGACCTCGGGCACGTCCCGATCTGACCACAATGGACAGTCGCCCGGGATCCGGTGTGAACGGCGGCGGGTCGGCGCCGGAACCCGTCCACACCGGACGATCGAATTCTAGTGTCATTCGTCCTGTGCCGCCGATCTGACCGTTCGCGGTGCCGAACCTGTGATGTTTCGGTGGGAGACTGTCGGGGTAGCGCGACGCCACCGGGTGGCAGATCATCGCGGGGAGGAGTGCGGATGCGACTGGCTGTGCTTGACGTGGGGTCCAATGCCGCACATCTGCACATCGTGGACGCACGCCCGGGAGGCGCACCGCAGTCGGTGTTCCGGCTCAAGGCCCCCACGCTGCTCGCCGACTCCGTCGGTGCGGACGGCGCCCTGTCGGACGACGCGGTCGACCGTCTCGTGACCGCCGTCACCGAGACCGTCGACGCGTCCCGCCGGCACGCCGTCACCGACCTGATCCCCCTCGCCACGGCGACGATCCGCGACGCGACCAACGTCGCGGAGATCCGCGCCCGGGTCCGCGAGGCCGCCGGCATCGAGCTGCGCTCCCTCAGCGGTGAGGACGAGGCCCGCGTCACATTTCTCGCCGTGCACCGCTGGCTCGGCTGGTCCGCGGGGCCGGTCCTCCTGCTCGACATCGGCGGCGCCACCGCCGAGATCGCGGCCGGCACCGGCGAGCTGCCCGACACCGCCGTCTCCCTGCCGCTCGGCGCGGCCCGCATCACCCGCACCATGCTCCCCTGCCACCCCGCCCGCCGCCGCGACGTCGAGGCCGTGCACAAGCATGTGCTGCGCTCGGTCCGGCCGCACGCGTCCCTCGTGCCCGACGGCGCCCGCAACGTCGCGACGTCGAAGACGTTCAAGCAGCTCGCCCGCGTCGCCGGCGCCGACGGCAGGCTCACCCTCGACAGCCTTCACCAGTGGATCCCCCGCCTGACGGAGATGCGCCCCGAGGAGCGCGCCGCCCTGCCCGGCGTCGCCGCCAGCCGCTCCCGTCAGCTCCTCGCCGGCGCCGTCATCGCCGCAGCGACGATGGAGGCCCTCGACATCGACCACGTCGACGTCTGCCCGTGGGCGCTGCGCGAAGGCCTGCTCCTGCGCCGCATCACGGAGCTCAGCGGCCACCGCGGCTGACCCACCGCTCGGCCCGGCTGCATCGGAAAAAGTGTCGCACCCCGGCGGTAGCGTCTCGGGCATGACGGGGATCGAGATTCGAGGCCGGCGGTCTCGCGGCGGTGCACGAGCGGCAGTGGCTCCCGGCTCCGCCGGCGCCTCGGCGCGCGCGGGTGGTCGGGCCGGTAAGCGGGCCGGTGCGCGGTCGTGGCGTGCCGCGGGGCGGCAGGGCGGGGGTCAGGGACCGTAGCGGCGGACCGGCCCGGCGGGTCTGCCGGCGGCGGGGGCGAGGCACAGCTGCGTCTGTTCCTGCATCGCATAGGGCTGAGCCGGGTCCGGGCACGATCCGGCCGGGAAGACCCTTGCCGTGACGGTGTAGGCATCGGGCTCGGCGCAGTCGACCCGGCGAGCCTGCGCACCGTCCTGGCGGACGCACTGGCCGACCTGGATCGTGGTGAGCGACTCCGACGGCGCCACCACGAACCCGACCCAGACCCCAGTGGCGATGGCCACCGCCGCCCCGGTGAGCGTGCCGGCGGCGACCTTCGCGACCCGGGCGGCCTTCGCCCTGGTGCTCCTGGTTGCCGGTCTCGCCTCGTGAGCCCCCGTGCGCCCCCTCCGCTCGGCCGCGAAGCCCTCGGTGGAAGTGGTCCCTGCGGTGACACCGGGTCCCGCCGGTGTGCCACGGCGCCGCCCGCTGAGGCGGAAACGGTCCAACAGCGACGCCGGGTGCGACGGCATGGGGACGTCGATCGGCTCGACGAACGGCATCCCGGCCCATGGCCCAGGAGGCACCGCACCGCCCACCGTTCCCGCCGTGGCCGGATGCGGACCGTTCGCCGGGTGCGCGGCGGCGGGATGCGGACCGTTCGCCGGGTGCGGGCCGGTTGCCGGGTGCGAGCCGGTTGCCGGGTGCGAGCTGCCCGGCGCGTGCGGGCCGCCCGCGTTCCGAGGGGCGCCCGTGTACTGGGCGGCTGCTGTGTTGTGGGAGGCGTGCGAGGACTGGGAGGCATTCGGAGTCTGAGCAGTGCCCGCGGTCTCCGCACGCGCCGTCGCCTGGGGACCCAGAGCGGCCGTTGGGCCGCCCGCTGTTTGCCAGGCATCGTTCGCTTGCCGGGCATCGTTCGCTTGCCGGGCATCGTTCGCTTGCCGGGCGCCCGTCGTCTGCCAAGCGCCGGTCGTCTGCTGGGTGCCTGCCTTTTGCCGGGCACCGGTCGTCTGCGGGGCAGCTGCCGCTTTCGGGGTGGCTGCCGGCTCCGGAGCCGCGACGGAATCGGCGGCGGCGACCGTCGACGGCGGGGTTTCCGTTGCGGCGGAGAACGCTGTGGGTTGGAAGGGTGGGGCTGCGTCTGGCCGTACACCGGCCGGATCCGCGGCAGGGGCGCTTGCCGTGGCCTGTCGGGGGCGGCGGGCGTTCGCGCGGGGACGGACGGGCAGGCAGCCGTCGGCGACCGCGAGCTTCGGCCGGCGCACCAGGGTCGGCTCCAGGCCGAGGCGGTCACGCAACAGCTTCGCGACGAGGGGGATCCTCGACGAGCCGCCGATCAGCAGCACGCCCGCGACGTCGGCGGGCGTCACGCCCGCCTCCACGATCGTGGCGACCGTCGCCTCGACGGTGCGGTCGAGGAGTGGGCGGGCGATCGCCTCCAGGTCGGTGCGGTGCAGCAGCACCGATTCCTCGAACAGTGGCACCTGGACCGTGGTGGACTCGGCCACGGAGAGGAGTTCCTTGGCGGCCCGGACCTCGTCGAACAGACGGCGGCCCGCGCGCCAGTCGCCGGTGGTCTGCGGCAGTGTCAGGCGCTCCCAGCGGATGCTGTCGTCGGCGATGACCGAGCCGAGGTGGGTGACGACGGCCGCGTCCAGCTCCAGGCCGCCGACATCGGGGAGTTCGCGCTGCGCGAGGACGTCGAAGGTCGCGCCCGAGCGGCGGACGACGGCGGCGTCGAAGGTGCCGGCGCCCAGGTCGTACACGATGAGGCAGCCACCGCCGGGAACATCGATACTGCCGGAGTCCACGGCGTGCAGCGCGGCCGCGACGGGCTCGGCGAGAAGCTTCGTGTGGCCGAGGCCGACCTTCGCCGCGGCGCGGGTCAGCGTCGCCTGCTGGCGGCGGTCCCAGCAGGCCGGGTGGGTGAGCGTCACGCTGGTCATCGGCTCACCCGCGACCCGCCGGGCCTCGGCGGCGACCCGCCCGAGGACGGCCGCGTACAGGTCGCCGACCGGGCACTCGACGCCGCCGAGCACGACGGCGCCGCTGTCGACGCAGCGTTTCGGGTACGCGGCGAGCCGGTCCGGGAACGTCTGACCCAGCACGAGCGCGTCGCGGCCCACGAGCAGGTGCGGCGCGTTGTCCAGACACGCCGCGGACGGCAGGAACTCCTCGCCGTCGAACACGAGCGGATGGTGCTCGCCGTCCGGCCCCGCGAGCACAGCGACGGTGCTCGAGGTGCCGAAGTCGACACTCAGCTGATAGCCTCCCACGCTTTCAGGCTAAATGTCCGACAGGCCCCTTGTCTCACGGTTGGTACGCCGGCACGACGCCCCATCCCAGCGCCGCAAGGGTCACCCGCACCGGCACGTCCTTCTGAGGTTCACTTGGCGGTGCCGAACCGATCGGCCAGCCGGTCCCAGTGGTCGGTGGTCATGAGCATGATCGTCCGACTGTCGAGATCGGGGCCGCTCAGCCAGGTCAGCTCGTCCCAGATCGTCACACAGGCATCATGCCGCCTGCTCCACAGTGAGCAGCGTCTTGCCGAGGGTCTGGCGGGATTCGATGGCGGCGTGGGCGTCGGCGGCCCGGGACAAGGGGAATGTCTGGCCGATGACCGGACGCAGCGTGCCCTCCGCGGCGGCCTGCAGGGCGCGGACCGCCAGCTCGGGTGCGCGCTGGCCGATGCGCAGCAGCTCCGGGAAGCCGAAGCCGGTCACGCCCTCGCCGGTCTGCGTCGGCGGGCCGCCCGCGGCGCCGTGGACGACGTACCGGCCGCCGGGCCTGGTCGCCTTGAGCGCTTCGCCGCCGGGGGTGCCGCCGACACCGTCGTACACCACGTCGAAACCCCTGACCGGGTTGCTCCAACCGGGCGTGGTGTAGTCGACGGCCTCGGCGCCGAGGTCCCTGATCAGCGCGAGCTTCCGCTCTCCCGACGCCGCCCCGACGACGCGTGCGCCGGCGTGCAGGGCGAGCTGGACGAGGAGGCTGCCGAGCCCACCGGCGGCGGCCAGGACCAGCACCGCCTCCCCGGGCTGCGGCGCGCCGAGCTCGTGCAGGCCCAGCGCGGTCCGCCCGTCGGCGATGAGCGCCGTCGCGGCCGGCGTCGACACCCCGTCCGGGATCGGGATCGCGTTGCGGACCGCGGCGACGGCCAGCTCGGCATACCCGCCGGTGCCGTTCAGGCTCGCCACGACCCGCCTGCCGACCAGCTCCGGGTCACCGCCGGGCCCGACGGCGGCCACGGTCCCGCCGACCCCGTTGCCAATAATGGCAGGCGGGACCGCACCCGCCCTCGGGGCCCGGCCGGCCCTGGTCTGCGTCTCGATGAACGTGATCCCGGCGGCCTCCACCCGGATCAGCACCTCGTCCGGCCCGGGGACCGGCTCGTCGGCCTCCCCCAGCTCCAGCACCGACGGAGGACCGACCGCACGCCACCACACAGCTCGCATCACGCGGATCAGCCTGCAACCTCAACCGCGGTTGAGGTCAAGGATCCCGTTGCCGCGATGTTGCCGTGATCCGATATGAATTGACGATGGAGTATCCGGCCTATCTGGCGACGATGCCGATGCACGCCATCACCGAGGTCTACGGGGAAGACGGGCTGCGGGAGCGGTACCGGCTGGAGATCCAGCGGTTCGACCCGGCCGAACGACAGCGGCTCGTCGACGCGCTGGAGCTGGCCACGCGGTTGCACAAGGACGACCGGCGGGTGCGGGAGCCGTACGTCAACCATCTGCTGCGGGTCGCGATCCGCGTCATGCACCACTACGAGGTCAGCGACGTCGACGTGATCGTCGCGGCGGTCCTGCACGACACCGTCGAGGACCACCCCGACGAGCTGGCCGGCGTCCCGGGCGCCACGGCCGAGGCGGCGCTCGCGGTCCTCGCCGCCCGCTTCGGTACGCGCACCGCGCAGCTCGTCGCGGCCGTCACCAACCCGGTCTACGACCCGGACGTCGACAAGCACACGCAGTACCGGCAGCACGTCCGCGACAGCCTCGAACGCGAGCCGTGGGCACGGGTGCTGAAGGTCTCCGACTTCACCGACAACGGGGTCGGCGTCATCCACACCACCGGGCCGAAGGTCGCCTCGTCGGCCGCGAAGTACCGGCCGCTGGTGCCGGTCCTGCGCGAGCTCGTCGCCCGCCCCGACACCCCGCTGTCCCGCCTGGTGAAGCAGCACATCTTCCGCCAGCTCGACCTCGCCGAGGAGCGCTTCGCCGCCATTCTCGATCCCGCCTGACCTGCTGACCGCCTGCCAGGACACGCCGGTCGTCAGCTGAAGTCGGCGGCGTGCTCGTGCGCCCACTGCGCGAACGTGCGCGCCGGGCGCCCGGTCACCCGGAAGTCCGTGTCGTACCCTCCGGTGACGGCACCCGAGGACAGCGTGACGATCCGCTCGTCGCGGCCGTCACCGACCCGGTCCACGACCCGGACGGCGACCAGCGCGCGCAGGGTTCCGCGGTCGTGCTCAGGACGGCCGCCCGGCAAGATCCGACGGCAGCTCGGTGGCGGAACGACGCAGCAGCGCCTCGACGTCGCCGGCGGGCAGTGGCCCCGCGACGGGTGGCGCGACGCGTACCCCGCGGGCCCGCAGCCGTTCCAGCTGGGCAGCGGCGGACGGGTCGCCGGCGGGAGCGATCCCGAGGATCAGGTTCCGCGGGTCGAACCCGGTCCGGTCGAGCTCCCGCAGCACATCGTCGGCGAGTGCCGGGCGGGCCGGCTCCGTCGCCGGCAGGGTGACGCTCAGGTGCAGCGTCCGCCCGGCGGGCAGGTCCGCCTGCCACCGGCCGACCTGCCGGCTCGCCTCCCGCAGCACCCAGGCGCCGACGTCGGCGTCGCGGCCGGCGACGAAGTCGTCCGGGCCGAGCAGCCCCCTGGTCGGATGCTGCCACTGGACGACCGGTTCGACGGCCACGAGGTCGCCGGTGCCGGGGTCGACGATCGGCTGGTACCGCAGGCGCAGCTGCCCGTCCTTCACCGCCGCGGCCAGGTCGTCGGCGGGCGCCGCGGCCGGTGCGGCGTCCATGGCCTCGGCCGAGTAGCGCACCCAGCTCGGCGTGCCGCGGCGTTTGGCCGCGTACATCGCGAGATCGGCGCGGTGCAGCAGTTCGCTCGCGTCGAGGTCGTCGGTGGCACCGGACGGGCCGCGCTGGGCGACCGCGATGCCGATGCTGGCCCGCAGTTGCAGGGTGTGCCCGGCCAGGTTGAGCCGTGGCACGCAGGCGTCCAGGATCCGCTCCGCGACGCCGGTGCCGTCCCGGGTGCCGGGAAGGACGACGGCGAATTCGTCCCCGCCGAGGCGGGCGGGCGTGTCGGTGCCGCGGCAGGCCCGCCGCAGCACGTCCGCGAACGCGACGAGCAGCTGGTCGCCGACCTCGTGCCCGTAGGAGTCGTTGACCTGTTTGAAGCCGTTGAGGTCGATGAGCAGCACCGCGCCGACGCCGACGAGCAGCACGACGTCGCCGACGGCGAAGACCACCGCGCCGAGCCCGAGCGGGTTGAGCAGGTCGCCGCTCTGCAGTGCCGGGCCGAGCACCAGGTACCACATCAGCATCACGCCGGCGCCGAGGACGGTGGTGACGTCCATCGTGAGTTTCCAGCGTGCCCTGCGGTCCATCGGTTCGGTGGCGAACGACAGCAGCCCCATGAGCAGCACCGGCACGACCAGGGTGCGGGGCACCACGGCGAGGACGGTCGCCGGGCCCCAGCTCTTGTCGCCGGTGGTGAACGCGATCGAGAACCCGACGCCGGCGATGATGAGCAGCGCGAGCGCCGCGCTGGTGAACCGGAACGGGCGGCGCACCGCGCTCGGCAGCCGCCGGTTGGTCGCCACGCGGAGGTGGTAGGCGAGGGCGACGGCCTCCAATGTGCACAAGGAGATGCCGGCGGCCCTGGTGTTGAACAGGTCGGCGAGGCGGAACGCCGTCAGCGCCGCGAAGAGCAGGCAGGCCGCGATCAGCAGGCGCCGGGTCCGTGGCGGCACCGGGCCGCCGGCCGAGTCGTTCCCTGCGGCCGATCTCGTCACCCCGGACACTCCGATCGCACCGGATCAGGCAGCTCTCAGGGCTCCTATCGGATCCGGTCCGGCGGACCTGAGCCGGAACGCCGCGGCACGTCGGTCGCCGGCGCGGCGGGGGTTGACTTGCAGTGCGGTTGAGGTCTGAAGGTGTGCGGCATGGACACGACGATCGAAGCGTTGCGGGAAGTTGTCGGCAAAGTGCAGGACGCGCAGCAGCGGGAGGCGGTGGACGAGTTCGTCGCGTTGTTCCGGCACGACGCGGTCTGGACGACCGGGCACGGGAAGCGGTTGACCGGCCGGGACGAGATCGCGGCGTTCACGGGGAAGGTGCTGCCGGGCGCGATGCGGGGCACCACGGTCACGTACGAGATGCTCGACGTGCTCTTCATCCGGCCCGACGTGGCGGCGGTGCGGGTCAGGCAGACGACGGTGTCGCCGGACGGGGCCGCCGAGGGCAGCCCCGTCTACGTGATGGCGCGGGAGGACGGCCGCTGGCTGCTGACCGCCTGCCAGAACACGCCGGTGGTCGGCTGAAGGCGCCGGCGGGTCACAGCCCCGGTCGGCTGGGCCTGCCGACGGTCACAGCCCGGGGAAGTCCTCGGGCGCCCGGGCGAGCTCGTCATACTCGGTGCTGAGCCGGACGATCTCGGCGGCCAGGTCGGCCCGCAGCGTGTCGTGTTCGGGTCCGAGCGGCACCGCCATCCGCTCCGCCATCGGGTAGTGGGTGACGGGGCCGTGCTGCAGCTCCGGCGGCTCCCATTCGTAGCGAGGGTGGACGTGGCCGTGCAGGACCGGGTCGAGGTTGCCGAGCACCATGTAGTTGACCCGGCGGAACTGCGGGTCGCGGCGCTCGCACACGGTCTGCACCGCCTCGCCGACGAGGTCCAGGTCGGCGAGGAACTGCAGGCGCCGGCCCCGGGGCAGGTCGGCGAGGCGGTCCGCGGAGGGGTCGTCGGTGAGCAGGACACAGTAGCCCGGCAGGAACTGGGTGTCGCCCATGACCACGAACCCCGACGCCAGCCGCGCCAGCACGGTCGGGTTGCGGCCTTCCAGGGCCGACCGGATACGGTCTTTGCGCCAGTCGTCCATGGCCGCCACGGTACCGTCAGCGCATGGGGACGAGCTACCAGACGCTGCTCGTGGCGGCCGCGCTCGAGCCGGTCTGCGGCGCGCTGACCGCGGCCGGCGTCGACGCGATCGCGCTGCCCGCCGCGGCGAACCGGACGGCGGTCATCCCGCGGGAGGGCGCGCTCGACTTCGCCGACCCGGGCGATCTGGCCGAGCGGATCGGCGCCGGGACCGGCTGGGCGACCCTGGCCAATGTGGTCGAGGACTCCGACTGGCTGCAGCTGGAGGCCTATCAGGAGGGCCGGTTCGTGCACCGGTACCGCTCCGACCGTCCCGCCCCGGACGACGCGGCCCGGCTCGTCCCGTTCGGCACGGGTGAGGTCGACGCGACGCGGCTGGGCAGGGCGTTGCGCGGCGAGTTCGACGGCTCCGGACCCGTCTATGCGGAGTTTCAGCACCGCCTGATCCTCAACGCCCTGCACCTGGACCCGCGCGGCCTCACGACCGCGTACCGCTGGGCGGACACCGGCGACCTGCCGGGAGCCGTCCGCGTCACCCCCTAGTCCCGGGCGTCCTGGTTGAGGAAGCGGGCGAAGCCGCGCCAGGAGTTGGGGCCCATCACGCCGTCGATCGGGCCCGCGTACCCGTGGCCGGACGCGAGCCGCTGCACGGCGCTCCAGGAGTTGATCACCCGGCCAGGACCGCCGACAGTCCGCTCGCCTGGGTCCGCCAATCGGCGGCGGAGAGCGCCGCCCACCGGCTGCCGACCCGGTTGAGGCTGTCCCGCGTGGCCCACACCGAGTTCGACTGCGCGGTGCGGAAGGACTGGAACTGGGTGCCCGCCTCCGCCAGGTACCCGATGAAGATCCCCTTGAACTGTTTGCCGTTGTCGTCGCATGTGGACGGTGGCACGTCGCACGACTCGGTGAGCACACCGGAGCGGACCAGCGGCGAAGCGAGCGCCGCCGTGCCGAGCTGCCGGGCACGGTCCAGATAGGACGTTTGGCCGGTGGCGCGGTACAGCTCCATCGCCGCGCCGATCGCCAGTCCCTGGTTGTAGGACCACACCGTCTGGCCGTTGTTGGCGCAGCCGCCGGTGAGCCCGTCGTTGACCAGGCCCGAGCTGTTGATCATGCCGCTGGCGGTGAACCAGTTCCATCCCGTCACGGCCCGCTGCAGCCAGACCGTGTCGCCGGCCGCGTCGCCGGCAAGGCGGTTGTGCAGGGCCGCGGTGAGCCGCAGGAACAGGCCGATCGTGACGGCGTTCTTGTACGTGCGTTCCCGGTCCCACCACACGCCGCCGCCGCACGTGGACGTGTCGTAGAACCCGTTGACGTAGCCGGCGACGGTGACCGCCTCGTCGAGGTACGCGCGGTCACCGGTCAGGTCGTAGGCGGCGATCCACGTCAGCCCCCACCAGGCGCTGTCGTCGATCGAGCGGCTGATGAAGTGCCCGTCGATCGGGTCGGAGGAGCGGGCGCCGGCCGGGAACGCGACCCGGTTGACGTCGAACGTCCGCCGGACCGTCCACAGGTAGCGGTTGTCGCCGGTGCGCCGGGTGTAGTCGATGACGGTGCGCAGCGCGACCGCGGAGTTCCACCAGCTCGACGGCCACCACGCGGTGTTCGGGTCGTAGGAGTACATGAGGGCGTCAGCCATGGCCGCGGCGCGGTTGGCGGACGGGCGCGCCCACGCGGTGCAGGTGACGGATCCGGCCCGTCCGCAGGCCCGGACCGCGCCACCGTACAGATAGGACGCGGGGTCGAGGGTGTTGTATGCGGCGGTGCGCGCCGTCGTGGTGCGCCCGAGCAACGAGCCGCCGGGCCAGGTCGCGCCGGCGTCCCAGGAACGGTCCAGCCACA
Organism: Dactylosporangium sp. NPDC005555; assembly: GCF_040605635.1. Lineage (NCBI taxonomy): Bacteria > Bacillati > Actinomycetota > Actinomycetes > Micromonosporales > Micromonosporaceae > Dactylosporangium > Dactylosporangium sp. NPDC005555. The sequence goes on from NZ_JBEXDG010000048.1 coordinate 51,238, forward strand.
CCTCGTCGCCGGCCTGCCCGCCCGACACGGTGCCCCACGCCATGCCGGCCGCGTCCAGGTGCAGCGCGAACGTCCGGCCGTTGAGGCTCGTCGTTCTGACGGCTTCGGCGTCGGTACCGCCGGCAGCCCCGTCGCACGCCGGCGAGCACAACGGCAGATGGCTCCAGCCGGTGCAGGCGACCCCGCGGGCGTCGCCGCAGGCGCGGATCAGCCCCCGCCGGTGGTTCGACGGATCGGCCACGTTGTACATGAGCGTGCGGGTGCCGGTCCACGTTCCCGGGATGGACGCCTTGCCCAGCAGCCCTTCCCACGTGGCGCCGCCGTCGAACGAGCGGTCCAGCCACACCGAGTCGCCGAGGACCCCGGCGTCGATGCTGCCCCAGGCCATGTTGTCCACATCGGACACGTGCAGGACGAGCCGCCGGCCGTTGACGGTCACCGCCGGGACGGGGAACGTCTCCTGCCGGGCGAGGGACGGGTCACGGGTGTCGCAGTACAGCGCGCAGATCGCGGCCGCGGCGTGCGCCGCCTGCCCGGGCAGGACGACGAACCCGAGCAGCAGCAGGGTAACCAGGACACGTCGCATGATGTTCACCTCAGCACTCTCACGTCGGTGGTGGTCAGCGCCAGCCGCCGCTCGGCGGGCCCATGAACACGTAGGGCCGGCCGTCGACGCGGACGGTGCCGGCGAGTGCGGCGGGACGGAGAACGTCCCTGCGGGACGCGTGTGGCATCGATGTCACGCTGGGCTCCCCATGGCGGTTGAAGGGCCGGACGGATTCGACATCAGCAAACATTTCCGAACGCTAACTGTCAACAGTCCTTATAAATATTCACGAAAGCCGACGGCCATCCGCCGTATCCCCCGCGTGCGCGCCGGATTCGTACCATTCCGGCCATGCGTCGATCGATGTCCCTCGCCCTGGTGCGCTGAGCGTGGACCGGGTCGCCGTCGTCTACAACGCGCGGTCCGGCGTGTTCCTGGACGCCGGGTCGCCGCGGGAGCGGCTCGCCGGGATGTTCGGCCGGGCGGGCGTCACCGCCGACGTCCGGCCGTTCGACCCGCACACTCTCGCGGCCGATGTGCGGGAGCTGCTGCGGGCGGGGCCGGACGCGCTGTTCGTCGCCGGCGGTGACGGCACCGTCCGGTCGGTCGCCGAGCGCATGCTGGGCAGCGACGTGCCGCTCGGCGTCATCCCCGCCGGCACGATGAACGTCCTCGCCCGCGACCTGGGCGTGCCCGACGGTCTGGAACCCGCCGTGGCGGCGCTGCTCGCGGCGCCCGTCACGCGGATCGACGTGGCGACGGTCAACGACGTGCCGTTCCTGTGCAGCTCGGCCCTGGCGATGATGCCGCACCTCGGCCGGCTCCGCGAGCACGCCCGGGGGCGCCCCGCGGCCGAGACGTTGCGGCTGCCGGGACGCGTCGTCCGGCTGCTGCGGCGGTACCCCCGGCTGAAGCTCACGATCGACGTCGACGGGACCGTGCACCACGCGCGGACCAGGGCGGTCGTGGTGTCGTGCAACCCTCTCTCGGCCGGCCCGGCACCGATGCCCGGCAGGGCACGCCTCGACGCCGGCATCCTCGCCGTGTACGTCACCCACGACCGGACCGTCTGGGATCTCCTGGCCGTCGCCGCCGGACTGATCCGCGGCAGCTGGCAGCGCGACGGGCGGGTCCGCACGTACACCGGCGAAACCGTGCGCATGGAATCGCCCTCGCTGGCAATGATGAGTGTGATGAGTGACGGTGAGATCGCCCAGCTGACCATGCCGCTGCGCTACGGGATCCGGCCGCGGGCACTCGCGGTGCTCGCGCCGGGAGCGGCACTGTGACGGCCGTGCGGATCGCGCAGATCTCCGACCTGCACTTCGGCCGCGACGTCCCGGCGGTCGCGGCGGCGCTGCTGGCCGAGCTGCGCGACGCCGCGCCGACGCTCGTCGCGGTGTGCGGCGACCTGACGCAGACGGCGCGCGAGGCGGAGTTCCAGGCCGTCCGCGCGTTCCTCGACGAGCTGCCCACCCCGGCGGTCGTCGTGCCCGGCAACCATGACCTGCCCGGCTGGCGCTTCTGGTCGCGGTTCACCCGGCCGTGGCGGCCGTGGCGGCGGCACCTCGGCACCGACCCGCGCGGCGCCGTCACCCACACGACCGGTGGGCTCGTCGCCGTCGGCGTCAACACCGCCCGGCGCTGGGGCCCGCACCACGACTGGTCACGGGGCCGGATCGACGCCCGGCAGCTGGCCGCCGCCGCGACCGCGTTCGGCGCCGCACCCGCCGGTGACCTGCGGGTGCTCGTCGCGCACCACCCGTTCCTGCTGACCGCGGCGGGCCGCGCCCGCGGGCTCGTCGGCCGGTCCGGCCCGGCGCTGCGGCACCTGCGGCGGCGCGCGGACCTGCTGCTCGGCGGGCACATCCACCTCGCCTACAGCGGCGTCGTCGACGGCCTCGTCGTGGCGCAGTCCGGCACCGCGTTCTCCGACCGGCTCAAGGGCGAGCCCAACAGCTACAACCTCATCGAGGCCACCGGCGACCGGCTCACCGTCACCATCCGGCGCTGGGACGGCGACCGCTTCGACGCCGCCAATCGCACGGCGTACCGCCGCGACGACCACGAATGGGTCGCGCACCCCACCGATTGATCGACGCCCGTAGAGTGTCCGCATGGCGTTGCGGGGACGGCAGGTGCTCGTGCTGGTCGCGGCGGTAGCGGCGGTGTTCGCCCTCCTCGTCACCGGGATCGTGCTGGTGGTGTCGCGGGCCGCCGACGGGCCGCGGGTCACCCTGACGGTGACCGCGGCCGGCGACGGCGACCGCGACCTCGAGGTCACCCGGGCGCTGCTGCTCGCCCGGATGAAGGCCGCGAAGCTCGACGACCCGTCGGTGACCCGCGACGGCGACCGCAGGCTCGTGCTCACCGCCCACCGCACCTCGGCCGAGCAGCTGAAGGCGCTGACCGCGCCCGGCCGGCTGCACCTGCGCCGGGTCGCCGCCACCGCCGACGGGTCCGGCGCCGCCACCACCACGCTGCCCGCGCCGACGTCGACCCCGGCGGTCGCCGCGTCGCTCGGCGACGCCTACACCGCCGCGGCCGCCGTCACCACCGAGCAGCAGGCGCAGGCGCTGCCCCCGGCCGTGCGGGCCGCGTTCGCCGGGCTGCCGCCGCAGGACGTCGCGACCCTCCCGGCGCGGATGCGGCTGCTGATCCCGGAGATCCGCTGCGAGCAGCTCGCCGGCCGTCCCGCGGACGTCGCGGGCGGGCCGGTCGTCGCCTGCGAGGGCCCGGTGAAGATGCTGCTCGACCCGGCGGCGATCACCGGCGCCGACATCGCCTCGGCGACGGCGGGCCGCTCCGACCAGGGCCAGTGGGTCGTCACCGCGGCGTTCCGCCCCGACGCGCAGGCGAAGTTCACCGACCTGTCGAAGCAGCTGTCCGACGCGCAGGAGCGGCTCGCCATCGTCCTGGACAACACCGTCATCTCCGCACCGCAGGTCGTCGGCGCCATCACCGGCGACGTCCAGGTCACCGGCCAGTTCACCGAGCAGCGGGCCCGCGCCCTCGCCGCCCAGCTCGGCGGCGGCGGCGAGCTCCCCGTCACGCTCACGGTCGTCTGAGGCGCCCCGTTCAGGTCGCGGGCGGGCCGCTGATCGGGCAGCGGCGGCACCATGCGGCAGCGGATCTTCGGCCCGGTCCTGGCCGGCATCGCCCCGGCGGCGCTGCCGCAGCTCGCGCAACCCGTGCGGCCGCCTGCGGCGGGCACCCTGGCGGCCGGGGTCGTCAGCTGCGTCGCCGTCGTCGGCAGCGTCCGGCGCGGTGTCGGTCAGGGCGCGCGGCGGGTAGAACTGCGGGCATGACGAGTCGTATCGCGGTGATCGCCATTGACGCGCTGGACCGGGACAAGGTCGCGGCCTTCTGGACGGCGGTGCTCGGCTGGAGCGTCCTGGAGCAGGACGCGGAGGTCACCAGCATCGGCCCCGCCGACAAGGGCTGGCCGTGCATCGACATCGTGTCGGTGCCGGAGCGCAAGACCGTGAAGAACCGCCTGCACCTGGACCTGCGCGCCGACGGCAGCACCGCCGGGGAGGAGGTCGCCCGGCTCCTCGCGCTCGGCGCCACGCGGGCCGACGTCGGTCAGGGCGACGACGTGACCTGGACGGTGCTCGCCGACCCGGAGGGCAACGAGTTCTGCGTCCTGTCGCGGTCCGTCCAGGAGGTCTGAGGGGCTCACCGCTCCCCCGCCGCCGCCGGACCGCGTTGCCAGGCGCGGGGTGCGGTCCACCGGCGCAGCATGGCGACGAGGCGGAAGACGAAGACGAACACCGCGGCGCCGGCCGCGATCCCCGGCATCGGCAGGCCCGCCTCGTGGGCGGCGGCGACGATGACGGCGCCCGTCGCGGCGGGGATCGCGTACAGGTGCGTGTCGGCCTTCACCAGCGCCGGGGTCTCCCGGGCGGTGATGTCGCGCAGCACCCCGCCGCCGACCGCGGTCGTGATGCCGAGCAGCACCGCCTGGATCGGCCCCAGGTCGTACTCGAACGCCTTCAGCGTGCCGGTGACGCAGAACAGGCTGAGGCCCGCGGCGTCGAAGACGAGCACCGTGAACGACAGCCGCCGCGCGAGCGGGTGGACGAAGAACGTCACGCCCGCGGCCGCCAGCGGGATCGCCAGGTAGGTGACGTTCGCGAACGCCGCCGGTGGCGTGTCGCCGATGATCACGTCCCGCAGGATGCCGCCGCCGAGCGCCGTCAGCATCGCCAGGACCACGATGCCGACGACGTCGAACCCTTTGTGGATGGCCATCAGCGCGCCCGACGTCGCGAACACGTAGAGCCCGACGAGCTCGAGGACACCGACGACCGCACCTGCCGACATGCCAGCCAGTGTCGCCGGTCCGGCCGTCGTACGCGGCACGGGCCGGCAGCAGGCGGCTGCGCGGGTCCCGCGGCGATCACCAAGAGCGTCGCGACTATCACCCAAGGTGGGGGAAATGTGACGAATTAAGATTGTACCTACCGATATCACAGGAAATGCGTGCGATACGATCCGGGCTTCACGTCGAGCGCTTCCCCCGGTGCGGACCGAGAGGGACATCGTCATGACCGTGCGGATCAGCATCGTGGCGCTCGCCATCAGCGCCATCAGCGCCGTCACCGCCATCGCCGCGCCGCCCGCCACGGCCGCGCCGTCCTCGCCGGTCCGGTGTCCTCCGCGGGGCGGGTGCTGCTGCACGACGCGAAGGGCACCACCGCCGTGACGACGGCCGCGGGGACGGCACTGTGGCGGACGAGGACCCGGTGGACGCCCCTCGCGGCGACCGGCGACCGGTTCTTCGCCGTGCCCGACCCCGTCTCGCAGGGCGACCAGCAGGGGCTCGCGGCGATCCGGGCGGCCTCGGGCGGGGTCGCGTGGCGGCAGCCGGCGTCGGTGACGTCGGTCGCCACCGACGGGCGGCGGGTCTACGCCGCGGCCGGCCGGACCGTCACCGCGTTCCACGCCGGGAAGGGCGCGAAGCTGTGGACGCGGGGGCTGCCCGGCACGGCGGGGCGACCCGTCCGGGCCGGCGGGCTGCTGTACGTCACGGTGGAGGGCGGACCGGCCGCGGTGCTGTCACCGGTCACCGGCGGGGACGTGCCCGGCGCCGCACGCCTGGACGGCGCCGACGGCCACGTCGTCGTCTCCGGCGGACGGCTCTACACCACCGACGGCAGCACCCTGCGTGCCTACACCCCGTGAGCCTGTGCGGGCCGCGCCCACGCCCGCCGCGACCACCAGCACCATGCCGAGCACGCCGACCGGGCCGGGCGCCTGGTGCAGGAGGACACCGCCGACGATCAGCGCGATCGCCGGTTCGAGGCTCATCATCGTGCCGAAGGCGCCGGCGGTGAGCTTTCGCAGCGCGTACATCTCCAGGCTGAACGGCACGACGGCGAGCAGGACGGCCAGCCCGAACCCCGCGGCGAGCACGGTCCACGTGAGACCGGCCACGACCGACGGGCCCGCGACGGCGGACGCGACCAGCCCGGCGACGAGCGTGGCGACGGCAAGGCCCGCGTAGCCGCTGACGTGGTCGCCGACGTGCTGGGTCAGCAGGATGTAGCCGGCCCAGCAGGCGGCCGCGGCGAGGGCGAACGCGACGCCCGCCGGGTCGGTGCCGCCGTGCCAGGGCTCGGTGAGCAGCACGACGCCGGCGCCCGCGAGCAGCGGCCACACCAGCGTCGCGCGGCGGCCGCGGGCGGCGGCGACGGCAAGGGGGCCGAGGAACTCCAGGGCGCTGGCCGTGCCGAGCGGCAGCCGCGCGACCGCGGCCATGAACGTCAGCGTCATGCATCCGGTGACCACGCCGAGGGCGACGGTGGCAAGGATGCTCGCCTTGGTGAAGTCGCGCGGCCGGGGCCTGACCAGCACCAGCAGGAGCAGCGCGGCGCAGACGAGACGCAGGCAGACGGCGCCGGACGGGCCGACGCTGTCGAACAGGCCGGTCGAGGCGGCCAGCCCGAGCTGGATGCAGACCATGGCGGAGATCGCGGCGAACATGGTCCGAGTAGACGGCATCCGAACCATCCACGTCCACGTGAGATTCGCTGATGTACCGTTCGGAAATGCTGAACAATGAGCGGCTGCTGCTCCTGGCGGAGCTCGCCCGGCTCGGCTCGATGCGGGAGGTCGCCGAGGAGCTCGGCACCACCACGTCGACGGTGTCGCAGCAGCTGGCGGTCCTCGCCAGGGAGGCCGGCACCGCCCTGCTCGAGCCCGACGGGCGACGGGTCCGGCTGACCCCGGCGGGCCGGCGGCTGGCCCGGCACGCGGTGACGATCCTCGCCGCGGTCGAGGCGGCCCGGCTGGACCTGGACCCGTCCGCCGAGCCGGCGGGCACGGTGCGGGTCGCCGGGTTCGCCACCGCGATCCGCCGCTCCCTGCTGCCGATCGTCGCGGCGCTGCCGGCCCGCCACCCCGCGCTACGGGTCCTCATCCACGAGCACGAGCCGGCCGAGGCGCTGCAGCTGCTCGCCGGCGACGAGGTGGACCTCGCCCTCACCTACGACTACAACCTCGCCCCGACCGCGTTCCCCGGCTTCGTCGAGGCGGGTCCACTGTGGACGTCCCCGTGGAGTCTCGGTGTCCCATCGGGATCCACAGTGGACGGCGAGGCCCTGGACGTGTTCCGCCACTTCCGGGACACGCACTGGCTCGTCAACTCCCGCAACACCGCCGACGAGGACGTGGTGCGGACCGTCGCGTCGATGGCCGGCATCACGCCACGGATCGCGCACCGCGCCGACAGCCTCGACCTGATCCAGGACCTGATCGTCGCCGGCCTCGGCGTCGGGCTCCTGCCCGCGGACCAGCCCACGATCGCCGGCGTCTCGCTGGTGCCGCTGCGAAACCCCGACGTGCGGCTGCGCGCGTTCGCGGTGACCCGCCTCGGCCGCCGCGCCTGGCCGCCCCTCGCCGTCGTCCTGTCACTGCTCTGCGGGACGTAGCCGCTCCTCCATGCCGCGCCGGCGTCCCGATGACCGCAGGGCGGTGAGGACCTCGGCAAGCTGGGAACGGGTGGGCAGGAGGCGGAGGCCTTCGTCGATCTCGTGAGCGGACCAGGCGCGGTGGGCCGGGTCGGCGGCGGGGTCAAGGGCGGTGCGGAGTTGGGCGTGGAGGAAGTTCAGGCGGCAGCCCAGCAGCATCGTGAAGTCGGCCGGCCCGGTGAGGCGGGCAGGGCCGCCCTCGCGGACGTACGCGGCGTACAGGGCGCGCACGGCGGCGAGGTCGAGACGGTCGTCGCAGTACCAGTCGAACAGCATCCGGGCGAGTTCCCGTGCGGGCGCGGCGGGGCCGAGGTCGTCCCAGTCGACGACGACGAGCGCGCCTGCGGGGTCGGCGAGAATGTTCTCCGGGTGCAGGTCACGGTGGCAGACGAGCAGGGTGGCCGGGTCCGCAGGACCCACGTCGGCGCACAGTGCGGGCAGGGTCGCGAGGCATTCGGCGAGCAGCGGCGCCCACTTCCCGGCCGCGGGCGGCCAGTCCGAAGGCACGCTGTCGTACCAGGGTTCGCCGTCCGGCGGGGCGGGCGGGGCGCAGCGGTGCAGGCGGGCCAGGAGTGTGCCGAGGGCGTCCGGGGTGGCGGGCGCCGAGGGGTCGATCGGGTGCAGATCGATCCAGTCGTACAGGCGCAGCCACGTGCCACCGGACGTCCGGTGGAGATACCGCCCGTCCATGTCGGGACGGCTGAGTGGGAGCCGTACACCCGCCGCCGAAGCCGACGCGGAGAACCGGAGCTCCGCGTCGATCGCCGCCGCTGCGGGCGGGTCGCGGAAGAGCTCCTTCAGTGCGAAGGGGCCACCGACCGTGTCGACGCGCCAGATCCGGCCGAGGGCACCACGCGGGCCGGGGGTCAGGACGGCGTCGGCGGACCAGCCGTACGCCGCGCGGGCCTCAGCTTCGCCGCGCACGCAGGAACGCCTGGGGTGACTTCTCGACGCCGGCGGGTGGCCGGACGAGGCGGGCGGTGACCGGCAGGTCGAGCGCGGCGAGCTCAGCGGTGAGGCGGTCCGGGTCGGGCAGGTGCCAGTCGAGCGGGACGGGATGGCCGTAGGCGGACCCGCGCTCCGCCTGCTGCTCGGCGTCGAGGCCGGGCAGCAGGCGGGCGTAGTCGGCGGCGACGGTGTCATACGCGTGCCGGGTGTCATCGAAGGTCACAGCGCGTGGCCGGTGGTGCTGTCGACGTTGGCGGGCACCTCGCCGTCGTGGCGGTCGCCGGTGGTGACGGTGCCGGTCGGCTCGAACATGAGGATCGCGCCGCCGGGCGAGGACGGGCGGTGCTCCACGCCGCGCGGCACGACGAACGTGTCGCCCTTGCGCAGTCGCACGGTCCGCTCGCCGTGCTCGTCACGGATGGCGACGTCGAACTGCCCGTCGAGCACGAGGAAGAACTCGTCGGTGTGCTCGTGCACGTGCCAGACGTGCTCGCCCAGGGTGTGCGCGATCCGCACGTCGTAGTCGTTGACCCGGGCGACGATCCGCGGGCTGTACACCTCGTCGAATGAGGCCAGGGCCTCGGTCAGGTTCACCGGCTGCATGGTCCTATCCTGCCCTTGCCGAAGCCTCGGCGGCTTGTACGTTTTTTGACGCCCGGCGCGCGACTTTCCGTTACTGCGCCTGGTGGGCGATCTTCCGTTACTGCGCCTGGTGGGCGATCTGGATCAGGTTGCCGCACGTGTCGTCGAACGTGGCGACCGTGACCGGGCCCATCTCGGTCGGCTCCTGGGTGAAGACGACGCCGAGGGCGCGCAGCCGCTCGTATTCCTTGTGCACGTCGTCCACGGCGAACGACGTGTAGGGGATGCCGTCCTCGACGAGCGCCGCCCGGAACGGGGCGACCGCCGGGTGGTTCGCCGGCTCGAGGAGCAGCTCGGTGCCGTCGGGGCGCTCGGGCGACACCACGGTGATCCAGCTGAACTCGCCCATCGGCACGTCGTGCTTCTTCACGAAGCCGAGGACCTCGGTGTAGAACTTCAGCCCCTTGGCCTGGTCGTCGACGAACACGCTCGCCAGGTTGATGATCATCAGGTGTCCTTAGCTTGTGGGCTTAACCATCGCTCGACGACCGCCCGCAGCGGGCCGACGTCGAGGTGGTGGAACTTGTAGCGCCCCTCCCGCCGCGTCACGATCAGCCCGGCCGCCTCCAGGAGCTCCAGGTGCTGGGAGATCGCCTGGCGGGACGAGCTGATGTGATGCTTCATGGTGAGGCGGCCGCAGAGCTCGAACAGTGTCTGCCCGTCGCGATCGGTGAGCTCGTCGACGATCGCGCGGCGGGTCGGGTCGGCGAGCGCCTTGAAGACGTCGCCACTCATCTCGCTCATGACCCACTCATGATAGGCAAGCAGTTGCTTGCATATCAAGTCCCCCGGCGCTTCACAGAACGGTCGGCGTGGTGATCGTGAACCGCGCCTCGACCTCCGCCCGCACCCGCTGCCGCGGCGGATCCAGCTGGAGCGGCGCGGCGCCACCATAGGAGGCCCGCTTCATGGCGCCCGCGTCATACGTCTGGAACGGCCCGACCTGGTCGGTGCGCCCCAGCCCCGGATCGGCCAGCTCGATCAGGTCGACGACCTGCGCGCCGAGTGCGTCGGCATACTCCTTGCCCCGCGCGATCGCGTCGGCGACCGCGTCGCGACGCACCGCCCTGAACACCGGGCTCTCCGGCCGCAGCGACCACGTCGGGCCGTGCACGTGCGCCTGATCCTGCCCGGCGACCGTCAGCATCATCTCCCCCAGCGCCGCGAAGTCCCGCACCACGACCGTGGTGGAGACGCTGCCGGAATATGCCGTGACGCGCTCACCCTTCTTGGCCATCTCCGGGTGCACGTGCAGGCCGCTCGTCTCACGCCGCTCGATCGCGTCACCGTGCCGGTCGAACACCGCCCGCAACGCCTCCGCCCGCTCCCGCAACCGGGTCAGCGTCGTCTCCCGGTCCTTGTCCCGCGCCACGATCGTCACCGTGAACTCCGCCAGCTCGGGATCGACCTCACGCAACGCCTCACCACGCACCGCAACCACTGTCATGCCCGCAGCGTAATCACGGCGTACGACATTTTCGGCGGCTCGCCGCTACCGGTGCAGGACGTCCATGACCAGGCGGGTGAAGCCGCTCGCGAGGAGGGTGGCGGCGATCGCGGTGAGCAGGATGCCGGCGATGCGGTCCAGGATGACACGGGAATGGTCGGACAGGCGAAGGCCCGCCCGACCCGCGACGAACACGCAGGCACCCGTGACCGCGGCGTACAGCAGGGCGCCGATGAGCAGCGCCAGTACGCCTGCCACACCTGCGGCCTGGGCGCGGAAGCTGATGAGGACGGCGATGGTGGCGCCGCCGACGGTGAGCGGGAACGTCAGCGGCATGAAGACGATCGACCGCCACGACGTCGACGGGGCGGCGAGCGCGGCGCCGGTCGAGGCCGGCTCCTCGGTCCGGCCGAGCATCATCGGCACGGCGGCGAGCATCAGCGCGATGCCACCCGTCGCGGAGAGCGCCGCCGTGGTGAGGCCGAGGAGCTCCAGCAGCGGCTCCCCGACGAGGATCGTGACGACCGCGATGGCGGCGACGTTGACGAACAGGCCGAGCGCGAGCCGGACGTGCTGGCGGGAGTCGACCGGTTGCAGCACCGGGATGTACGACGACACCGCCGCGACCGGACTGTAGAGCCCGACCAGCGCCAGCAGCATCAGGATCGCCAGGTCCAGGTTGCCCACGTCGGACATCCGCTGCGCGTCACAGTCCGTCGCGGAGGATCGGGCAGGTCATGCAGTGCCCGCCGCCGCGGCCCTTGCCGAGCTCGAACCCCTCGATCTCCACCACCTGGACACCGTGCTCGCGCAGGTTGCGGTTGGTGTACTCGTTCTTGTGGTATCCGACGACCACACCGGGCTCGATGGCGACGAAGTTGCAGCCGCTGTCCCACTGCTCCCGGGCCCGCTGGTCCGGGTCGCCGCCGGTCGGGATGACGTCGAGGTGCCCGATGCCGAGGGCGTCCTCGAACGCCGCGACGAGCCCCTTGTCGCGGCGCACGTCCAGCGTGCCGGGCCGGTCGCCGGGGAACAGCGTGAACGCCGCCGCGCCCTCGACGACCGGCGGGTATCCGGTCGCCTTGTCCCGGTCCACCAGCGTGAAGACGGTGTCCAGATGCATGTACGAGCGGCTCGGCGGGATGTGCACGGCGATCACCCGCCCGGCGGCGCCCCGCTCGAACAGCGACAGCGCGAGGTGCTCGACCATGTGCGGGCTGGTGCGCTCGCTGACCCCGACCGCGACGGCGCCGTTGCCGATCGGCATCATGTCGCCACCTTCGAGGCACGCCCGGCCGAAGTCCTCCTCGTCGAAGCTGCCGTCGTCGCCCATCGGCGGATACCAGTAGTCGAACCCGGCCCCGGCGAACATCGGATGGTGGTGGTAGATGACGCTCTGGTTGATCGTCTCCAGCCGCCGGGCGTGGAAGAACAGCGGGTTGAGCGACACGCCCCCGTAGAGCCAGGCCGCGGGGTCACGCTGGTAGAGCGAGTTCGGCAGCGCCGGCAGGATGAATGACCTCGGCTGCGCGAGGGCCGCGACCAGTGACCGCTGATCGAGGTCCTGTCTCCGCGCTCGTACGAGGTCGAAGAACTCCGCCTTGGTGAGGCCGCCGATGAGGTGCTTGGCGAGGGTCTCGCCGTCCCACCCGGCGAGCTCCTCACGGACCGGGTCGAGCAGCGCCGGCCCGACGGACAGGTGCGTGACGGTGCGCTCGACGGTGTGCCGCCGGGCCTCGGGGCTCTGCAGCGCCTCGGCGAGCAGCGCCTGGTGGTAGAACACCTCGACGCCGTGCCCGCGCAGCATCGCCACGAACTCGTCGTGCTCGGACTGCGCCCGGCTCACCCACGGAAGGTCGTCGAAGAGCAGTTCCTCCCGGTTGTTCGGGGTGAGCCGCCGCAGGCTCAGCTCCGGCCGGTGCACGATCACTTTCCGCAGCCGGCCGACCTCCGACGCAACACCAAACGGTCCGGGCACAACCGACCTCCGCGCCTCGGCGCCCCCGGGCGGGACGCGGCAGGCTCGGCCCTACCCCGCCTGCGCCGTTCCACACCGCCTCCGAGCCGTTCGCCCCTCACCGCCGCCGCACCGCCTCCCCGGCCCGGCCGGCGGCCCGGGATGGAGCGCCGTGCACCGACAGGGTGCATCGCGCCCGCTCCGGCCCGGTCGACGGTTCCGGTCACGGCATCTCTTGGACGACGGTCAGCGGACCCGGCCGGTGCGCAGGTCGATCCACCGGCTCTGCCCATCGACGGTCGCGCCGAGCGCCGCGTCCGCGCCGACCGGGACGCTGACGACGACGATCGCGCCGACGGTGATGTCGCCGTCGAGCGGACGGACGGTGCCGCCGACGTCGACCTGCCAGTCGGCGAAGAGGGTGGCATAGCCACCCTCGGGCTCGGGCAGGTGGCCGGTGGCCGGGACCTGGGCGAGCAGGAACTCGTGGCCGTCCGCGGCCCGGTGCTCGCCCCGCATGCCGCGGCTCACGTCGTCGGGGTGCAGGCCGTAGGCCGCCTGCGAGAAGACGCGGCCGTCGAAGGTGCGGGCGACGCCGAGGGTGTCGAAGGCGACACCATACGTCGGGCCGACGAGCCGCGCGACCGCCGGGTCGGCGGGCCGGGTGTCGGCGGCCGCCACGAGGCTGCGGAAGGTGTCGGGTCCACCGCGGAGGACTCCGTTGTAGCCGGCGTCGACGGTGACGATCCCGGGCGGCCCGGCCGTCCATCCGCAGCCGAGCGCGAGCACCGCGACGACCGCGAGGACGAGGAGCCTGGCGCGTGGCATCGGCCGAGGGTGCCATCGCCGTGGCCGGCCCGCCGCCGTCTGTCGGGCATCGGTCATGCCGGCACGGCCTCCAGATCTCGGCTGCGTCCGTCGTCAGGCGGGCCAGTCGCCGAGGAGGTGACGACGGATCAGGGCGGCGTGCGACAGCGGGGTGGAGAGGTCGGCGACGTCGCCGTTGGTGGTGTAGTCGAGCAGGACCACGTCGCCGGCCTCCGCCAGCCGTCGCAGCCCCTGCACCTCCTCGGCGGCCCGGTGCTCCAGCACCCACCGATACACAGGCAGATAGATCTGTCGGCGCGCCGACTCGTAGTCCAGCAGCGTGGACCCGGTCAGGCCTTGCCGGTGGCCGTGGACCTGGCCGAAGCGGCGGACCGTCCGCTTCAGCCCCGTCATGCCCGTCGCCGTCAGCTTCGCCGGGTCGACGTCGGCGGTGTCGAACACCTTCAGCGCCTGCCAGATGCCCTCCACCGACGCCCCGGCCGTGCCCGGGCTGAACGGCACCGGGATGCCCCCGTGCGGATAGAACGGGCTCAGCCGCACCCACGGCCGCGGCCCGCGGGACGTCACGTCGATCACCGTCGCACCCGGGAACGCCGCCGCCAGCGACGCCGCACCCCGCCGCCGGCCCGCCACCTGCACCACCATCGAAATCGCCTCCCCCGTCCCACGCATCATGCTCCGGGGGTACGACAATTCTCGGCATGGACGATCCCTACGACCTCGCCAGGTTCACCGCCGCGCAGCAGGACACCTACGACGACGCGCTCGACGAGCTGCGCCGCGGGCGGAAGCGCAGCCACTGGATGTGGTTCGTGTTCCCGCAGGTCGCGGGCCTCGGGTCGAGCTACGCGGCGCAGCGCTTCGCGATCTCGTCGCTGGACGAGGCACGCGCCTACCTGCAGCACCCGGTGCTCGGGCCGCGCCTGCACGAGTGCGCGGAGGCGATGCTCGGCAACACGGAGGCGACCGCCCGGGAGATCCTCGGCGACATCGACGCGATGAAACTGCGCTCGTCCATGACCCTGTTCCGGCTCGCCGCGCCGGAGGAGACCGTCTTCGCCCGGGTCATCGACCGGTTCTTCGAGGGCGCCCCGGACGCCGAGACGCTCCGGCGCGTCTGAGCCGCACGTCAGGCCGGCCGCTCGAACGGCAGCGGCATCCCGGCGGCGTCCAGGACCCGTACATAACCATCGACGATCGCCGCGAGATGGCTCGCCGCATAGGCCAGCTCTTCCTCCGCGGCGGCCGTCTCGCCGGACCGGAGCAGGTCCAGGGCCCGCTGCACCTCCCCGGTGAGCACGGACAGCGAGTCGCCCTGGACGAGGACGCCCGGGAAGCGCCGGCCGGGCAGTCGTAACACCGCGTAGTTGTTCTGACCTGGAATCATCTCGACCTCTACGCGTGCCATACCTGATCGTACGGCCGTCGACAGGGTTCGGCCCTGGCACGTTTCCGGGATTCGACTGCGCACGGTGTTGCCTACCGTCAATCGCAACACCACGACAGACCTTCCAGGGGAGCACACGATGAGCGAGTACGGCGACACCGGTTACGACGGCGGCGCGGACTACGGCCACTACGAGGCCGGTCAGGAGCACGAGTCCCTCGACCAGCTGCACCAGGCGGCCGGCAGCGAGCAGAACTACGACTCCCAGTTCGGCGTGTACGAGGCCGACCACGCCTCCGCCGAGAACACCAGCTTCGACCAGGGCCACCACGTCGAGTACAGCGACCCGAACGGCACCCACTACGAGGAGTCGGACTACACCTCGTACGACCACTCCGCGGCCGAGACCGACCACGTCTTCGCCGCCGAGGGCTCCGAGTCCTACAGCGCCTCCGAGTGGAGCCAGCTCGACGCGCTGCAGCACCAGCTGGACACCGCGTTCGCGTCGGCCACCCAGATCAGCACCGTCTCCAACTGAGACGACCCACCCCCTGGCGCAGGGCCGGTCACCATCACGGTGGCCGGCCTTCGCCATGTCTCCAGGTCGTTCCCGGCCTCGGCGGCATCGAAGTCGGCGGGCGCCATGACGCTCCCGCCGGACCGCAGCCGCATTGCCTCACGGTGGCAAAGCATTGACAAACATCACGGCCGAACTACGCTCGGAGAGCGCTCTCTCACTCTGTTGGAACGAGGTTCCCGTGCGCCGGTTCATCGCTGTGCCAAGCGCCATCCTGCTGTTGACCGCCGGACTGCCCGCGGCACCCGCCGCCGCGGCCGTCCCCGCCAGGTACAGCATCACCGACCTGGGCGTGCTGTCCGCCGACCCGCAGGCGCAGAGCACCGCCCTCGCGGTCAACAACGCCGGCGTGGTCGTCGGCAACGCGTCGACACCGTCCGGGCAGCACGCGTTCCGCTGGGCCGGTGGCGTGATGACGGACCTGGGCACCCTGCCCGGCGGCGGCACCAGCACCGCGAACGCGATCAACGACGCCGGTCAGGTCGCCGGCACCGCCGACCGTTCCGCCGGCGGCTACGGGTACCCCGTGCGGTGGAGCGCCTCGGGTGCGATCACCGACCTCGGTGGTCCCGTCGTCAACCGGCTCGGCGTCGGCAACGGCATCGACCAGCGGGGAAGGGTCGCCGGCGGGCAGCGTCCCGCGGACTCTCAGGGATCGCCGATCGCCATGGTGTACGAGCTCGACGGCACCCCCACGTCCCTCGGCACCCCTCCGGAGAGCCTCGACGCGGCCACCGCGATCAACCTCCTCGGCCACGTCACGGCGAACCCCGGCACCGTCTGGCGCGCCGGGAGGCTGAGCCCGCTGCCGGGGCTGCGGTACATCGCGGAGGACCGGACCAGCGCGTACGCCATCAACCAGCGCGACGAGGTCGCGGGCTCGGCACCCGTCGGCGACGCGGCGACCCACGCCGTGATGTGGCCGTCGGCGACGATCCAGGACGGGCAGCCGTTCGGCGGGGTCGACATCGGCACGGTGGACGGCATCGCCTACAGCACCGGCCGTGGCATCAACGCGTCCGGCCAGGTGGTCGGGACCGCCGACCCGATGTGCCACCCGTGCGCGGCGCCGAAGGCGTGGGTGTGGCACCCCGGCGGCACGATCGCGGCGCTCGACTCGCTCATCCCGGCGGGCTCCGGTTGGCAGCTGCAGCAGGCGTACGGCATCAACGACCGCGGCCAGATCGTCGGCCGCGGTGTCCACAACGGCACGTTCCGGGCGTTCCTGCTGACGCCGCGGTTCTCCGCGACCGTGAACTTCCAGCCGGCCTCCGCACCCGTCCCGGTCGGCTACACCGCCGATACCGGCGCGGTCTACGGTCCGCGTGGCGGCGGCCGCACGTACGGGTGGGCCTCCGACAACACGGCCGCGACGCGGGACCGCGGCTCGGCCGGCGCGATCGACCAGCGGTACGACACCCTCGTGCACTCCCAGCGCCCGACCGCCGCCAACCGCTGGGAACTGTCCGTGCCCAACGGCGACTACCTCGTGCACCTCGTCGCTGGCGACCCCGACCACACCGACAGCGTCCACCGCTTCACGGTCGAGGGCGTGGCGGCGATCACCGGCACGCCGGCCGCGACGAACCGGTTCCTCGAACGGACCCTCGCGGTGACCGTCACGGACGGCCGCCTGACCGTCGCCAACGCCCCCGGCGCGAGCAACAACAAGCTCGCTTACGTGGACGTGGTCGCCTTGTAGCGGCGTCAGTAGGGTGGGTGGTATGACCGAGTCGGTGTGGGATTACCCGAGGCCGCCCAGGGTGGAGCCGACGGCCCGGCACGTCGTGGTCCGGCATGCCGGGCAGGTCGTCGCCGACACCCGGGGCGCGGCGCGGGTGCTGGAGACGTCGCATCCGCCGGTGTACTACGTGCCGCCGGCCGACGTGGCGGTGGCCGTGCACCGGTCGCGGCGGCGGTCGTTCTGCGAGTTCAAGGGTGTCGCCACATACTGGGACGTGGCCGGGGTGCCCGACGCGGCGTGGTCCTACGAGGAGCCGTCCCCCGGGTATGAGGCGCTGCGGGGGCTGCTCGCCTTCTACCCGTCGAAGTTCGACGAGTGCACGGTCGACGGGGAGGTCGTCACGCCGCAGCCCGGCGACTTCTACGGTGGGTGGCTCACCGGTGACATCACCGGGCCGATCAAGGGCGGGCCCGGAACGCTCGGCTGGTAGAGCCCGGCACGGTCCGGTCGGGGACAGTCGCGGAACGACCCACGGGCAGGACGGGTTAGGCTCGCCGACCGTGACTGGTTTCCGGCTCGGCGTCGACTTCGGCACGTCCACGACGATCGCGATGCTGCGGCGCCCCGACGGCCGGGTGCAGGCGCTGCTGTTCGACGGGTCGCCGCTGCTGTCGTCGGCGGTGCTGCTCGGGCCGGACGGGCGGCTGCACACCGGGCGGGACGCCGCGCACCTGGCGCGCAGCGCGCCCGAGCGGCTCGAGCCCAACCCGAAGCGGCGCGTCGACGACACCAGTGTCCTGCTCGGCGACGCCGAGGTCGGGGTCCGGGACCTCGTCACCGCGGTGTTGCGGCGGGTCGCGACGGAGGCCGCCAGGGTCGCCGGGCCGGTCACCGCCGTGACCCTGACGCACCCCGCCAACTGGGGCGCCGGCCGGCGGGCGGTGCTCGTCGACGCCGCGCGGCAGGCGGGGTTCGCCGACGTCGACCTGGTCGGCGAGCCGGTCGCCGCGGCCACCTATCTGGCCTCGACCCGCGGCGGTGAGCTTCCCGCCGGGGCCTGTGTCGTGGTGTACGACCTGGGCGCCGGCACCTGCGACGTCACCATCCTGCGCCGGGGGCAGCACGGCTTCGAGCCGGTCGCGTCCGACGGGCTCAACGACGTCGGCGGGCTGGACGTGGACGCCACGGTCGTCGCGTTCCTGGAGGCGACGTACGGGACGCTGTGGACCGACGCGGCGAGCCGGCGGCAGCTGTGGGACGACGTGCGCTCCGCGAAGGAGATGCTGTCACGCGCCAGCGGCACGGTCGTCATGGTCCCGGCGCTCGGCAAGGAGGTGCCGCTGGGGCGCGAGCAGCTGGAGGGGCTGGCCCGGCCGGTACTGCGGCAGACGGTGTCGATGACACGGGCGCTGCTCACCGAGTCGGGTGTGGCACCGGCGGCGATCGCCGGGCTGTTCCTCGTCGGCGGGTCCAGCCGGATCCCCCTCGTGGCCACGATGCTGCACGAGTCGATCGGGATCGCGCCGGTCGTCGCGGAGCAGCCCGAGCTGGTCGTCGCCGAGGGTGCGCTCCACACGGTCGGCGGCGGTCAGGCCGCACCGGCGGCGGGCGCGCCGATGAGCAACCCCACGGTCACCCACCCGCAGTCCCCGTTCCCGCCCGCGCCCGTATCGGGCACCCCCTTCTCCGGGCCACCGTCCTCAGGGTCGCCGTACGCGGCGACGGCGTTCGGCGGGCCGCCGACGGCGGGCATCTACAACACCGGCGCGTACACCGGCGGGATGCCCTCCGCGCAGGCGATCACCGAGTCGACCGTCGCCGGCGGGATGCGTCCCGCGCCGATGCCGGTGTCCGCCAACCCGTATGCGTCCGCGCCGACCTCGGCGACGCCCGGCGGGCCGCCCACGGCGATGCCGGGTCCGCTGCCACCGGCGCCCGGCCGTCCCGGCGCACCCGGAGCGGCCTGGCAGCAGCCCCAACCCCAGCGGCAGCGCAGCGGCGGCGGGATCGCGGTCGCCGTCGTCCTCGTGGTGGTCGCGGTGCTCGTCCTCGGCGGCGCCGGCGTCGGCGTGTACCTGCTGATGAACCGCGACAAGAGCGGGAGCCCGGGCGGCGCGACGGGCGGCCGGCAGCCCAGCGCGCCGGGCAGGTTCGACCTGAAGAAGCTGCCGACCAACATCTGCACCGCCCTCGACACGGGAGCGGTCAGCAGCTCCTACGAGGAACCGATCGGCGACCCGACACCGTCGCGCAACCTCAACACGTACGCCGGCACCGCCTCCTGCACGGTGAGCCGGATGCACAGGTCGGGCAGCACGGTGAAGACG
The DNA here is from genome assembly GCF_040605635.1 of Dactylosporangium sp. NPDC005555. NCBI lineage: Bacteria > Bacillati > Actinomycetota > Actinomycetes > Micromonosporales > Micromonosporaceae > Dactylosporangium > Dactylosporangium sp. NPDC005555. The sequence goes on from NZ_JBEXDG010000048.1 coordinate 70,556, forward strand.
GCGTCGGTGATGTCGATGACGACGGTCTACGCGGACCTCGCCTCCGCCACGGCCGTCGGCAAGCAGCTGCAGGACTCCGCGAAGCTCAACGGCGCCGTCACCGACGTCGACGGCGTCGGCGACACGGCGTTCACCTACGCCGACCTGCAGCAGGCGGCCGCGCCGACGTTCACGTTCGTGGCGATCGAGTCGAACATGACCTGCACCATCACGTTCGTGGTCAGCGCGGGCGGCAAGGCGCTGACCGACGCCGAGGTCCGCGACCTGCAGAGCCGCCTCATCCAGGTCGGCAAGGCGACCTTCCCGAAGACGGTGTCGGCGATCTCCTAGCGACGGTCCCGGCGCCCAGGCCGCGCTTCACGGGCGCGACGAGCCGGGCGCCGGGCCCGGAAGCCGGTTGGCGGCCGGCTTCCGGGTCGATCTCACATCAGCCCTCGCCGTAGCCGTTGCACTGGCGACCGCCGTTGATGCAGTAGGTCACCAGATACGCCTGCCGTGCCGCGTCCCACCCGTTCATGAAGTCGTAGTGGAACGTGAAGCTGGCACCTGAGGAGTACGCGAGGTTCGACGTGTTCCCGCCGGGCAGCTTGTAGGGCAGCTTGATCTCCAGCATCGGCAGCGGGACCGGGTGCGTGGCCGGGCACTTCCCGCTGACCGGCCACGCCATGTGCGACTTGTGGTCGGCGGTGTCCAGGTGCACGCCGTCCCAGCAGCTCGGGGCGGTCATGCGGACGACGAGCGACGAGCCCGACGGGCACGACGCGGGGATCTCGTTGCCCTTGTACCCGGGGCACTGCCAGTTGCCGGTGAAGTGCGCGGCGTCCGGGGTGCGGGCGTCGCCCACGAGCAGCTTGAAGCCGGCCGGGAACGGTTTGACGGTGCGGTAGTCCTTGACGTCGGACTTGTAGTAGACGGTGGGCTTGTCGGGCAGGACGGGGTTGCCGTTCTGCAGCAGGGTCGGGAACCAGTAGCCGGACGCGTCCTGCTGGTCCTCGCAGGACGTGGCGCCGCCGACCAGCGACGCCGGGGTCGAGTTGGCGTTGGTGGTCGGGTTGCCGATGAACGAGTGGTTGTGGGAGGCGCCGGCGAGCCCCGGGAACACGATGGGGTCGTCGCCGAGCCGGTGGGTGACGGTGCAGTTGGCGTGCATCTCGTGGTACTGCGTGCGTGGCGGGTCGTCGGCGGCGGCAGCGGTGCCGAGCCCGGCGGCGCCGGACAGGGCCGCCGCGGTGGCGACCACGACGAGGGCACGGGGCAGCATGGACCTGATGCTCATAGCAACTCCTTGGCGGTGGAATCGAGCATCTCCAATGGGGATGAAACCCGACGCTAGCAGCGCGTTTGTCGCGCCGACAACCGTTTGCCACCGCTTGCCGAAAGGATCACCGGTCCACTGTGGACAACGCTTCCGCGAGGTCGGCGACGATGTCCTCGACCTCTTCGAGGCCGACCGACAGCCGCAGCATCGCCGGATCCACCCCCGAGGCCGCGCCTTGATGGGCGAAGACCAGCGACGCCGGATGGGTGATCAGGGACTCCGACCCGCCGAGGCTCACCGCGTTGCGGCACAGACGGGTCGAGCGCATGACCCGGGCCGCCGCGTCGGCGTCGGCGACGGTGAAGGCGAGCATCGCGCCGTACCCACGCATCTGCCGCACCGCGAGGTCGTGCTGCGGATGGCTCGGCAGCCCCGGGTGGTGCACGGCGCGCACCGCCGGATGCCCGGCGAGGAACTCCGCGACGGCGAGCCCGTTGGCGTTGTGCCGCGCCATCCGCAGCGGAAACGTCTTGAGCCCCCGCGCGAGCAGCCACGCCTCGAAGGGGTGGCAGACCGGCCCGAGCACCCGCGCGGTCTCCCACGCCTTCGCGACCAGCGCCGCCGAGCCGGTGACCACACCCGCGGTGACATCGCTGTGCCCGTTGAGATATTTCGTGGCCGACTGCACGACGAGGTCGACCCCGAGTTCGAGGGGCCGGGTGTTGTACGGCGTCGCGAACGTGTTGTCCGCGATGAGGATCGCGTCCGGGGCGGCGGCGCGGACCGCGCGCAGGTCGGTCAGCGTCATCGTCGGGTTGCTGGGCGTCTCGACGTAGACGACCCGGGTCTCGGGCCGCACCTCGGCGGCGAGGTCCTCCTGCGCCACCAGCCGCACCGGCACACCGAAGCCGGGCAGCATCTCCTGCAGCAGCGTCAGCGACGCGGTGTAGTGGCTGCGCTGGGCGAGCACCTCACCGCCGCCGAGGCCACCACCGGGGCCACCGGCCACAGTGGACAGCAGCGCCGCGCTGATGGCCGCCATGCCGCTGCCGACGAGGAGGGCGGCCTCGGCGCCGTCGAGGTCCGCGAGCATCGCCTCCGCCTCGCGGGCGTTGGGCGAGCCGTAGCGGGTGTAGAACGCGCCGGGCGCCACCGACGCCGCGATCCGCGCGGCCTCGGCGGTGCGGGGCAGCTCGTAGGTGCTGGTCTGGTAAATGGGCGTGGTCAGCGGGGTGCCACCTGGCTGCGGCGCGACGTCCGGGTGCAGCAGCCTGGTCATGCTCGACGGTGCGGAGTCCATGCCCCAGCCTGACACGGCCGGCGGAATCTCAGCCCTGCGCGGGGTGCACCCTCCACGGTGTGACGTTCAGGCCGCCGCGCTGGTTCATGCCGTCCTTGATCCGATTGGACGTGTCACCGGAGATGCCGGGCGCGAGGTAGGGCGGGATCTCGACGGCGTCGGCGGTGAACGCGTCGCCGTCGCCGGTGTACTCCACCCGCAGCGCGACCGGTCCCCGGTCGGTCTCCAGCATGACGAACACGGTCCCGTCCGGGTCGCCGGCGAGGGTGGTGCGCCGGCCCAGGTTGATGCAGGAGGTGACCGCGCCGTAGGGGGTGCCCTGTGCGGTCGTGCCGGCGGGACCGCCGGTGAGCAGCGTGCAGGTGCCGGGCTGACGCGCGGCGAGCGCGTCGGACCGGCCCGGGAACCCCGTCGCGACGAGATATCCGGTCACCACGACCAGCACGCCGACGATCCCGCCGCACCACCACCAGAGACGATTCATGTTCACCTTGGTACCTGAGGTTCTCCGCGCACCGCAAGTTCGTCCGCATCTCCCGCACATCCACGCCGGATCCCCGCGGAGGATGTAGTACCGGGGTGGTACTGGGATGCAGTCCCGCAGCGTGACGACGGTGCGGGTGCGCTGGCCGTACGGTCGCCGCATGGCCTTGCAGACCCTTGCCCGGCGCGTCACCGACGCGACCCCGGCGACCCGCGACCGCGCCGTCGACGGGCTGCGCGCCCTGGCGATCGGCGGCGTCGTGCTCGGCCACTGGCTGGTGACGGCGCTGGTCAGCGACGGCGACGCGGTGCGCGGTGCCAGTCCGCTGCGCTTCCAGCCGGAGCTGGCGCCGGTGTCGTGGTTGTTCCAGACCCTGGCCGTGTTCTTCCTCGTCGGCGGGTACACCGCGGCGCGGCCGCGGACCCTGCCCTACCGGCGGTGGCTGGCGGCGCGGCTGACCCGGCTGCTGCGCCCGGTGCCGCCGCTGCTCGGCGTGTGGGCGGTCGTCGTCGCCGCGATGCTCGCCACCGGCGCCGCCGACCGGACGGTGCGCACGCTGGTGAGGCTGGTGCTGTCGCCGCTGTGGTTCCTGCTGGTGTTCGCGGCGCTGACCGCCGTCGCACCGCTGGTCACGAAGTTGCATTGGCAGTGGCCGCTGGGCGTGGTGATCGCCGTCGACGTGCTGCGATTCGGGACCGTCACCCCCGGATGGGTCGCCTGGATCAACCTGGGTGCCGGGTGGCTGGTGCCGTTCTGCCTCGGTGCCGCCTGGTCCCGCGGGACCTTGAGCGGCACTGACGTGCGGCGGGCCGGGTGGCGGCTGCTGCTCGGGGGCGTGGCCGCGACGGTGGTGCTGATCCGCTGGTTCGGCTATCCGGCGTCGATGGTCGGCGTGCCGGGCGACGGCATCTCCAACCTCAACCCGCCGACCCTGGCCGCGGTGACGTTCGGGCTCGCGCAGTGCGGGCTGGCGTTGCTGCTGCTCGGGCCGCTGCGGGCGCTGCTGCGCCGGCCGGTCGCGTGGGCCGCCGTCGCGCTGCTCAACCTGTCGGCGATGACGGTGTTCCTGTGGCACCAGACGGCGATGATCACCGTGACGTTCCTGGTCCAAGGTACGGTCCAAGGTACGCAGAACGGCCTGCACACGGTGCCCGACACGCCGGGGTGGATGGCGGCGCGGATCCTGTGGCTGCCGGCGTTCGCGCTGGTCCTGGCCGGATGCTGGGCGATGTTCCACCGGTTCGAGCGCGGTCCGGCGGTCAACCGCTGATCCGAATATTCGGATAAGACGGACATATCAGAGTGTTGCTCGTTATGTTCCGTTGCATGGTTGCATCCTGGCTCAAGGCTTCAGCCGTGCTCACCGCGGCCGTCATCGCCCTCGCTCCGGCGGCCGGCGTACAGGCGAACCCGATCCCACCAGAGACACCGCAGACGGTGATCGTGCACGCCGGCGACACGCTCTGGGGGCTCGCCCGCCGCAACGGGACCACCGTCGCGGACCTGCAGCGGCTCAACAACCTCGGCACCTCGACCCTGATCCGGATCGGTCAGACCCTCACGATCACCGGCTCGACCCGGGCCGCCCGCGCCGCCGTCGCCATCGCCTACGCCAAGGCGCAGGTCGGCAAGCCGTACAGGTTCGCGACCGCCGGACCTGAGACGTTCGACTGCTCAGGGCTCGTCATGCGGGCCTGGCAGACGGCCGGCGTGCAGCTGCCGCGCGTCACGTACGACCAGATCGAAGTCGGACAGCGGGTGGGCCGCGAGGAGCTCGAACCCGGCGATCTGGTGTTCACCAACAACGGCGGCCACGTCATGCTCTACATCGGCGACAACCAGGTCGTGAACGCCGGCCACACCGGTGTGAACGTGAGCGTGCAGGCGCTGCCGCGCACCGAGAAGGTGGTGGCGTTCGTCCGCCTGCCGGACCGGTAGGACCTACTTCGCGGACACCTCGTCGAGGTGCTGCAGCAGATCGTGCGCTGCGAGCTCCACGTCCTTGTGCCGCCATTCCGACGCCCGGTAGACGCAGGCGATCAGCCCGCTGCGGTGCACCCGGCGCAGGTCGCCGTACGCGAACGCGTAGCGGGCCTTCGTCTCGTCACCGGGCCCGACGGTCAGCCCGAGGTGCCACCGCGCGTACTCGTCCCAGGAGTGCTTCTCCAGGTACGCGTTGTCGTCCGCGGTCTTCGGCTGCGCCGCACCCCAGTCGCTGTCCAGCACGTACTGCCGGGCGTCGATCAGCTTCCGCGCGTACGCCACGGCGTCCTCGTTGACCTCATAGTGCGCCATGGGTCAGCCATACCCGCCCCGTGCGGGTCCTAAAACGGCTCCGCGAGCCCAGGGGCGATCACACCGGCGTCGTCGCGGGTGAGCCCGCGCCACCGGCGACCGCGGCGCCCCTACACGGTCGGGACCGGGCCCGCGTCGTCGAGGCCCGGCAGGCCCTCCTCGAAGAGCAGCCGGCGCAGGGCGCCACCGGTCTCGTACAGGGAGCGGACGATGCCCTCGGGGACGGCGATCGCGACCGCGCGGCGCAGGGACTCCCCCGCCTGCGTGAGCCGGCCTGCCCGGGCGTCGACGGCGGCGAGGAGCAGCCACGCGTCGATCAGGGTGCCGGGCGGGGTGGCGCCGTCGTCCGCGACGGTGCGGGCCAGCTCCGCGGCGCAGTCGGCGTCGCCGCGGGCCAGCAGCGCCTCCGCCTCGAGGACGCCGGTCGCGGGATCGCCGTCGCCGAGGGTGCCGATGAGGGCGGTGGCCTCCTCGACGCGGCCCATCGCGAGCAGGATCCGGGCCTCGACGGCGGTCAGCCGGTGCCGCAGCCAGTCGCGGGTCGGCCGGCCGGTGGGTGGGCGCAGCGCCTCCCGTACGACGGCCAGCGCCCCCGGCAGGTCGTTGCCCGCGCGCAGCAGCCTGGCCCGGACCAGCGCGAGGGTCGCGGTGTAGAGCACGTCCTGGAAGCGGTCCCCGGCGCGGTGCATGCCGGCCTCGGCGGCGTTGAGGTGGTGCCACGCGGCGACGGTGTCGAAGCGTTCCAGGGCGGTCACGGCGAGCGCCACGTCGAGGACGGCGACCCAGTGCATGGCCGTGGCGGGCGCGCCGGCGGCGGCGAGCGCGCGGGTCTGCACGGCCGCGGCGACGGCCCGGCCGAGCCGGCCGTGGTGCGCCTCGGCGAGGGCGAGGTGTTCGGCGCACCAGAGCCGGATCTCGTCGCAGTGCGCACCGGCCGACAGCCGGATCGCCTCGGCGAGGGTGTCGACGGCCGCGGCGAGCCGCCCGGCCCACAGCTCGGCGGTGCCGATCGCGGCGACGACGAACGCGGCGACCTCGGGTCCGGGGACCGGCCGGGTCTGGGTCGCGTCGTCGAGGAGGCGTTCCAGTTTCCGGGCGGCGGCGACGGTACGAGCCGCGTCGCCGTATCCGAGACTGACGGCGAGGTCGACGACGGCGTGGCCGAGGCGCAGCCGCTCGGTCGGCAGGGCGGCCGGGTCGGCGCCGAGGCGGGCGAGCAGCCGTTCGGCGGTGCCGATGTGCCCGTTCGCGATCGCGACGACCGCCGTGACGATGGTCTGTGCGGGGCCGAAGCCCTGCGGCATGCGGCTCAGCAGTTGCAGCAGCGTCCGGTCGCGGTTGTCGACGAGCATCCGCACCAGGGCGACGTGCTCGACGATGAGCTCCGCCGACTCCTGCCACAGCTCGGCGGTGGTGGTGTGCCAGACGGCGGTGACGACGTCGCCGGACCCGGCCCACCAGCGGGCGGCGCGCAGGTGCAGCCGGCGCAGGACGTCGGGGTCGTCGTCGCGCAGCCGGAAGCGCAGGACGTCGGCGAGCAGGCGGTTGAGCCGGAACGTCGGCGGGTGCGTGGCCTGCTCGGCGAAGATCCCCTCGCCGAGCAGGCCGAGGAGCAGGGGCCGGCCGCCGGTCATGTCGCCCACCGCCATGGCGAGGTCGGCGGTGAACGTGTCCAGGACGCCGAGGCGGTGCAGGAACTCCCGCTGCCGCGGGCGCAGCGGACCGAGGACCTCGGCGGTGAAGTACTCGTTGAAGGCGTCGTCCTCGCCGAGGCGGCGCACGTTCGTCTCGGGGTCGACGGCGGCGGCGAGGACGGTCGCGGCCAGGCGCACGGCGACGAGCCACCCTTCGGTGAAGCGGGCCAGGTCCGCGAGGCCCTCGCGGGTCAGCCACACGCCGTGCAGGTCGAGCAGTTCGGCGATCTCGTCCTCGTCGAACGCGAGGTCCGCGGCGTCGAGCTCGGCGAGCCCGCCCGACAGCCGGTACTGGTGCAGCGGGAACGCGGGCCGGCGCCGGCCGAGCAGCAGCAGGCGCAGCCCGCCGTCGGCGTTGCGCAGGACGAACTCCAGCTCGGTGCACTGCTGCGGGCCGAGCAACGCCGCGTTGTCCAGGACGAGCAGGATGTCGCGCTGCTGCTCGTGCAGCGCCGACGCGACCTCGGTCGCCAGGTCGTGCCCGGGACGGCGCCACGTCGCGGCGTCCCAGAACCCGGTGGGCAGCAGCAGACCCGCCCGGCGGAGCGCCTCGAACACGTGCCGCCACAGCCGCACGGTGTCGTCGCGGTCGTCCTCGTCGAGCGTCACCCAGGCGATCGGCCCCTGCGGCAGTTCGTCCGCGACCCACGCGACGGCGAGCTGGGTCTTGCCCGAGCCGGGCGGGCCGGTGATCACGGTCAGCGGCAGGTCGGTGTGCTCGACCAGCAGGTCCAGCAGCCGCTGCCGGCGGACGCCGGGCACGGCGGGCTCGGGGACGCTGAGCTTCGCCTTGAGCAGCGGCGGCCCGGCGCCGGCCTCCTGGCCGTCGGTGAACGGCCGAGGCCCCGGCTGCCCCTCGTCGGCACGTCGCATCACCTGGTCCGCCCCTCACCCGGTTACATCGACATGACTGTTCCCCTACGCAGCGTGGCGTACCGCGTGCGCCGGGACAAGAGGGCACGGGACAAGTGGGCACGGGGACACCGGGACGCCGGCGCAAAGCCCCAGGACACGGGCGTGCGGGACACGAGGATGTCAGCGGCGGACCGGGTGGAGGCGGATCATGCCGCGGCTGTCGCCGGTGGCGAGCCACCTGCCGTCGGGGCTGAACGCGAGGGACTGGATCGGCGCGCCGGTGGGGCCGGTGGTGGAGATCGGCCGACGACCGGGGGCGTCGAGCAGGACCACCCGGCCGGTGGCGTCGCCGGTGGCCAGGAGGGCGCCGCGCCGGTCGTACGCCATGGACGTGATCCTCGCCGGGTGCCCGAGGTCGCGGGTGGTGCCGGTGAGGGTGGCGGTGGCCGGGTCCCAGAACTCGACGAGGACGCCGGCGCCGGTCAGGGCGCCGCCGGTGAGGTACGCGGCCGCTGCGACCGGCTCGGGCACGAAGCGGACGGCGCCGAGCCCGGCCCGCTCGGCGCTCTCGGCGAGGACGGCGAGGCGGGGCGGACCCCACGTCGCCGGGTGGGTCAGCACCACGGTCGGCGGCGGCGTGCCGGTGGACCGCTCGGCCTCGGCGGCGACGCGGCGCAGGACGGCCGCGACGAGGTCGACGACGGTCACCTCCCGCTCGCCGAGCAGGACGGTGTGCTCGTCGACGCGGCGTTTCGGGTTGGGCTCGTACGCGGCCGGGTACGCGACCGCGGCCCGCTCCGCGTCGGCGCCGGTGAGCAGGTCGCCGCCGGGCACGGCGAACACGGCCGAGGACAGCAGCGGGCTGGCGTCGAACAGCAGCGGCCGGGGAACCCCGTCGTCACCGGCGAGCATCGCGACGGTGGTGGAGGTGCCGAAGTCGATGCCGAGCCCTGCCACCCCGCCAGTAAGCATCCGATCACCCTACGGAGTTCCGGCCGGTCGGCGGTACACACGAACGAGGTACCTCGTCAGCCGCCTCCGGCGAGACGATGCAGCAGCAGCCCGGTCATCGCCCGGACGCCGACGCCGACGGCCCGCTCGTCGGGGGTGAAGTCCAGGGCGTGCGGGGTGCCGCGGTCGCCGACGCCGAGGAAGAACATCGAGCCGGGCACCCGGTGCAGGAACAGCGCGAAGTCCTCGCCGCTGAACGGCCACGCCGCGTGCAACGTCAGGACGGCCTCGACGGCGGGGTCCTCCCGCAGATGCCCGGCGGCGGTCTCGGTGAGCTCCGGCGCGCAGATCATGGCCGGGAACGGCGGGCCGGGGAACGTGATCCCGGCGTCCGCCTCGGCGGCCAGGCGGCGCAGCTCGTCGCGCAGCTCGGGGTGGCGGGTCTCGGGCCAGGCCCGCAGCCACACCTCCGCGGTGACCGGGTCGCTGTCCGCCCGCAGGTGCGAGCCGGTGACGACGTAGCTGGCCAGGGGGCCGTCCGGGGTCTGCAGCACCGCCGCCAGCTCGGCGAACTCGGCGTCCGTCGCGGGACGCCGGACGGTGGTCATGGCGTCGACCCGGTCCAGCAGCCGCCGGCCCCTCGACGCGGCATCCGGGCCGCGCAGCTCGAAGTGGCACGTGTCGAGGCCGGGGTGGCCCGTGCCGGGCATGGCGGCGAGGACGCCGACCGGCAACGGCGCGCAGTGCACCGCGTAGACCTCGTCCGGCGGGCAGTCGTCGAGAGCGCCGTCGTCGAGCATCGCCCGGGCGCCCTCCAGGGTCTCCTCCGCCGGCTGGAACAGCAGCACGACCCGGCCGGCGAACCGGTCCCGGAGCCCGGCCAGGACCTCGGCCACGCCGACGCCGATCGCGGTGTGCAGGTCGTGCCCGCAGATGTGCGCGGCGCCGCCCTCGACGGCCAACGCGTCGAGATCGGCGCGGTAGGCGATGGTCCGGCCGCCGCTCAGGTCGCCGCGCACGACGCCGACGACGCCGTGGCCGCCGACACCGGTGCGCACCTCCAGGCCGGCGGCGCGGAGCCGGTCCGCCACCAGGGCCGCGGTGTGCCGCTCGGCGCCGGCCACCTCGGGCCGCAGGTGGATGGCACGCCGCAGCTCGACCAGCCCGGCGTCCAGCGGCGCGGCGGCCGCATCGACGCATTCATGATTCCAGATCCCCGTCACGGGCCAGATCTTAGGCGATCTCGACGTACCGAACGGTACTCGTTACGCTCTGCGTCTTGTCGCGTCCCCTCGACGGCGTAGAGGCAGGCAAGGTCTTGGACGAGCAGCTCCGCGAACCGGAACACCTGGCGCCGTCGGCGCCTCCGGCCGCGCCGTACGCGCCGCCGGACCGGCGTCCGGTCCAGCCTTCCGGATCCGGGCTGGAGGCGCTGAGCGGGATCCGCGCCGAGCGGGAGCGGGCGCACGCCGGCCACCTGGCCCAAGTGGCGGCGCAGGCCGCGACACAGGCGGGGCAGGCAGCGCAGGTCGCCGCGCAGGCGGCCCAGGTCGCGCAGGCCGCGGCGCAGACGGCCGCGCTGCGCGTCGCGGGCGCGGCGGGCACCGCGACCCGGCACACCGTCGCCGGGGCCAAGCGGGCCGCGAGCAGCGTCGGGCGGTTCTTCATCGGCTTCGGGTTCTTCTGGCGGGGGCTGGCGTTCTTCCTCCGCAACCCGAGGCTGTGGCTGTGGGCGCTGCTCCCGGTCGCGCTGACCGCGCTGTGCCTGCTCGGCGTCGAGAAGGTCGTCGCGATGGCGATCAAGGTCGCCGTCGACTGGCTGCTCGGGTTCGTCGCGAGCTGGCCGTCGGCGGTCAGGTGGGCGCTCGGCTGGGTCATGCGGTGGGCCGCCGAGACCGCGTTCCACCTGCTGATCACGGCGCTGACGGTGCCGGTGACGATGTTCTTCGGCGCGTTCTTCCTGCCGTTCATGACCAGGAGCGTGGTCCGGCTGACCGGCGGCGGGCACATCCCGCCGCCGTCGTGGTGGCGGGCCTCCGGGGTGTGCCTGCGCCAGACCGTCGTCGTGACGCTGGTGCTGCACGTCGGCTGGCTCATCTGCCTGCCGTTGCTGCTGCTGCCGGGCTTCAACCTCGCCGTCGCGTTCGGCGTCGGGCTGTTCTTCAACGGCTTCCTGGTCGGGGTCCTGGTCCTCGCCGTGTCGCTGCACCACCACGGCGTGCACGGCGCGAAGCAGCACCTGAAGTTCGCGTGGCAGCACCGGGCGTACGTGACCGGCTTCGGCATGATGAGCGTGATCGCGCTGATCCTGCCGGTCCTGTCGCTGCGCTTCCTCGTCGCCGTGCCGATCCCCGAGGTCTTCGCCGCGCCCGGTGCCGTGCTGTACCTGATCACGTCGCCGGCGGTGCTGGTCGGCGCGATCCTGCTGCACCGCCGGATCCTCGGCGTGCTTCCGCCGGCGCCGGTGCCCCCGCCATGGCCCGATCCGCGGCTGCGGTACGGTCAGCCCCATGTCGGCAGTGGCCACCTTCAGCTCCCTCAAGGCGACATCCGTCGCTGAGTTCACCCGCGACCCCTCGGCCGCGCTGGAGAAGCTCGGCACGCCCCTGGAGGTGTCCTTCGACTGGTCGGCCTACGTGATCCTGCCGGTCCTGGAGCTGCTCGGCGACCGCGGCATCACGCTGCACACCTCGGAATACGACCGGCTGCTCGACGACGTGCCCGAGGACGACGACCGGTTCACGGTGCTGCTGACCCCGCAGCACCGTGCGTTCCTGCCGCGCCTGGACCCGGACACGTTCGACGACGCCGAGTTCCGCGAGCGGTTCGCCGAGGACCGCATCGACCTCGACCCGGCCGAGGCGGGCGCCGCCGGCCGGGACGTGATCGTCCTGCTGCACGACTGCGTCGCCGAGGTCGCCGACGACGAGGTCATCGTCATCCGCATCGGCTGACGCCTTTACGCGAGCTTGGGCAGGACCGCCTCGGCGGCGCGCTGCTCGACCTTCAGGTTGCCGGCGTCGGTGCCGGCCGAGGTCGCGTAGGCGTCGACGATCTTGCCGTCGGCGTAGACGTACAGGTGACCGGCGAGCGAGTAGGCGGACTCACCGACCCCGGCGACCTGCACCGCCTCCTTGTTCTGCACGTCGAACTGGTCGCGGGTCTCCACGTTGACGGTGATGGTGAGCTGGCCGCTGGTGAGCTGCCACTGGCAGTAGCGGGCGCCCGGGGAGTTGCCGCCCTCGTTGCTCATGAGCGTCACCTTCTTCCCGGTCAGGGTGTTCACCTCCGCCTTGGTCAGCAGGGTGCAGATGTCCGGCAACGCCACCGGGCCGCTCGTGGTCTTCGCCGGGGCCGGTGCGCTCTTGGCGCCGCCGGTCGTCGCGGCCGGGCCCGGCGTCGGCGTGTCGGCGGCCTTGTCCAGCACACCGCACCCTGTCAGGGTCAGTGCACCGGTCAGCAACGTGGTGGCGGCAAGGATGCGGTGGCGCATGACGACCCTCCAGGGCGACGTGGTCTGTTGCCATTACCCTGACGGATCAACGAGCGCGCCGCCCGCGCGGCGACGCCGCCTGGCACATTTCGGGGACCTTCAGCCGCGGACCACGTCGGCTCGGACCGCCCCGCCTCGGACCGCCCAGGCTCGGATCACCGGGTGCGTGGTGAACTCGAAGCCGACCGAGTCCACCGGCGTGACGGTGACCCCGGAGTCGTCGAACTCCGCCGTGTACGTGCGGGTGCAGGGATCCCCCGTGTGGCAGACACACAGCTCGAACGTGGTCGGCCCACGCCACCCGCCGGTCGTCGCGATCGGGTTGGCCACGCCGTCGCACGTCGTCATCGTCGACGGCACCCACCGGCCGGGCGCGCAGGCGAACTCGTGCGCGCCGTGCTCGTCGTGCAACCGGACCGTCCAGCCGTGCGGTGCTCGTACAATGGCGAAACCGACAATCCGGGACGGCTGGTCGATGTCCGGACGATGGTGACGTCGCGGCGGCACGGGCGGGTCGGCGGTGTGGAAGCGGCCCGGCAGGTCCTCCCGCGGCTCGGCAGTGCCGGTGACCGCGGGCAGCTCCAGCCCGACGACCTGCGACGGCTCCAGCGGGCCGAGCAGGTGCGCCCACACGGCGTCGAGGACCGCCTGCATGTCCTCGGTCGCGGCGGTGACCGCGACGACCGTGTCCAGCCGCGGCAGGACGACGATGAACTGCCCGAACGCCCCGTCCGCGCGGTAGCCGTCGTGCCGGCACCGCCAGAACTTGTAGCCGTAGCCCTGCTGCCAGTCGAGGGACTCCCGGGAGCCGGTCGGGTCGACGTTGGGCACCTGGAGCCGGGTGGCCTCGTCGACCCACTCCGCCGGCACGAGCTGCTCGCCCTGCCATCGGCCGCGTCGCAGGTACAGCTGGCCGAACGTCGCCAGATCGCGGGTCCGCAGGGTCAGGCCCCAGCCGCCCACGGTGATCCCGCGCGGGCACGTCTCCCAGGCCGCGGGCCCGAAACCGAGCGGCTCGAACAGCCGCGGCCGCAGGTAGTCCAGCAGCGTCACGCCCGTCAGCCGCTGCAGGATCGCCGACAGCGCGTACGTGGCGCCGCTGTTGTAGACGAACCGGGTGCCGGGCTCGTGCACGACGGGGTGGCTCAGGAACCCACGGACCCAGTCCTCGTCGGGGTCGGCCGCCATCGACTCGCCGGATTCGGTGTCGTGCCCGGTCGTCATGGTCAGCAGGTGCCGGACCCGCATCCCTTTCAGGTCGTCGGCGCCGCCGAGGATCTCGTGGACCAGGTCGTCGACGGTCAGCAGCCCGTCGTGGACGGCGAGCCCGACCGCGGTCGACGTGAAGCTCTTGCTCAGCGAGTACAGCGACTGCGGCACGTCCTGCCGGTAGGGGTGCCAGTAGCCTTCCGCGACGGTCTCGCCGCCGCGCAGCACCATGAAGCTGTGGACGCCGAGCTTCTCCGCATCGCGGACGAACCCTTCGATGGCCATCATCAGACCCTACTCAGCCGGCCTATGATGATCACGATGGAACGGCTGACGCTCCGGCGCGACGCTCTCCGTCCTCGCCGGGGGCTCCGGCCCCCGGTCGTCCTGCTGCACGGCCTCGGACACTCGACCCGCCACCCTTCGGATGTGTCCCGTCGCGCGTACGTCGCCGATGTCCTGGCCGTCGACCAGCCCACCGCCTGGCTCACCGTGCTCCGCTCCTTCCTCGACCGGCTGCCGTAGCATCCCGCATCGTGCGGACGAAGACCCTCGTGGTGATCCTGGTGCTGGCTGTCGGCGGCGCGGTGTTCCTGTGGTGGAAGGAGGCGTCCAGCGGCAGCGCCCTCGGCTGCTACACGACGCCCGTCACCGTGTTGCCGCTGTCCGATTCGGGTGCCGTGCGCGCCGCCGACTGCGGCGCACCGCTGGGGTTGCCCCGTTTTGACGGACAGGGTTGTTGAGGTGGTGTCAGGCTACCTGACGGAGCTGGGATTCGTTGCGTAGCTTGGTTTCGTAAGCTGCTGGGCTGAGATAGTCCAATGTGGAGTGTCGACGGCGGGTGTTGTACCAGCCTTCGA
>NZ_JBEXDG010000049.1:0-82843 GCF_040605635.1 Dactylosporangium sp. NPDC005555
TCGAGCTCCGCGGCGAGCAGGGTGAGCGGCGTGCGCAGCTCGTGGCTGGCGTCGCTGACGAACCGCCGCTCCCGCTGCAGCGCAGTGTCCAGAGCAGCGAGCATGTCGTTGAGCGTGCCGCCGAGGCGGGTCAGTTCGTCGTCACCCGCCGGCACGTCGAGCCGGACGCCGGTGGCACCGCCGGCAGCCCGCCGGCAGGGTGGCCAGGTCACCGCGAACCAGGACCACATCGGCGCATCACGGGGCGGTCCGGAACTGGGCAGTGTCGAGCGCGGCCTGCAGCGATGTGCGGTAGCTCGCCATGACGATCGCGGGCGGTCACTGTCGGGGATCGTGCAATCACCGCGCCGCACAGCACGACAGGCGCGGGCGGCACCGGTAGCCGGGTTGACCGGAGCCGCTGCCGCCCGCATGGAACGCCTGGGTCAGCAGGCGTCGTACTTGTAGGTACTGCTGCCCGGTGCCGTGACGTTGACGTCGCGGAGCACGATCGAGATCGCGGATCCGTGGCTGCGGCACGCCTTCGTGAAGGCGCTCTTCGTGTACTCGATGGCGATGACGTTGTTGCCGTAGACCGCGGTGTAGTCGCCGCATTCGCTGTAGCGGCCGCACTCCTCGGCGACGGCGAAGTCCAGGCCCGCGGACTTGCCGGCGGTGCCCAGGTCGGTGGTGTTCTTCTGGGCGATCGCCAGGCCCTTGTCGTGCGCGTGCGTGGCGATCAGCTTCAGCAGGGCGATGGCGTTGGCCTTGGTGAGCAGGCCGTTGGAGCGGTCGTAGGAGTCGATGTTGTCCGGCTCGACGGCCTTGAATCCCTTGGCCGCGCAGCCGTCGATCCAGCCGTTGACGATCGCGGCCACGGCGGTGCGCTTGGCTGCGGTGGAGACGTCGATGAGGTTCTCGCCCCAGTCGCCGTCGATGACGTACTGGCCGCCGGCGTCGCGCAGCAGCAGGTCGTCGTGGTTCGCCTGCCACCACGCGATCTCGTCGGGCTGGGTCTGGAACACGTTGACGTAGCAGATGTTGTACAGGCCGGCCGCCGGTGCGACGGTCCGGTCGCGGCTGACGACCTGGACGCCGGCCGGGGGCGTGTAGGGGGCGCCGATCTGGTAGTCGAACTTGGCGTTGACCGGCGGCAGTGTGTAGGTGGCGGCGGCGGCGGTGCCGCTGCCGATGCCGAGGCCGACGACGGCGGTCGCCGCCAGGACGAGGACGCCGACACGGCGCAGTGCGGTTCTCACAGGACTGACTCCGAGGGGATCGGGATCTGCCCCGCCTCGGGTGCTGCAGCACCCTGGCGACCTGTGTGCCGGACTTGGGAGGGGCTCCGCTACCGGCTGGGCTCGATCGCGTCGTGCGAGCGATTCAACTGCACAAACAGACGGATGTCAATAGCTGTTTTTGCGCGAAAGCTCGCCGTATGAGCGTGATCAGCCAACTGATACTGTCCATACGAACATTGAGCGAGGAGTGACGATGCGGCTCGACGTGCTCGTGATCGGTGACGCCAACCCCGACCTGGTGCTGCGCGGTGACGTGCGCCCACGGTTCGGCCAGGAGGAGCAGTTGCTCGACGCGGCCGACCTGGTGCTGGGCGGTTCGGCCGCCATTACCGCGGCCGGCTGCGCCCGCCTCGGGCTGCGCACGGGGCTGCTGGCGGCCGTCGGCACCGACGTCTTCGGCGCGTTCGTCCGGGAGCGGCTCACCGAGCGCGGGGTGGAGCTGCTCCTGCCACAGTCCGTGGAAAAGACGCCGACCGGGCTCAGCGTGATCCTGTCCGCCCCGGACGACCGGGCGATCCTGACCCTGCCGGGCACGATCCCGGCGCTGGTCCCCGCCGACGTGACCGACGAGCTGCTGGCCTCGGCCCGGCATGTCCACGTGGCGTCGCTGTTCCTGCAGCCGCGGCTGCACGAGGGGCTGGCCGGCGTGTTCGCCCGGGCCCGGCGGCTGGGGGTCAGCACGTCCCTGGACACCAACTGGGACCCGACGGGCCGGTGGGCGGGGTTGGCGGAGATCCTCGCGGTGACCGACGTGTTCCTGCCCAATGCGGCGGAACTGCTCGCGGTGACGGGTGGCAAGCCGGCCGACGCTGACGGGCCTGACAAAAAGGCCGCCATCGACGACGCCGCGGCCCGGCTGGTGGCCGGCGGGACCGCGGTGGTGCTCAAGGACGGCGCCCATGGTGGCCGCGCCTGGTGGCCGGGTGTCGGCTCGGCGACGGCGCCCGGCCTGCCGGTCGACGTGGTGGACACCACCGGCGCCGGGGACAGCTTCAACGCCGGGTTCCTGGCCGCCCGCGCGGCCGGCCGGGACATCCCGGAGGCGCTGGCCTGGGCCGCGCAGGCGGGCTCGCTGAGCACCCGGGCCGCGGGCGGCACCGCGGCCCAGGCGACGATCGACGAGATCACCCCTTCAATCCGCTGAAGGTCATCGTGGCGATGAACCGTCGCTGCGCGAGCAGGAACGCCAGGATCAGCGGCATGGTCGCCACGACGTTGCCGGCCATCAGCTGGGACCACTCGGTGCGCCGGGTGCCCTGGAAGCTGGCCAGCCCGACCTGCAGGGTGAAGCGGTGGTCGTCGCTGATCGCGACCAGCGGCCACAGCAGGTCGTTCCAGCTGGACAGCAGGGTGAAGACGGCGAGCGTGGCCAGCGCCGGCCGGGCCAGTGGCAGCACGATGCTGACGAAGGTGCGCCACACGCCGCACCCGTCGATGCGGGCCGCCTCCTCCAGTTCGACCGGCAGGTTCAGGAAGAACTGCCGCATCAGGAAGATGCCGAACGCGGATGCCAGCCACGGCACGAACGCCGCCGCGAGGGTGTCGACGATGCCGAGCCGGGCGAACATGAGGTACGTCGGGATCATCAGCAGCTGGATCGGGATCATCACCGTCGCGATGATCGCCACGAACGCGACGCCCCGCCCGGCGAAGCGCATCCGGGCGAAGCCGTAGCCGGCCGCCGAGCACAGCACCAGGTGCGACGCGACGGACACGGCCGCGACGAGCACCGTGTTGCCGAACCACAGCAGGATGTGCGACTGTTCGAACAGCTTCCGGTAGCCGTCCAGATGCAGGCCGCTGGGCAGGAACCGGGGCGGGAAACGGTTGATCTCCCGATCGGTCATGAACGACGTGAGCACCATCTGTACCAGCGGCAGAACGAACAGCAAGGACAATGGCATCAGCAGCAGGTGCCACGGACTGAAGGGCAGCCGCAGCCAGCGTTTGGCTCGCATCAGAACGCCTCCTCGCCGCTGCGCCGGCTGCGCCAGATCACCAGCGCGGTGAGCAGCAGCGTCACCGCGAACAGCAGGTAGGCCACGGCCGCGCCGTAGCCGAGCCGCCGGGTCTGGAACGCCAGTTCGTAGATGTAGTAGACGATCGTCTGGGTGCTGTTCATCGGGCCGCCGCGGGTCGTGGTGTAGATCAGGTCGAACAGCTGCAGCGCGGTGATGCTCTGCCAGACCGTGGTGAACAGCGTGACCGGGCGCAGCTGCGGCAGCGTGACGCTGCGGAAGATCCGCCACCGGCCGGCGCCGTCCATCGTCGCCGCCTCGACGAGTTCCCGCGGCACGTCCTGCAGTGCCGCCAGGTACACGACGGTGGTGAAGCCGACCTCGCCCCACAACGCGATGAGGCACACGACCAGCAGCGCCTGCCGCGGGTTCTCCAGGAACTGCTGGGTGGGCAGGCCGAGCCGGCGCAGTGCCTCGTTCGCGGCGCCGAACTGCGGGTTGAACACGTAGCCGGCCAGGATGCCGGTGGCCGCCGCGGACGCGACGTAGGGCACGAAGATGCAGGTGCGGTAGAACCCGATGAGCCGGATCCGCTGGTTGAGCGCGATCGCGATGAGCAGGCCGAGCAGGATCGACGCGGGCACGAACAGTACGGTCAGCACCAGCGTGTGCTGGGCCGCGGCGGCCAGGTCCGGGTCCTGCGCGAGCCGCTCGTAGTTGCGCCAGCCGATGTCCTGCGGTTCGGCGATGCCGTTCCACTTGGTGCGGGAGATGAAGAACGCCCAGATGGCGGGGAACAGCGACAGCCCGACCACGATGATCGTCGCCGGTCCGGCGAACGCCCAGCCGGTGAGCGTCCGCCGGATCGCCGGCCGCCGGGTCTGCCGCTTCGCCCGCTGTGCATCAGTGCGAGCGGGGACCGCGAACGTCAGTGTCACGAGTCCTCCAACACCCCGACCGACTTCTTGGCCGCGTCGTCGAGTGCTTCCTTCGGCTTGGCGGCGCCCTGCAGCACCTTGGCGATCGCGTCGCCGACGTTGCGGGACATCTCCTCGTAGCCGGCGAGGGTCGGGCGGGCCTGCTTGGCGTTGACCAGGTTGTCGAAGAACTTCTGGCCGCCGGGGTACTCCTTGACGTAGGAGGCGAACTCGGGGGTGCCCTGCTCGCTGGAGCGCAGCGGGAGGTTACCGATCGCGAGGTTCCACTTCGCGTCGGTCTCCTTGCTGGTCAACCACTTGATGAAGTCGCGGGAGGCACCGGCCCGGTTGGCGTCGGCATGGTCGAACAGCACCCACAGGTCTGGGCCGGACACGGTCTGGTGGTCACCGTTGTACCCGGGCAGCTGCGCGACGCCGTACTCGATCCCGGCCTCCTTGAGGTCCAGCAGCGTCCACGGACCCGACATGATCATGCCGATGTGGCCGTCGGCGAACAGCGGCACGTACTTCTCGTCGGTCTGGTCGAGGTACATCGACTTGTCGTCGACCGCCATCGCCCGCAGCTGTTCGAGCGCGCCGACGCCGGCGTCGGAGTTGAACGCCGGCTTCTTGCCGTCGAGGATCTTCCCGCCCCGCTGCCACAGCATCGGCCACAGGTGCCAGGTGGTGTCCTCGCTGCCCGACACCGAGTACGCCGTGCCGTACTGGTTCTGCGCCGCGTTCGTGAGCTTCTTCGCCGCGGCCCGGTAGTCGTCCCATGACCACTGGTCGGTGGGGTATGGAACCTTGGCGTCGTCGAAGAGTTTCGGGTTGTAGATGAGGGCGAGGTTGTCCACCAGCGCCGGGACGCCGATGACCCTGCCGTCGTAGGTGGCCGTGGTACGGGCCGCCTCAGGAATCTCCTGCCACCCGAAGGCGGGGTCCGCGACGTACTTGGCGAGATTCTGGGTCTTGCCGCTGGTCGCCAGCTCACCGGCCCAGCTGCCGTAGGCGTAGGAGATGTCGGGGTAGCTGCCGCCGGTGAACCCGGCCGACAGCTTGGTGAGCAGGTCGTCGGTGGTCGAGGCGCCGGTCGAGGTCTTGATCGTGACGTTCGGGTGTGCCTTGGTGTATTCGGCCGCGAGCTGCTCCGCCGCGACCTCGGCCTCGGTGGTCTGCCCGGTCCACCAGGTGATGGTCACCTGGGCGGCCGGGTCGTAGCCTTCGGCGGCGTCCTTGGTGTCGTCGGCCTTGGAGCCGCCGCTGCACGCGCCGAGCAACAGGGCGACGCCGGCGGCGCCGGCCAGCAGTCTGGTCCTTCGGATACCTCGGGTGGGGATCGTCATCGCTGCACCTCTTCAGTGGGGGTTGCCGAGGGCTGTCGGGTGCCTGGCGGGGGCACTGGGGATGGAACGCGGGTTCAGGCGAGCACGACCGACCTGGTCAGCAGGCGGGGACGGTCGGGGTCGAGGCCGCGGTGCGCGGCGAGCGCGACCGCGAAGCGCTGGGCCAGGAGGAGCTGGGCGAGCGGGTCCCGGACGTCGCGGTACGGCACGGCACCGGCGCCGCGCACGACGTCGTCGAGCGGGCCGGGCACCGCCCCGAACGACCAGACGAGGCTGTGCGGTCCGGCGACGGCGACCGGGCCGTGCCGGTAGTCCATCGCGGGGTAGGACTCCGACCACGCCTGCGCCGCTTCGCGCACCTTGAGGGCCGCCTCGTGGGCCAGCCCGACGGTCCAGCCGGTGCCGAGGAACACGAGGTGGCGGACCGTCGCCGGGTCCGCGGGCAGCGGCGCGGTGAGGCCGGCCTCGCCGTCGGCGACGAGGTGGCCGAGGTCCTCGCCGAAGGCCGCCCGGGTCATCGCCAGCACGGTCGTCGGGAAGCGGGTCTGCACGACGCTGCGCTCGTCGGCGAAGTCGAGCAGGATGCGGGTGTCGGTGAGGTCGTCGACCGGCTCCCCGTCCACGGCGGTCACCGCCACCCGGTGCACCCCGGCGGGCAGCCGGCGCAGTGCGTCGAGCACCTCGGTCGACGTGCCGGAACGGGTGATCGCGACGACCCGGTCGTACCGGCGGCGCGGGACGAACTCGGACGCGCAGACGGCGTCGGTCTCGCCGAAGCCGGCGGTCTCCCGCAGCTCGGCCAGGCTCTGCGCGATGAACCAGGAGGTGCCGCAGCCCAGCACGAGCGTCCGCTCGCCCGGCGCGGCGAGGGCAGCGCGGGCCTCACCGGCCAGCGTGAGCCCCCGCCGCCACACGTCCGGCTGGCTGGCGATTTCCAGGGTGGTGTCGTTCATGCACGGAAACTATGCTCGTTTATATTTGCGCCACAAGACCGTCTGCACAAGTGAGCATCCTGCATTGCGCGTTTGATACCTAGAAGGCGATCCGCCCACGCAATGCGGGGGGCAGCAGGTCGCCGTGCGCCTCGGTCAGATCGTCGCACAGCGCCCAGATCTGCTCGAGGGTCAGGGCGGCGGCGGTGTTCGGATCGACCATCGCCGCCTGCCGGACCAGGCGCCGGTCGCCGTCGAGCATCGCCCGCACGGTGAGCTCGCCGACGCTCACGAACCCCCGGTTGACCGCCGCGCACTGCGGTGGCAGTGCGCCGACCCGTTCCGGGCGCACGCCGAGCCGGTCCACGACGCACGGCACCTCCACCGCGAACCCCTCCGGCAGGTTGCTGATCAGCCCGAGGTTGGCGACGTTGGCGTGGATGCGGCGCAGGGTGCCGGTCTGCATGCTGTGGATCACCTGCGGCGCGTATTCGGTCGCGTCCCGGTGCAGGTCCAGAGGCTCGCCCGCGAGAACCGTGGCGCGGGTGGCGGTGTAGTCCGCGAGGTTCGCCTCGCTGATGCGCACGTATTCCCCCACCGGGATACGCAGCCGCTCCACCTCGCTGTCGTGATGCAGGTACCACGGGACATACTCGGCGGAGTGCTCGCTGGTCTCGGTCGGGAAATGGCCGAGCCGGCGGTACATGTCCATCCGCACCCGGCGGCGCAGCTGCGGATCCTCGGCGATGCGGGCGTCCAGCCGGGGATACAGGTTCTCGCCGCGGTGCTCCCAGCGCAGCAGCCACGCCTGATGGTTGACGCCCGCGGCACGGTAGTCGACCTCGTCGAGCGGCACGTCGATGAGGGCGCACAGGTCGTGCACGGTCCAGAAGACGGAGTGGCACAGGCCGACCACGTTGAGATCGGGGGCGATCGCGGCCAGGTAGGCGACGTTCATCGCCATCGGGTTGGTGTAGTTGAGCAGCCACGCGTCCGGGCACACCGCACGCATGTCCGCGGCGATGCCGGCGAGTACCGGGAAGGTCCGCAGGGCGCGGAAGATCCCGCCGACGCCGACCGTGTCGCCGATGGTCTGGCGCAGCCCGTATCCCGCCGGGACCGCGAAGTCGCGCACCGTCGCGGCGTGCATGCCCACCTGGATGGCGTTGATGACGTAGGTGGCGCCGTCCAGAGCGGCCCGCCGGTCCAGGCTGGTGATGATCTTCGGTGCGGCGCCGAGCTGCTCGGCGGTGCGGCGGGCGATCGCCTCGGCGGTCTCCAGCCGCTCCGCGTCGATGTCGTGCAGGGCGAGCGTCACCTCGCGCAACTCGTCGAACGCGAGCAGGTCGGCGAGCAGCTCTCGGGTGAACACCACACTGCCCGCGCCGAGGAACGTGATCACAGTCATGGTTCGGATTGTCCGCAGGCGGCACAGAAGCGCGCAAGGTTCTTTGACGTTCCAGACGGAAACGAACTATCCTGACTGCGCGTTTGATCATTGTTGGAATCGGAGCCTCCATGCCGCAGAGTTCCCTGCGCCGGGCCGACCGCGTGTCGGCCATCCTCGAACGCGTGTCGGGTCTCGGCTCCGTCGACGCGGGTGAGCTCGCCGAGGAGTTCGGCGTCTCGGCCGCCACCATCCGCCGCGACCTGCAGGTCCTCGAAGACCAGAAGCTGCTGTCACGCACCCACGGCGGCGCCGTCGCCGTGGACATGGCCTATGAGCTGCCGGTGCGCTACCGGGTCGGGCAGCACCGCGAGGAGAAGGCCCTCATCGCCCAGCGGGCCGCCGCCCTGCTGCCCCGCGGACCCCTGACGCTCGGCCTCACCGGCGGCACCACCACCCACATCCTGGCCCGCCTGCTCGCCGAGCGGGTCGACCTCACGGTCGTGACCAACGCCCTCAACATCGCCTCCGAGCTGGCCCTGCGCCCCCGGCTCAAGCTCATCATGACCGGCGGCGTCTCCCGCACCCAGTCCTACGAGCTGGTCGGCCCGATCGCCGACCAGGCACTGTCCGGCCTCAACATGGAGGTCGCCGTCGTCGGCGTCGACGGCATCAGCGCCCGCGGCGGCCTGACCACCCACGACGAGATCGAGGCCCACACCAACGCGGCGATGATCCGCCGCGCCGACCGGGTCGTGGTGGTCGCCGACGGCTCCAAGGTCGGCCGCAACTGCCTGGCCCGCATCTGCGTCATCACCGACGTGGCCGTCCTGGTGACCGACGCCGGCGCCGACCACGACCACGTGGAGGCGATCCGCCGGGCCGGCACCGAGGTCGTCGTCGCGGCCTGACCACCGGTGGCCAACGCAGCGGCACCTGACCCGGTCGCGTGGTGTTCAGCGCGTCAGCCGTCGCCGCAGTAGGCGCGGATGATCAGCAGCCCCTTCCCTCCCGTGGTGACGGCGGCGGCCTGCCGCTTCGACAGCCCCCAGCTGTGGAACGGCTGCTCGCCGTCGCGGAGCCGGTTCACTTCACCGCGTCCCATGACCCTTCCTGCATGTTGCCCATGCCCAGCGAGGGCGGGGCGTCGGCTCCCCCGAGCTTGCTCTTCGCCCACCGGTAGCACGACGAGCAGATCTTGTCGGCACCCCACTGGGCCATCTGGGTGGGGCCTGTCGTACTGCATCGTCGTTCGCGGGTCGGCGTGGCGGGCGGCGATCTGCACGTCGCGGAGGCTGACGCCGGCGTCGAGCATGGTCGTGACGAACGTGTGGCGCAGATGTGCGGATGCATCCTTGGCATCCGGACACCGGCGGTGGCGGCCAGGTGTTTGAGCCGGCGGGTCAATCCCCCGCACGCCACCCGTGCTGGAGATTGTATCGATGCGCCGTCATAGGGCCACATCGGCGAGGGCAGGCCCGATGCGGTCATGCGACCACCGGAACAGCTTGCGTCAGTCGATGGAGCCGCTCTTCGTCGCGCTGCAGTAGACAGCAGTGGTGGCCGCGATCCTTCCGCTGGCGGAACCGGCGCAGGCCGCCGCGACCCGGTATGAGGCAGAGAGCGCCACCATCTCCGGCGGCGCCGTGGAGTCCAACCACACCGGCTTCACCGGAACAGGATTCGTCAATTACGACAACGCGACCGGCAGCTACGTCGAGTGGACCGTCAACGCCGCCACGGCGGGCACCGCGACGATCGGGCTGCGCTTCGCCAACGGCACCACAACCGACCGGCCGATGGACGTCAGCGTCAACGGCACGGCGGTCGCCACCTCGCTGTCGTTCCCGGGCACCGGCAACTGGGACACGTGGCAGACCAAGACCATCACCGCTGCGGTGAACGCCGGCACCAACAGGATCCGTGCCGTCGCGACGACCGTCAACGGCGGCCCCAACGTCGACCGGCGCGACGTCGACGTCGCGCCGCCGACGTCGGACTACCAGGCGGAGAACGCGACCGTCTCACAGGGCGCGGTCGAGTCCAACCACACCGGGTTCACCGGCACCGGCTTCGTGAACTACGACAACATCGTCGGAAGCTACGTCGAATGGTCGATCCCGGCCGCCACCGCGGGCAACGTGAGCGTCGCCATCCGATACGCGAACGGTGTCGCGAACGGCGCGAGCGTCGACCGGCCGATGGACGTGACGGTCAACGGCACCCTCGTGCGCAGTGCCCTGTCGTTCCCGAGCACCGGCAACTGGGACACCTGGCAGACGGTGACGTTGACCGTCGGCCTCTCCGCCGGTACCAACCGGATCCGGGCCATCGCCACGACCGCCAACGGCGGGCCCAACGTCGACCGGCTCAGCACCGGCGTCCCCGGCGACACCGCACCGCCGACCGCGCCCGGACAGCCCGCCTGCGGCACCATCACCGAGAACAGCATCAACCTGTCGTGGGGTGCCTCGACCGACAACGTCGGCGTCGTCGCGTACGACATGGCCGTCGCGCCGTACGAGTACTTCGGCTGGGGCAACCCGCAGAGCCCGACCTCGGTGATGTCGGCGACCGGCATCAAGTTCTTCACGCTCGCCTTCATGCTCTCCGACGGCGGATGCAACCCCGGCATCAAGACGTTCGTCACGTTCGGCACGACCCCGACCGGGCCGGACTCCGACGGCGTCGATCTCATCAACAAGGGCGCCGCGGCCGGCCTGAACAATGACGGCTGGACCATCATGCCGTTCGACTTCGGCGGGCACAGCGGCACGATGGGCGCCGCGTCGGTCAGTGCCGCCGACGGCCTGAAGAACGCCGTCAAGAACGCCTACGGCTACAGCGATGCCGTGGCCTACACGAGGATCGGCATCTCGTCGATGAACGGCAAGACCGACGAGACCGACGAGACCGTCACGCTCGCCGACTTCCAGACGATTCTGGCGTACGCGCAACAGCACCACCTGGCCCGCCTGACGTTCTGGTCGGTCAACCGCGACCGGGCCTGCGGCAGCGGCGGCCGATGGACATCTCCGTCAACGGCACGGTGGTCTCCGGCGCACTGTCCTTCCCCGGTACCGGCAACTGGGACACCTGGCAGACCAAGACGGTCACGGCAGCGGTGAACGCCGGCACGAACACGATCCGCGCCACCGCGACCACCGCCAACGGCGGGCCCAACGTCGACAAGCTCAGCGTCGCCGTGGACACCGGACCGCCGCCGGGCGGTCCGGCCGTGCCCTTCGGCAGTCACCTCTTCCCCTATGTGAGCGGCACGCTCAGGCCGAGCGGCACGCAGTCCACTGTGGACCAGGCGGTCGTCACCTACTACAACAAGTGGAAGGCCGCGTTCGTCAGGCAGAACTGCGGCAACGGTTGGTACGAAATCATCTCGCCGGACGCCGATCACCCCTATGTCGCCGAGGCGCAGGGCTACGGCATGGCGATCGTGGCCACCATGGCCGGCGCCGACCCGAACGCGAAGACCGTCTTCGACGGGCTGGTCAAATACATGTTGGCCCATCCGTCCGTGCACAACCCCGATCTGCTCGCAGCTGAGCAGGACACGGCCTGCAAGAGCGTCAACGGTTCGGACTCGGCGACCGACGGGGATCTCGACGTCGCGTACGGGCTGCTTCTGGCCGACAAGCAGTGGGGCAGCGCCGGAACCTACAACTACAAGCAGTTGGCCATCAGGCACATCAATGCGATCAAGGCCAACGAGGTCAACCCCACGACCCATCTGCTGCTCCTCGGCGACTGGAGCACCCCGGGCGACAGCCTCTACTGGACCACCCGGCCGTCCGACTTCATGATCGACCACTTCCGCGCATTCAAGACGGCCACCGGTGACACGGCGTGGGACACCATCCGCACCGCGCACCAGAGCCTCATCACCGACCTGCAGAGCCGGTACGCGTCGAGCACCGGACTGCTGCCCGACTTCGTCGTCGACACCAACACCACGGCGCGGCCGGCGCCCGGCGAGGTGCTCGAGGACCCGAACGACGGCAAGTACTTCTGGAACTCCTGCCGCACCCCGTGGCGTATCGGCACGGATGCGGTGACCAGTGGCAACGCCGCCTCGCTCGCCTCGGCCCGCAAGCTCAACACCTGGGTGCGGGGCAAGACCGGCGGCAACCCGAACAGCATCGCCGTCGGCTACTCGTTGAGCGGCACGGCGATCTCCTCCGGCAGTGAGCCGGCGTTCTTCGCACCGTTCGCGGTGGCGGCGCTCACTGACTCCGGCAGCCAGACGTGGCTCGACGCGCTGTGGACCAAGATGGTCAACACGTCGTTCACCAGCGACGACTACTACTCGACGAGCATCCAGCTCCAGGTGATGATCGTCGTCAGCGGCAACTTCTGGGCGCCCTGATCGCAACTGTCGGGTCCGGTGTCCCCGCTGGGCACCGGACCCGACCACGTGTGCATCGGCGGGGATGGGACGGCGGCGACGCCGGTCGCCCGGCGCGGCCCGCGCTGGGCGTCGCGGCCCCGCGCCCGGTCGCTCACTCGGTGTTCAGGTCGAGATCGGTCAGCAGCAGATTCCCGACCTCCGACAGGCGGGCGCCGGTGTTGCAGTACAGCCGGATCAGAGCCTCGTCCCGCAGATTCACGAACGACTCGCCCTTACACGCGTCGAGGATCTTCTTGGTGTCGTCGTCGCGTGACCCGGGCGCCATTTGTAAAGCACCTTGCCTCTTGCTCGGGCCCATGCCATCCTGGCTGGACTGGGGATCGTCAAATGCAAATACCTGCTGGTGGGTGCGAGCCCGCCCGCAGGCTGGTGCGTTCTGCGAGAGGACCGTCATGGCCACCCCCTCCCTGCCACGACGACTCGGCGGGGCCCTCGCCGGCCTCGGCGTTGTCGCCGCCCTCCTGTCCGCCACCACCGCTCCCGCCGCCGCCGCGACCGCTGTCGCGTTCAGCTCGGTCGTCCCGGTCCCGGTCACGGCTACCGCCACGCCCGGGGTCAGCCACGGCATCACCGCGTCCACCACCATCTACGCCGCGCCCGGTTCCGCACCGGCGGCGGCCATCGCCAACCAGCTCGCAGCCCGGCTGCGGGTCTCGACCGGGCTGCCGCTGCCGGTCGTCACCACCGTCGCCGGCCCGGCCGACGGGATCGCCCTGCTGCTCACCGGTGCGCCGCCCAGCGTCGGCGCCGAGGGCTACCAACTCGACGTCACCGCGAGCGCGATCACCATCCGGGCGAACCAGCCCGCCGGGCTGTTCCGCGGCGTGCAGACGCTGCGGCAGCTGCTGCCCGTGACCGCCGACGCGGCGACACTCCAGTCCGGACCGTGGCCGGTGCCGGGCGGGCAGATCGTCGACCACCCGCGGTTCGCGCACCGCGGTGCGATGCTCGACGTGGCGCGGCACTTCTTCACCGTGGCCCAGGTCCAGCGGTACCTCGACCAGCTCGCGTTGTACAAGATCAACGTGCTGCACCTGCACCTGTCCGACGACCAGGGCTGGCGCATCGCCATCAACTCCTGGCCGAATCTGGCGACCTACGGCGGCGGCACGCAGGTCGGCGGCGGGCCGGGCGGCTACTACACCCAGGCGGACTACACGGCGATCGTGAACTACGCGGCCGACCGGTACATCACGGTCATTCCCGAGATCGACATGCCCGGGCACACCAATGCCGCGCTCGCCTCGTACGCGCAGCTCAACTGCGACGGCGTGGCGCCGGCCCGGTACACGGGCACGCAGGTCGGGTTCAGTTCGCTGTGCGTGCCGCTGGAGCTGACGTACACGTTCATCGACCAGGTGATCGGGGAGATCGCCGCGCTGACCCCGGGCCCGTACGTGCACATCGGCGGCGACGAGGCCAGCTCCACCACCGCGGCCGACTACTCGTACTTCATCAACCGGGTACAGCAGATCGTCGCCGCGCACGGCAAGACCGTCGTCGGATGGCACGACGTGGCCAACGCGACCCCGCTGCCCTCGACGGTGGCCCAGTTCTGGGGCACCACCACCAGCAATGCGCCGCTGGCCGCGGCGGTGGCGAACGGTACCAAGGTGGTCATGTCCCCGGCCAACAAGACCTACCTGGACATGAAGTACCGCAACAACACGAGGCTCGGTCAGAAGTGGGCCGGTCTCATCGACGTGAACACGGCGTACGAATGGAACCCGGGCGCCTACCTCACCGGTGCCGGCGAGACCGCCGTGCTCGGCGTCGAGGCACCGCTGTGGTCAGAAACGCTCGTGACCACGGCCGACATCGAGTACATGGCCTTCCCGCGGCTGCCCGCGATCGCCGAACTGGGCTGGTCGCCATGGAGCACGCACAACCTCACCGCGTTCAAGCAGCGCCTCGGTGCGCAGGGACCACGCTGGAACGTCATGGGCATCAACTACTACCACTCGGCCCAGGTCACCTGGCCGAGCGGCTCGTAACCGCCGGCGGGGCCGCAACGCCACCGGGCTTGCGGCTCCGCATACCCGTCGGAGGTGCAAATTGTCACGAAATCGGATGATGTATCGTCGAGCGCTGGCCACGCTCCTGCTCACCGTGACCTCGGTCCTGACCATCGGTGCGCTCGGCCCCGGCGGCGCCTCGGCCGCCGCCGTGGGCTCCACCGAGCTGACCTCGGGCTGGGCCCTGCGCTCCGCCACCGGCCTGGCCGACACCGGCGCCACGATCTCCCAGGTCGGCTACCCGACCGCCGGCTGGAGCCCGGTCACCCTGCCCTCGACCGTGCTGGCCGGGCTGGTGGCGAACAACGTCTACACCAACATCTACGCCGGCACGAACCTGCAGTCCGTGCCGGACCTGACCGGCCAGGACTGGTGGTACCGCGGCCAGTTCACCGCCGCGGCCGCGAGCCCCGGGCAGGTCTACTGGCTGCGGCTGCAGGGCCTGAGCTACCGCGCCCAGGTCTGGCTCAACGGCACGCAGCTCGACGCGAACGCCGTCGGCACGTTCGTCTCGCACGAATACAACGTCACCGGCGCCATCGTGCCCGGCGCGTTGAACGCCATCGCGATCCGGGTGACCCCGCCGCGGCACGCCTGCGCCGACCTGTCGGTGTGCACCGTCGACTGGAACCCTGAGGCGCCCGACATGAACGCCGGTATCTGGGGCCGCACGTTCGTCGACACGACGGGTCCGGTCGCCGTCCGTGACCCGTACGTCAAAACCGTCCTGCCACTGCCCGCCACCAATGCGGCCGACCTCACCGTCTACGCCGACGCGATCAACGCGACGGCGGCGCCGGTCACCACGACCGTCACCGCCACCATCAGCAAGCCGGGCCAGCCGACGATCACGGCGAGCCAGACCGTGACACTGGCGGCGGGCGAGCGCCGCGAGCTCGTCTTCGATCCCGCCGGTCACCCGCAGCTGCACGTCGTCAACCCCGTGCTGTGGTGGCCGTACCAATTCGGCAGCCCCGAGCTGTACCAGGTCACGACGGCGGCAAGCGTTTCCGGGGCGGCGTCCGACAGCAAGACGATCAATTTCGGCGTCCGGCAGTTCACCGACTACCGCACGACGGTGCAGGGCACCTCCTTCGTCGGGTACAAGGTCAACGGCCAGCCGATCCTGTTCCGCGGCGGCGGGTACGTCTGGGACCTGCTGCAACGGTGGGACACCAGGACGAACAAGGCGCACGTCGACTACGTGAAGGGCATGGGCCTCAACACGATCCGCCTCGAAGGGACGCTCGGCAACCAGGAGTTCTATGACCTCGCCGACGCGGCCGGCATCATGATCATGCCGGGATTCGTCTGCTGCAGCGCCTGGGAGAACGACAGCGGTTGGACGGCGGAGCAGACCACCGTCGCCCAGGCATCGCTCAACACCCAGATGCGGGCCCTGCGCGCGCACGCCAGCACGTTCATGTGGAACTACGGCAGCGACCAGCCGCCGACGGCGGCGCATCTGACCGCGTACAAGAACATCGCCGCCGGCCTGCACTGGCAGAACCCGACCGTGGACAACGTCGCGACCTGGTCCAACGCGAACGCGGGCATGAAGATGGACGGCCCCTACAAATGGGAGCCGCCGGTGCTGTGGTGGGACCTCACCCGCCAGGGCTCGGCGTTCGGGACCACCGGTGAGGAGGGCACCGAGGCGCCGCCGCCGCTGGAGAGCCTCTCGCGGTTCCTCACCCCGGCACAGACCTGGCCGGTCGGCAACGCGGTCTGGAACTACCACGCAGGCCGGGGCGGCAGCGTCTTCGACAACACCGACGTCTACACCACTGCCCTCAACCGGCGGTACGGCACCACGACCAGCGCCGCGGACTACTCGAGGAAGTCCGAGGTGATGAACTACGAGAACACCCGCTCGTTCTTCGAGGCGTGGAGCGCCCAGCAGCACACCCAGTCGTTCGGCAGCATCTGGTGGATGCAGAACAACGCGTGGCCGGCGCTGCACTGGAACCTGTACGACTACTACTTCAAGCCGGGCGGATCGTTCTACGGCACCAAGAAGGCCACCGAGTCGGTCCACATCGCCTACGACTACTTCAGCCGCAACGCATATGTCGTGAACTCCACCCTCACCGGCAGGACCGGGCTGACCGCCACCGCCACGGTGTACAACGTCCCGGACCTGACCCAGAAGTACACCACCAGCGTCGCGGTCAGCGCGCCCGCGAACGCCTCCGCGCCGATCCTGACGCTGCCGGCGATCACCGGACTGACGTCGACCTACTTCGTCCGCCTCCAGCTGAAGGACTCCAGCGGCACGACCGTCAGCAACAACCTCTACTGGTACTCCACCACAGCCGACGCGCTGGGCAACAAGAAGAACTGGTACTCCACCAGCGTCAAGACCTACGCCAACCTCACCGGGCTGAACAGCCTCGCCGCCAACACCGGCGTCACCACGGGCGTATCCCGATCGGTCGCCGGCGGGCAGGAGACGGTCACGATCACGTTGACCAACACGAGCCCGACCAACATCGCGTTCTTCGTACGCCCGGAGGTGACCGCCGGCAACGGCGGCAACGAGGTCGTGCCGGTCTCCTACACCGACAACTACGTCTCGCTCTTCCCCGGCGAGTCGACCCAGGTCACGGCGGTCTACGCCACCGCCGACCTGGGCGGGTCGCCCGCCTTTCTGCGGGTGCGCGGCTACAACGTCCCGGCGGTCTCGGTGCCGGTGCCCTGATCCGGAGTCCGGGGGCGGGGGGTCAGAGGCCCGCCGCCCCCGGCGTCGTCGGTGTCAGCGGGCGCGTGCCGTCCGTTCGAGGACCAGGTCGCGCGCCTCGGTCAGACCGACGGCGAGCGCGCCGAGCAGGACGGCGTCCGTGCCGAGTGTGGAGACCTCGATGCGGGGCGGATGCAGCGCGACGAGGTTGCGGAGCCGCTCGGCGACCGGGCCGGTGAGCAGGTCGCCGGGCTGGCTGCCGACGCCGCCGCCGAGGACGACGAGTTCCGGATCGAGCACCGCCGTGATCCCGGCGAGCGCGTGGCTGACATGGTCCACCACTCTGGACACGACCAGCCGCGCGGTCTCGTCGCCGGCACGGGCGGCGCCGAAGACGTCCTTCGCGTTTGCCGCGTCGTGCAGGCCCATCCGCTGCGCCAGCGCGACCACACCGTCGGCCGAGGCCACCGACTCGAACATGCCGCGGCGTCGCGCGGCGGGCGCGTCCAGCAGGGGGTCGCCCTCACCGACCGGCAGGTAGCCGATCTCGCCGGCCGCGCCGCGGAACCCGCGGTACAGCTTGCCGTCGATCATGATGCCCATGCCGGTGCCGGTGCCGATGGAGACGTAGACGAAATGCTGGACACCGCGGCCGAGACCGTAGCTCGCCTCCCCGACGGCCGCCAGGTCGACGTCATTCTCCACCACATACGTCGAGCCGGCGATGCCCGCCAGCCGCTCGACGCTCCCGCGCCGGTCCCAGCCGGGCAGGTTCGGTGCCAGGTGCAGGGCGCCGGTCGCCTTGTCGTGGATGCCGGGGGTACCGAAGACGGCGAGCGTGATGTCGTTGCGCGTGATGCCAGCCGTGGCGACCATTTCCTCGGCGAGGCGGGTGAGCTGCGCGACGAGGTCGCGGGCGCGGGTGCCCCGCGACGACTCGTCCTTGCGCGCGACGACCGTGCCGACCAGGTTGGCCAGGCCGACGCGGACGTACGAGCGGCCGACGTCGACCGCGAACACCCAGCCCGCTTCGGGGCGCACCTCGTACAGCACCGCGGAGCGTCCGGCCGCCCCCGCGCGCATCCCGACCTGGCGCAGCAGCCCGGCGCGTTCGAGGTTGGTGAGCGCCACGGCCACGGTGGGTTTGGACAGCCCGGTGTGCTGGGCCAGCTCGGGGCGCGACACCCTGCCCAGCCGGAAGATCTCAGCGAAGACGGCGCGCTCGTTCATCACCCGCAGCACGCTGGTCGTGCTCGCGGTGCCGGTGGTCTGCACCTGACCAGCGTGCCATACCAATTAAGAAAGGTCATTTATCAAATTCGTAAAGGACCTTGCCAAGGTCCGCCGGGTGGCTCAGCATGCTTGCAGAACCCTTCTCAGGAAAGGTGTCCCTCCGTGAGAGCCAGATGGTTCGTCGCAGTCGTCATCGCGGCCGCCGTTGTCAGCGGGTGCGGCGGCAACGCCACAGACAAGCCGACCGGCGACGACGCGCCGACGATCGCGTTGTTCCTGCCGGAGTCCAAGACGACCCGATACGAGGCGTTCGACCGGCCGCTGTTCGAGGCCAAGGTGAAGGCGCTGTGCGCCGACTGCAAGCTGCTCTACGCCAACGCCGACCAGGACGCCGCTAAGCAACAGCAGCAGGTGGAGGCCGCCCTGGCCCAGGGCGCCGACGTGCTGGTGCTCGACGCCGTCGACGCCAGCGCGGTCGCGTCGCTGGTGAACCAGGCCAAGCAGAAGAAGGTGCCGGTCATCGCGTACGACCGGTTGATCTCCGAGATCAGCTACGAGTACTACGTCTCCTTCAACAACGTCCGGGTCGGCGAGATGCAGGGCCAGGCCCTGCTCGACGCGCTGACCAAGGCCGGGACGGCCGACAAGGGCAAGATCGTCATGCTCAACGGCGCCCCGACCGACCCCAGCTCGGCCGACTACAAGACCGGTGCGCACAAGGTCCTCGACGGCAAGGTCCAGATCGGCCGCGAGTTCGACACGCCCGACTGGAGCCCGGACAAGGCCCAGCAGGAGATGGAGCAGGCCATCACCGCGCTCGGCCGGGACACCATCGTCGGGGTCCTGTCCGCCAACGACGGCATGGCCGGCGGTGCGATCGCGGCGATGAAGCGCGCCGGCTACCCGACCCTGCCACCGATCACCGGCCAGGACGCGGAACTCGCGGCGGTGCAACGGATCCTGACCGGAGAGCAGTACATGACCATCTACCTCGACATCCGTCAGGAGGCGGAGAAGTCCGCGGAACTGGCCGTCGCGCTCGCCAAGGGCGAGAAGCCGGCCGCGCCGACGAAGGTCGCCAACGGCACCGCGGACATCCCCGCGTTCCTGCTCGACCCGATCGCGGTCACCGCGGACCGGATCAAGGACACCATCGTCAAGGACGGCTTCTACAAGGCGTCCGACATCTGCACCGGCCCGGTCGTCCCGGCGTGCACCAAGGCGGGAATCCAGTAGTGCTCGCCGCCTCGAACATCAGCAAACGCTACGGTGCGGTCCAGGCTCTCGACGGGGTGAGCCTGGACCTGCCGGACGGCGAGGTGGTCGCCCTGGTGGGCGACAACGGCGCCGGCAAGTCGACCCTCGTCAAGGTCCTCTCCGGCGTCGTCACCGCGGACGACGGGGCGATCGAGCAGGACGGCCGCCCGGTCCGGATCGCCAGCCCGCACGAGGCGCAGCAGCTCGGCGTGTCGACCGTCCACCAGGACCTCGCGCTCTGCGAGAACCTCGACGTCGTCGGCAACCTGTTCCTCGGCGCCGAACGCCGTCGCTGGACGGTGCTCAACCACATCCGGATGGAGCGCTCGGCACGGGACCTGCTGTCCTCGCTGGACGTCCGGATCCGTGACATCCGGGTGCCCGTCGCGATGCTCTCCGGCGGCCAGCGGCAGTCCGTCGCCATCGCCCGGGCGCTCATCGGCGAGCCGCGGGTCGTGATCCTCGACGAGCCGACCGCCGCGCTCGGCGTCGAACAGACCGCGCAGGTGCTCGACCTGATCCGCCGCCTGCGCGACCGGGGGCTGGCGGTGCTCGTCATCTCCCACAACCTGGCCGACGTCCGGGCGGTGAGCGACCGGATCGTGGTGCTCCGGCTGGGCCGCAACGCCGGCGAGTTCAGCACCGCGGCGTCCACCCCGGAGGCCGTCGTCGCCGCCATCACCGGAGGCGCCGCATGACCACGACACTCGTCAAGCCGCTGCGACCGTTGCGCGCGGCGACGCGTGCCGACCTCGGCGCATGGCCGGTCGTCGGCGGCCTGATCCTGATCGCGGTCGTGTTCGGGTCCCTCAACGAGCACTTCCTGTCGGCGGAGAACCTCACCAACCTGGCCCTGCAGATGGCGGCCACCGGCACCATCTCACTCGGCATCATCATGGTGATCCTGCTCGGCGAGATCGACCTGTCGGCCGGCTCGGTCAGCGGCCTGTGCGCGGTGGTCATGACGATCCTGTCCGTGCGCCACGGCTGGAACCCGCTGGTCGCGGTCGCCGCGGCGCTCGGCTGCGCCGTGCTGGTCGGCCTGCTGCACGGCTGGATGCTCACCAAGCTGCGGATGCCCTCGTTCGTCGTCACGCTCGCCGGGCTGATCGGCTGGCAGGGCCTGATGCTGTACCTGCTGGGCCGCGGCGGGACGATCAACCTGCCGTTCGACGGGTTTCTCGCGCGGTTGAGCGGCACCTGGCTGCCGCCGTGGGCCGGCTGGCTGGTGGCGGCGCTCATCGTCGCCGGCTGGAGCGCCGGCGCACTGGTCAACCGGCGGCTGCGCCGCGAGGCC
Organism: Dactylosporangium sp. NPDC005555; assembly: GCF_040605635.1. Classification (NCBI taxonomy): domain Bacteria; kingdom Bacillati; phylum Actinomycetota; class Actinomycetes; order Micromonosporales; family Micromonosporaceae; genus Dactylosporangium; species Dactylosporangium sp. NPDC005555. Next base: position 20,726 of record NZ_JBEXDG010000049.1, read on the forward strand.
GACCTGCCGGTCACCTCCGGCCTGTGGCTGACCCTGCGGCTGGCCGGCCTGGCCGCCGTCCTCGCGGTGGTGGTGCTGGTGTTGTCGGCCGACCGCGGGGTGCCGCTGCTGCTCGTCATCTTCGGCACCCTGGTCGTGTGCCTGGACCTGATGCTGCGGCACACCGTCTTCGGCCGTCACATGTACGCGGTCGGCGGCAACGCCGAGGCGGCGCGCCGGGCCGGTATCGACATCACCCGGATCCGTGTCCTCGCGTTCGTCGCCGGGTCCACCCTGGCCGCGTTCGGCGGGATTCTCGCGGCCAGCCGGCTCGCCGCGGTCAACCAGAGCTCCGGCGGCAGCGACACCCTGCTCATGGCGATCGCCGCGGCGGTCATCGGCGGCACGTCGCTGTTCGGCGGCCGGGGCCGGGCCTACGCCGCGCTGCTGGGGATCCTGGTGATCCAGTCGATCACCAACGGCATGCTGCTGCTCAGCGTCGACTCCTCGGTGCGGTACATGGTCACCGCCGCGGTACTCGCCATAGCCGTGGCGATCGACTCGCTCGCCCGGCGGGGGCAGCCCAGGTGACGCGGCACGTACTGGCGATCGACTTCGGTGGCACCAAGGTCGCGCTGGGAACGGCGGCCGTCGACGCGCCCGACGGCCGCCCGCACACCATGATGCGCCTGCCCACCCAGGGCGCCGCGGGGGCGCTGCAGGTCGTCGAGCGCACCCTGACGGCAGCGCGGGAACTGCTCAGCACCCCGGCAGCGGTGGGGGTCTCGACCTTCGGCGTGGTCCGCGACGACGTGGTCCGTCTGGCCCCGAACGTGCCCGGATGGGACGGCATGGCACTGCCACGGCTCCTGCGTACCGAGTTCGGTGACACCCCCGTCGCGATCGACAACGACGTCAACGCCGGCGCCGCCGCCGAGCTGCGCTGGGGAGCCCTCCGCGGCGTCGACATCGGCCTCTACGTCAACCTGGGCACCGGTCTGGCCGCCGCACTGGTGGCCGGCGGCCGGGTCCTGCCCGGTGCCCACGGCGCCGCGGGCGAGATCGGCTACCTGCGCGACTCCGCCTCCGCCCCGGCCTTCGCCGACGGCCACGCCCCGCTGGAGGAGGCGGTCTCCGGCAGCGCCCTGGCCCGCCGTGGCTCAGCGCTGCTCGGCCGGGAGGTGACCGCTGCCGAACTGTTCGACCTGCACGCCGAACCCGGCGTCGGCGAACTGCTGGACGAGGCACTGGACACCCTGTCCCGGACGATCGCCAACCTCTGCGTCACCCTCGACCCGCAACGCGTCGTCATCGGCGGCGGCCTGATGGGTGCCGCCCCGCACATCCTCCCGCGGGTGGCGACAGCCCTCACCCGCTCGGTGCCCTTCCCGCCACACCTGACGACCGCCACCTTCGTCGACGACGCCCCGCTCGTCGGTGCCCTGGCCCTGGCCCTGGCCCTGGCGTGATCCGATCGGGGTAGGTCCATGATGCTGGACATCCTTCCGGAGCCCGCAGGCTCCTGATCTCAGATGTCCGCCATAACGGGGCAGGCCCAATCGCCCTGAGCGGGCACGAGCGGGACGTCTACGACCATGCGATCCCTGATCGCCTACGATCACTGACCCCTTGGAATAGACCGTCTAATTTCGGTCCCTTCGGTGGTTGTCCGAAGCAGTTGACTGTCGCGTGTGCCCGTGCGGGCCGGCGTCGCGGCCGTAACGAAGGCGAGCAGGTGCTGCGGATCGGCCAGTAGCGGGACAAAGCCGAGTTCGGCGGCGCCGACAAGGGTCGCGTCGTTGCCCAGACCCGAGGTGCGCAGTCGTACCCGCTCGCGGGCCACCGGCAGAACGTTGATCGCGATCCGGGCACGCACCTGCGCCGACGCGGCCGGGTAGACCTCGCGCAGCATCCCGCCGAAGATCACCATGGCCGGGTTGAACAAGTTGATAAGATTGGCCACGCCGATGCCGAGCCAGTCCCCGATGCGCCGCACCGATTCCAGCGCGGCCGGATCGCCCCGGTCGGCGTCATCGACCACAGCCCGTACGGCGTCGCGGCCGAACTGCGTGGCGGGCCTGCCTGCGGTGTCGAGCAGGGCTCGTTCGCCCACCTCAGCCTCGAAACAACCCCGCGAGCCGCAACCACATGCCCGCCCGTCGTACGGGTTGATCACCATGTGGCCCACCTCACAGCCGTAGCCGCCATCTCCATCGAGCAACTTGCCCCCGACGATGATCCCGCCCCCAACGCCCACATCGCCGTGCAGATAGATCAGGTTCTGCAGGCCGATACCGACACCGCGCTGCTGTTCGGCCAGGGCGCCCAGGTGTGCCTCGTTACCCACGGCCACCGGCAGGCCCAGTCCGAGCCGCCGGGAGAGTTCGGCGCCGAATGCCTGGTCCACCCAACCCAGGTCAGGGCCGAAGCGCACCATGCCGTCATAGGGCCGAATCATGCCGCAGTACGATGCGCCGATCCCGACGCAGGCCGAACTGGCCGGCGCAGAGCGGTGCAACCGACGGCCGAAGCGGGCCAGCACGTCCACGACCCAGTCAAGATCAGCACCGGCCCGTGGTCGTACCGCCTCGAGCCGGTCGAGTACGGTCCCGCCCAGATCCACCCTGGCCGCAGTCACCCGGTCCACGGCGACATCGAAGGCCAGCACGTGTACCCGGTTGGGCTCGGGGCGCACCACCAACGACGGGCGCCCACGCCGGCCGGCGCCGGCCGGCGTCTCCTCTCGGACCAAGCCGACAGCGATCAGTTCGGCCGTCAGCGCCATAATGGTGCTGCGGTTCAAGCCCATCCTCTCGGCCAACGCTGCACGGGAGACCGCGCCGTCCAGATGGACGTACCGCAACAGGATGCCAAGGTTGGGCGATGGATCCTGCAGAACCACGCGAAACCTCCGACATCGGCTCGGATGTGCCAACAGTCGAGCCCGAAAACAGGACCGGCGGGCGCCGCAGTCCAAGGCCACAGCGTACCGAGAACCCCACCCCGTGTTTGCGCTCGGCCAATGCGCCCATCTCGGTGTTGCTCCCACCAACACCGCATGCCGTAACCCATCCGAAGACCGAGTTCGGTGCCAAAGCTTGGTCGACCAAGCGTGCATTCGGCCGAACCGCACCACCCCGTCAAATGGACCGGACCATGCTCGACACGAATGACGCACACGCTCTCATCGGACTGGACCCGGTCCCGAACGCCAACGTCAACGCGCGGATCGCGGCCTGACAGGACGCACCGCCTGGTTGAGCGGGAATACCGAAGATCAGGCTGGGTAAGGTCGGTCGATGACGGTGACGCACCGTTTGGGGGTGAGCGTGATGACGGCGCATGACGCCGATCCGCACGGCAGAGATCCGTACGGGCCGGAAGCCGAGGCGCGCGATGCGGCGCGCCGGGCGGCGGAGGAGAGGCAGAGTCGCCAGGTGCACGACTCCCGTGGCGGGCGTGTTGATGAGGGGGCTGTCGACTCGACCGGCCGACGGGTCGCTGACCCACGTCGCGGCACTCGTTTCGACGAAGACGTCTGAGGCGCAGGCCTGAGGGCGCTGTTGCATGAGCGATCTTCAAGATCACTGGTCGCAAGACTTCCCGCAAGATCGAACTCGGGCGCTCCACCTGCGGGATCGGGACAACAGTTGTCCTGTTGCTTGCAACGTAGCCGCCAGATTCTGCGCTGGCACGACCACGTACTCGACTTGACTGCTCGCTCGTCGGCGAAGCCGACGACCTCGTCACCGGGAGCAACTCCCTCGACCCCCGGGCCGGTCTTCGTCACGCCCCTGCCAGGTCACTGCCCTCACCCGACGGGACGGTGGCCGGCCAGATCAAGAGGTTCGCCTCCTCCTCCTCATCTCACCCAGTTGTGTGCAGACCGACCCAAGGTCGGGCGGCCGGGGTTGCCCACCCGATTGCATCTACGCCGACGGCACGGTGCGACGCCCGCGCTGGAACGGGCCGTCAGTTGGAGGCCCGGTTCCAGCGCGGGCGTCTGTTGGAGAGGAGGCATCGTTCGACGCAGTCGGCGCCGGTCAAAGGCCGCCGGAGACGGTGATATCGGTGCCGGTGACATACGATGCCGCCGGCGAGACCAGCCACGACACAGTATCGGCGATCTCGTCGGGCCGGCCCACGCGACCGAGCGGGCTGCTCGCGGCGGCCTGCTTCGCACCTAGGGTCGCCGCTGTCATCTTCGTGTCGATAACGCCTGGCGAGACGCTGTTGACACGGATCCCTTCGGGGGCGACCTCGTTCGACAGGCCACGACTGAACGTCACCACGGCGCCCTTGGTGGCCTCGTACGCCACGAATCCTGATATGCCGGGAGGCGCCTGGGCGGCGACCGAGGCGATGTTGACGATGGAGCCGCCGGTGCCACCGTGCGCGGTCGACATCGCCTGCACGGCGTGCTTGGCACAGACCATGGGGCCCACGACGTTGATCTGCATCAGGCGGGCCAGGTGACCTGCGTCCTGCTCGTCGATGCGTGCCTGCTCGCCGGTTGTCCCGGCGTTGTTGACCAGCGCGGCCAGCGGCCCCATCTCCTGTTGCGCCCGGTCGAACAGGTCCGCGACGTCGCCCGGTGCCGCTACGTCCGCGCGCACGGCAATGGCCCGGCCGCCGCGTCCACGGATGGCGGAGACCACCGACTCGGCGCCGGCCGTGTCCGCCGCGTAGTTGACCACCACGCCGTACCCGTCCCCGGCCAGTTTCTGGGCGATCGCGGCGCCGATACCCCGGCTCGCGCCGGTGACGATCACCGCGCCTCTCCCCTGCTCAGTTGTCGTCATCTCGTCGACCTTCCGTCGCTGGATCTCTTGTCAAGGCGAGCCGCACCCGTTGCGGTCCACAACGTCAGCGACCCGACGATGAACGATCAGCAAACATGTTGACCAACCACGCCGAGAACTACCCACAGAGGCCGGGGCGAACCCCACGCCGTCCCTGATCGGAGCACAGCGCCCGGCGTCGCAACGTGGTCGCTTCCGCACCACCGTTCACACAAGCGCCATGGGCACCACCGTAGTGCGACCGAGGTTTTCCAGGTCTCGTCGGGTAAGGGCAGCAGGGTCACCTCGCCATAAGCATCAACGGCATCGAGGCACGAAAACGTTGTGTCGGGCGACACCGGATCGACCGAATCCACGCTGGCCGCGAGGACGTCATCAATCCATCGGTCGATGTCGGATAAGGCCAGATGGCGGGAGATCATGTCCCTCCGCACTGCATGCGCCGGCAGCGCGAACGGGGTGAAGGCAAGGGGAAGTCGCGTCTGCTGCTCGCCGCGTGCATGCCGGACGGTACGGGGAATGGAGATCTGATCTGCGGACTGTCCATGCCGGCTCGCGATCACGGGTTCGAATCAGCCTGCTGGGGAAGCCCCACCGGGGCATCTCGTTCGACACCGGAGGGTGTGTAATGGCAGATAAGAATGATGTCGTCGACGTGGTTGTGATCGGTGCGGGGCCGGTTGGGATGACTGTCGCCGCGCGTGCTGTACGGGGTGGTCTGACCGCGGCCGTGGTCGAGGATCGTCTGGCCGGTGGTGAGTGCGAGTACTACGCGTGTATTCCGAGCAAGGCGCTGCTGTGGCCGATGGAGTTGGCGGCCGAGGTCGACCGGATGCCGGGGCTGCGGTTGCGGAGCCCGATCGACGCCGCCGCGGTGCTGGCCCGTCGCGACGAGACGGTGTCCCGCCGCGACGACGCCCATGAGGTGAACCTGATCGAGAAGTTCCCGGCGATGTTCGTGCGGGGCCACGGGCGGTTGGCCGGGCCGTTGCGGGCCGAGGTCACGACGCCGGAGGGTGGCACGCACGTGCTGCGGGCCCGGCACGCTGCCGTCATCGCCACCGGCAGCAACCCGGCGGTTCCCGGCGTGCCCGGGTTGGCGCAGGCCCGCCCATGGACCAACCGGGAGGCGACCAGCGTCCAGCAGGTGCCCAAGCGGCTGGTCGTGATCGGCGCTGGGCCGGTGGCGTGCGAGATGTCCCAGGCGCTGCACTCCCTCGGCGCGCAGGAGACGACCATGCTCGTGCGCGGGGAGCGGCTGCTGGCCCGGGCCGAGCCGTTCGCCGGTGACCTGGTGGCGCGCTCGTTGCGGGAGTCGGGCATCGACGTGCGGTTCGGCCGCACGGCCGTCCGCGTCGAGCGGCCGGTCCCGGGCGGGCCGGTGACCGTGCACACCGACGACGGCGCACAGATCGACGCTGATGAGATCCTTGTCGGCGCGGGCCGCCGTCCGGCGGTCGACGACATCGGCCTGGACACGATCGGCCTGCCAGCGGACGGCCCGATCCACGTCGACGCCAGCATGCGAGCCAATGCCATCACCGACGGCTGGCTGTACGCCGTCGGGGACGTCAACGGCCGCAGTCTGCTCACCCACATGGGCAAGTACCAGGCCCGGGTATGCGGCGACGTGATCGCCGCGCGAGCCGCCGGCACGTCCGACGACGCGCCGGGGTTGCGCGACACCGCCGACGACCGTGGCGCCCCTCAGGTCGTGTTCACCGAGCCGCAGGTCAGCACGGTCGGGCGGACCGAAGCCCAGGCCCGCGCCGACGGCTTCACCGTGCGGACCGCGGAGTACGAGATCGGCGATGTCGCCGGCGCCATGGTCCGCGGCGTCGGCTACACCGGCCGGGCGAAGCTGGTTGTCGACGCCGACCGCCGGGTACTGCTCGGGGGCACCTTCGTCGCCTCAGACGTCGCCGACATGCTGCACTCGGCCACCATCGCGGTGAACGCCGAGGTTCCCCTCGACCAGCTGTGGCACGCCGTCCCGCCGTTCCCGACCGTCAGCGAAATCTGGCTGTACCTGCTCGAGCAGTGCGGCCTGTGACGCCCACACGCCACCGGCGAGCGGCCACCGCGTGATCGGCTGAGCCAGGTGAGGCGAGGCCAGTGCGATGACTCAGCCAGCCGGACGATGGGCGGTCGCCCGACAGCCGTGCGGCGTTTGCCGTCCTTCGGTCCGGGTAGCGAGGGCCGTGTCGAAAGTGTTCGGGTCTCCGTACGACGTGTGGTGGGTCGTGGCCAAGACCCTACTGCTGTACGCCACTGCCGTGGTCTGCTTCCGCGTCAGTGAACGCCGGACGCCGGCCGAGATGTCGGCGTTCGACTTCGTCGCGGCCGTCGCCGCCGGAGCCATCGTCGGCCGGGTGCCCAACGCGCATGACGCGGGTTACCTGGCCGGCGCGGCGACCCTGATCACGGTCCTGCTCGCGCACCGGCTCACCACCCGGCTGCGCTACCGGCCGCTCTTCGCCAAGCTGATCGACCACCCGCCGCGACTGCTGGTCGCCGACGGCAAGGTGCTCGACGACGCGCTTCGCCGCAGCGGCCTGACCCGCCGCGACGGCCTGCTCCGCCGGCACGGCGTCGACGAACTCGCCTCGGTCCGGTTCATGGTGTTCGAGTAACGAGGCCAGGTGCCGGGTCGAGCGGGTGTTGTTCGCGTTGGTCGCCAACCGGGCGGTTGCGCCGGCGTCGAAGCTGGCCGCGGCGGACTGGGCCAGCTGCGACGTCGCGTCCCGGGACTGTCCATGATGGACGCCGATCAGGCGTATCGGGCGATGGACCTGCTCATCGACGCTGACGCGGGTGCTCACGCGGTCGTGCAGGAGACGGTGTTCTTCGCCGTGTCGAACCTGCTCAACCTGGAGGTCGACGTGTTGTTCTTCGACACCACCTCCACCTACTTCGAACGCGACACCGAAGACGACGGCGAGGACGCGTTCCGCCGCTACGGCCACTCCAAGGACCACCGCCACGATCTGCCGCAGATCGTCATCGGCCTGGCCGTGACGAAGGAAGGCATCCCGGTCCGCTGCTGGTGCTGGCCCGGCAACAACAACGACCAGGCCGTCCTGGCCGAGGTCTGCGACGATCTGCGCGACTGGAAACTCGGCCGGGTCATCACCGTGGTGGACCGCGGGTTCACCTCCGCGGACAACCTCGCCTACCTGCGCCGCGCCGGCGGGCACTACATCGCCGGGAGGCGGATGCGTGACGGCAACCCCCTCGTCGAGCAGGTCCTCGCCCGGCAGGGCCGCTACCAACAGGTGCGGGACAACCTGCGGGTCAAGGAGATCCGCCTCGACGCGACCGACGTGCGGTTCGTCATCTGCCACAACCCCGAACAGGCGCAACGGGATCAGGCCCAACGTGACGAGGCGATCGCCCGGATCACCGCGGAACTCGCCCGGATCACCGCGGAACTCGCCCGGATCGCCGAGCAACGCGCCCGCGACGCCCGACGCCCCAAGAACGACAAGGCCCGGACCCGCAACGAGGCCGCCCACGTCCGCGCCGAGTGCGCGCTGCGGGACCACCCGACGCTGGGCCGGTGGCTGACCCAGCAGGCCAACGGCCGGCTGAAAGTCAACGCCGGCAAGGTGAAGACCGAGGCGCGGCTGGACGGCAAGTACCTCATCGCGACCTCGGACCCGCACATCAGCGCCGAGGATGTCGCGCTGGGCTACAAGAACCTCCTCGAAGCCGAACGCGGCTTCCGCGACCTCAAGACCCAGCTGCTGCTCCGCCCGGTCTTCCACCGCCTCGAACACCGCATCCGCGCCCACGTCCTGATCTGCTGGCTGGCGCTGCTGCTGACCCGGGTCGCTGAACGCGGCAGCGGTGAAACCTGGCGAAACATCAACCGGCAACTCGGGCGAATCACCCAGGTGACCCTCGCCGGCCCCGCCGGCACCGTCACCCAGACCACCCCACTCAACCCCGGCCAGAAGGCCATCTACCAGGCGCTTTCCATCCAACCGCCAGCCCGGGTCACCACCTTCAACCCCACCTGAACACCACCGGAACAGGCCGGGACCGCGTAGACACACGCCACCTCCCGGCCCCACCGGCATTTCCGCAGCTCAAGCCCAGAATTCAGACTCGCGTGTGACCACGAACTGCGGAACCCGGGATGCAGCTCCAGACTGACGGCCGGGGTTGCCGTCTCCCGAGCATGCGTCACGTGACACCGACGCTCCAGGGACCTGGTCACAACCCGGACCGTGAAAATTCATACCGCCGGCATGACGTCGCGACGGAGACCCGGAGCGGTCGACGACTCCTAGTGGGAACAAGTACCACGAGGTGCCGGAGAGGCACCGTCGGCGGCATGCCCCGCGGAGCCACAGAACGTTGACGGGCAGACCTCAGCGGCGTACGGCGGACAGCAGCGCGCGCATCGCCGGATTGCCGGCCGGCAGCATCGTCGTCTGCGGAGACGTCGCGGTCGGGTCCGGCGGCGGCAGGACGGTGCAGGTCGCGTCAGCTCGGTTGCCGGGCTTGCGCGGCGGCAGCTTGCCCGTCGCGAGATAATCGGCGATGGCGCTGGTGATGCACGGGTTGCCGTTGAACGAGTTGACGTGCGTGGTCTGGCCGACCTCCGCCAGCAGCGAGCCGTTCGGGAAGCGGCGCCGCGCCTCGAGGCTGCCCTCGAACGGCGTGACCGCGTCCAGCGTGCCACCGACGAACAGCACGCTCCTGACCTTCGAACCGTCGACCTCGACCGGCTCGGAGATCTGGCCGGGCCAGAACAGGCACGGCGCGTTGTACCAGGCGTTGTACCAGGTAGCGAACGGTGCGCTGCGGAACGTGCGCCAGTTGTCGCGCCGCCATGCGTTCCAGCTGCGCGGCCACCTGGCGTCGGTGCACTGCACCGCGTTGTAGGCCGCGAAGACCTTGTCGTCGGCCGGACGGAAGGAACTCTCGTACGCTTCGACCAGCAGCTGGGCGCCGGGGTCGTGGACGGAGCCGGCGAACAACTCGGCCAGGGTCGGCCACATGAACTGGAAGTAGCCGGCGTAGATGAAGATGTCGGTGAACTCGGCCGGGCCGACGACACCGCCGGCCGGCGCCGTGCGCAGCTTGTCCTGCTCCACGTACCAGCGCTGTCTGACCTGGTCGGCGGTCCTGCCGAGGTGGTAGACGTCGTCGAACCTGGCCACCCACTCGAACCACAGGCGCAGGTTGCGTTCGAAGTTCACGTCCTGATCGAGGGCGGCCTGGTACCAGACCTTGCGCGGGTCGATGTTGCTGTCGAGCACCATGCGGCGCACCTTCTCCGGGTACAGCGTGCCGTACACCTGGCCGATGTAGGTGCCGTAGGAGATGCCGTACAGGTTGATCCGGCCGACGCCGAGCGCCTTGCGGATCGACTCCACGTCCTTGGCCGTGTCCCGTGTGGTCATGTGGTCCAGCAGCGCGCCGCCGGACGCACGGCAGGCGTCGGCGTAGCTCTTCGATCGGTGGAGCCAGGTCCGCTCGATGTCCCGGCTGAGCGGGACGTACTCCGGGCGCGGCGGGTCGAAGTAGTCGCTGTCGCAGGACAGCGCGGGGACACTGGAGCCGACGCCCCGCGGGTCGAAGCCGATCCAGTCGTAGGCAGCCCCGACGGCGGTGGGGACGCAGTCGGACGACGTGCACAGCCCTGGATTACCGGGGCCACCCGGAAGACCCAGAATGACGCCTCGGTAGTCCTTGGCGGCGACCGTCGACCTGATCCGCGAGACGGCAATCTGGATCTTCGTGCCGTTCGGCTTGCCGTAGTCCAGCGGCACGTCGAGCAGGCCGCACTCAGCGCCGGCCCCTTGCGGGTCAGGCACCCCGCAGGGCTCCCACGTGATCTTGACGGCCGGTGCCGAATCCACTTCGGTCCTCGCTGCGGCGCCGCTCGCCGCAGGTGCGACCGCCACCGTCGCCGCGGTGATGAAGAGGGCGAGGCCCTTCGCGATCTTTCGATCCACAATTCCCCCCTCATTGCGAAGTGGCACACGCACGGACTTCGCACGACTCATCGCTCCACCCGATCAAGACCACGGTAGACCGCGGAAAGGGTCGGCACTGCTCGCAGAATGCTGCGAAGCGCACGACTGAAGAAACGGCACCTCGAAAAGAAGAGCACCCTGGGAGTTGCGTCGGACGCTCGAGTCCAGCAAGGGTGATTTCCGCTGCCGGACGTGGAAGTTGCCCGCCGCTATGACCGAATTCGCTTGGCCGCCGCTCCGGCCCGCCAAGCTCGTATGGCCCGCACCCGGGTGGGTGCCCCCGACAAAGTCCCAGCCGACCTCGCCACCTTGGACGGTTTCGTTGTGGAAGGACCTGACGCGACCTGGAGATGGCCACCGTCGAGTAGCTCGCGACAAGGGTCGGGGCGAGGCGGCCGTGAAGCTGCTGCACGCCACCGGAGTGGACGCGTTCCCGGTCCCGCTGGACGTCACCAGTGACGTGAGCGTCGCCGAGGCCGCGGTACTGATCGAACGCCAGAGCGGACGCCTGGACGTTCTCGTCAACAACGCCGGCATCTCCGGAGAGATGGGACCGGGGTGGGTGCAGGATCCGACCACGCTCGACCTCGACGTCGTCCGCAAGGTCGTGGACACCAACGTCTACGGTGTGATCCGGGTGACCAACGCGATGCTGCCGTTGTTGCGGCGCGCATCGTCGCCGCCCATCGTCAACATCTCCAGCAGCGTCGGGTCGGTGACCTGGCAGGCGGACCCGAACATCGAAGTCGGCCCGATCATGGCGGCCTACTCGCCGACGAAGTCGTACCTCAACGCCGTCACCGTGCATTACGCGCGACAGTTCGCCGGCACGGACATCCTCATCAACGCCGCCTGCCCGGGCCTGGTCGCAACCGATTTCACCGGTTACCAAGGGCGTCCTGCTCAGGAGGCCGCGGCCACACCGATTCGCCTTGCCGCGCTGCCCGACGGTGGCCCGACCGGCTCGTTCTTCAACGACGACGGCGTCATCCCCTGGTGACTCCGCCGGCCCTTCGACGAACCGCTGACCAGCCGCCCGGTGCGGGCGGGTGGTCTCAGTGCCGGGTTGCCGACGCTGACCGGTTCACGACAGACCGGGCACGCCAATAGATCGATGATCTCCGTCATGCGGCGCGGGCCGACCGGCTCGACGCCCGACACCTCCGCGGTAGCCACCACATGGTCCAAGGAGCTCATCGTGCAGATCCGGCGCATCCTCGCCGCACTCGGCGCCACCGCCGTCATCATGACCATCAATGCCTGCGGCGGCGACGAGCCCACCCCGGCCGCCGGGAACGGCGGCGGGCTGAGCTACGACAAGGTGGCGAGCCTCACCAATGAGCGGCTGATGAAGGATCCCGACTGCCCGATCGGCAAGTGGGATGACAACTCGACCGGTCTGGACGAGGCGTTCAGGTCCGACGGGAAGTTTTTCAAGCAGTTCGACTGCTACAAGACCGCCGATGCCTCCCTTCCGCACCGCGTCCAGCAGGCGATCTACGTGGAGTTCACCAACGCCGAGCGGGCCAAGGCGTATGCACAAGAGCAGTCGATTTTGTACCCGACGTTGCTCGTCGGCAGCACCGTCGTGGTCGCAGGCAGCGGGCTGGAGGCAACCGACATGAAGGCATACCTGTCTGCCGTGCAGGCCGTTGCCGGCGGGGCCGGCGAGATCCTGGGCTAGGGAACGGCAGTGCCGTCCCGCACGGTCTGAAACCGGCGCGGCGGCACACTACGCATCGAGGTCGGGGTCCGGGCCGCCGTAGACAAGGCGCTCCGCGTCGGCGGGGATCCAGGAGCCCGGCTGAGTCGCCCAGCCGGCGTCATAGCGCCGCACCGCCTCGCCGAACGGCGCCGAACGGCGTTGTGGGATCGACGGACGCGGTTGACCCGTGTCGGGTCCGCGGTCAGATCGCGTGGGCGAGTTCGACGAACGCTGCGGCGACTCGCGTAGCCGGCGGGGAGTCGACAGCGAGTTCGTAGTGGCCGCGTCGAAGGTTCTGCATGAAGGCGTGTCCGGCGATGATCACCTGCGCTGTCTTGTCCGTTCGTAGTCCGCGCATCGGTCTCAACCGCTGTTTGAGCCGACTGTGATCAGCCTCGATCGGATTGTTGGCGTACTGCTCGACGTGGTGCCACGCGGACGGGACCAGTTCGTCGAGCACGGCAGGGTAGACCGCGGCGGCGTCGGTGACCACCTCGCTGGGGGTCACCTTCAATACCGACAGCGCTCGCCGGAAGAACCGCCGGGCCGCGTCGGCGTCCCGACGCGCCGAGACCAGCACGTCGATGACCTGGCCGTACTGGTCGACCGCCCGGTACACGTACCGCCAAACTCCGTTGACCTTGACCTAGGTCTCATCAACGTGCCACCTATCGCCTGGTGAATGGCGGCAGAACCGGGCGGCGTCGGCGAACAGCGGCGTGAACCGCTGCACCCACCGGTAGGCCGTGACGTGGTCGACCTCCACGCCGCGCTCGACCAGCAACTCCTCCACGTCCCGGTAGGGCAGGTTGAACCGCAGATACCAGCGCACCGCGACCACGATGACCTCGGGCGGGAACCGGAACCCGGCGAACGCCGATTTCGGAGGCAGCCACGGGTCAGGTCGGGTCGATGCCTTCACTGTTCAAGTCTGCCTCGATCTTGCCAACGCTCAATGCAACGGCGCCTCGAGGACGCCTTCGCCCTCGCCGGCGTGCTGCCCCGCATCGTGTTCCGCACCACCGGCAACCCGCGGCTCGGCTTCGAGGCCACGCGGCACGCGATCTGCTCCCCGCGCACGCGGGGATGGTCCGCCGGCGGTGATGCCGGCGGCCGCAAGCGCGGCCTGCTCCCCGCGCACGCGGGGATGGTCCTGGCGCGGCCACCGGTCCGGTAGGAGTCCAGGACTGCTCCCCGCGCACGCGGGGATGGTCCCGGGACCAGGGCCATCGGACCGAACCCGCACTACCTGCTCCCCGCGCACGCGGGGATGGTCCCGTAGTCGGCCCCGCGTTCCTTCACAGCGTCCTCTGCTCCCCGCGCACGCGGGGATGGTCCCGCGGGGAGCAGGACGCCGGCCAGCTGGAGGGTGAACATCAGGCGCTGCTCCCCGCGCACGCGGGGATGGTCCGGAACTCAAGGACCGCATGCGCGAGTACGAGACCTGCTCCCCGCGCACGCGGAGATGGTCCGCCGCTCGGCACCTCCCTCGCCATGCTGCTCGACGCCGCCCTCGACTCCGGCGGCGACGTCGCACACCTGGAGACCGGCCGTCTCGACCAGCTCGGCGCAGTGGCCGGCTGACCGCTACCGATCACCCCCGACATGCTGGGTTTGCCTGCTGGGCACTTCACGGTGGTGCAAGCCGGGAAGACTCGGTGGCGTGTACGTCGACTCGTACTGTGAGCGGACGGCGCCCGGGCTGTGGGGCGAGCCGCTCAACGCCGTCAGCAACGCAGCGTTCCTGATTGCGGCTCTGCGGTGCCGCGCGGCATCCGGGTGCTGCCGGGGCTGATCGCGGTCGTCGGAGTGTGCAGCTGGACGTTCCACATGGCGGCGACGGCACCGACTGCGGCACTGGACAGCCTGTCGATCCTGGTCTTCATCCTCGTCGCGGTGACCGTCCTGGTGCACTGGCGGTGGGGGATCCGCTGGGCCCTCGCCTGGCTCGCCGCGCCCGGGTTCGTGGTCTTCGCCGCCGTCGTCGATCTGGCGCTGTTCGCCGGCGCGGGCTCGACCCTCGGCGGGTACCTGCCGGCGCTGCTCGCCCTCGTCGGGTTCGGTGTCGCGGCCCGCGGCGCCACCGGGCGGGTCCTGCTGTCGGCCGCAGGGGTGTTCGCGGTGTCGCTGACGCTGCGGACCGTCGACGGTCCGCTGTGCGGGTCGGTCCCGGTCGGCACCCACTTCCTGTGGCACTGCCTCAACGCCGTCGTCCTGTTCCTCGTCGGCTACGCGGCCCTGCTGAGCGTGCCCGCGCGAGCAGGGCGCTGACGACCGGCGACGATGGTCGCCATGCAGAAGGTCCGGATGACGGCGGTAGCCGTGTTCGCCTACGGGACAGTCGCGCACCTCGTGCAGCTGGCGACCGGCGGGTACCCGTGGGCGCCGGCCTGGCTGGCCGGGTACTTCGTCGCGCTGACCGTCCTCGATCCGCTCGCTGCGGTGCTGCTCGCGTTGCGCCGGCCCGCCGGGCTGTACCTGGGAATCGCGGTGCTGGTCAGCGACGCCGCCGCGAACGGCTACGCCACCTACGGGCTGGACGCCGGTGGCGGCACCACGGCGCGGGTCGCCCAGGCGGTGATCACGTTGCTCGCGGTGGGACTGATCGCGGTCACGCCGATGCTGCTGCGTCCTTCCGCGACGCGGCACCGGGCGACCGCCCCGGCGGAGCAACCTGAAGCGGCGTCTGGCAGGTTTGTCCCACTGGGACGAGAGGACGGGCGGATGGCCGACGGGTTCATGGCGAGGGTGGGCAGCTGGTGCTTCCGGCGGCGCTGGTGGGTGCTGGGCGTGTGGCTGGTCGCGGTCATCGGTGGCGTCCTGGCCGCCGGGCCCCTGCTCAACGCCATCTCCGAAGGCAACACCGTGCGCAAGAAGGTCGAGTCGATCGAGGCGTACGACCTGCTCAGCACCGCCGAGGACTCCGCCGGGCAGGTGGTCGGCCTGGTGGACGGCGTCGACCCGGCAGCGGCGGACGTCCGGGCCGCCGTCGACGCGGCCACCGCCCGGCTGCGCGGCGTCGGACACGTCCGGCAGGTCGACGCGACCGCCGTGTCCGCCGACGGCCGCGCGCTGCTCGTCGTGGCGACGCTGGAGAAGGTCGACAAGCCGACCCGCAACGACGCGGTCGACCGCGTCGAGGCCGAGCTCGTCCGCCTGGAGGGCGAGCTGCCGGCGGGCGCTGACGTCCGCGTCGGTGGCTCCGCCGCGATCAGCCGCGACGCCGGGCGGACCCTCGACGAGGACCGGACCCGGGCCGAGCTGCTGTCGCTGCCGCTGACCCTCGTCGTGCTCGTCATCGTGTTCGGCGGCCTCATCGCCGCCGGTGTGCCGGTCCTCGCCGCGGTCGTGTCCGTCGCCTCCGTCTTCCCGGTGCTGTACGCGTTCACCACGTTCACCGACGTCGACTCCAACGCCCTGACCGTCGCGTCGCTGCTCGGGCTGGGCCTGTCCGTCGACTACGGGCTGCTGCTCGTCGCCCGCTACCGCGAGGAGCTCGCCGCCGGGTTCGCCCCCGACGTCGCCATCGGCCGGGCATGGGCGACCGCCGGACGCACGATCCTGTTCAGCGCGCTCACCGTCGCGGCTGCCCTCGCCGGTCTGCTGGCGTTCTCGGTGCGGCAGCTGACCGCGCTCGGCGCCGCCGGGGTGTCGATCGCCCTCGTCGCGATGCTGGTGTCGCTGACGTTCACCGCCGCCCTCATCGGGCTGGCCCGCCGCAGGCTCAAGCCCGCCCGCCGCAGCGCCGAGGAGGGCGACGCGTCGGGGAAGGGCTTCTTCGCCGTCCTCGCCGCGCTGGTACAGCGTCGCGCCGCGCTCGTCGCCGTGGTCACCGCGGCGCTGCTGCTCGCCGCCGGTCTGCCGCTGCTGTCCGCGACGGTGAAGCTGCCGGGGCAGGACGGCATCCCGCGTGGCATCGAGTCGGTCCGGGTCGCCGACGAGCTCAAGACCCGCTTCGGCCGGGCGTTCGCGCCGACGGTCACCCTCGTCGCGCGGACCGGCGCCGCGGACCTCGACGCGTACGCCGCCCGCTGGGCGAACGACCCGGCGGTCGGCAAGGTGCAGCCGGCGAAACCTGTCGGCGCCGGTCTCTCCGCCGTGCAGCTGAGCCTCCGCGGCGGGGCGCAGGACGACGCCGCGCAGGAGCTCGTGGGCCGCATCCGGGCGGACCGGCCCGCCGGGGTGCAGTCCTGGGTGACCGGTGACGCCGCGGTACTGGTCGACCTCATCGGACTGATCATCGACGACCTGCCCCTGGCCCTCGGCATCACGCTGACCGCGATGCTCGTGCTGCTGTTCGCGATGACGGGATCGCTGGTGGTGCCAGTGAAGGCGATCCTGGCCAACGTCGTCTCGCTCGGCGTGATGGTGGCCGTGTTCGAGCACGGCTGGCTGTCCGGTGTGCTCGGCACGCTCACCGTCGGCGGGCTGGACCCGTTCGTCGTGGTCATCCTCTTCGGGTTCGCGTTCGCGCTGTCCATGGACTACGAGGTGTTCCTGCTCGGGCGGATCAAGGAGTACGTCGACGGCGGCGACGACACGGACACCGCCGTCCGGCGCGGGCTGCAGCACACCGGCAGGGTCATCACGTCCGCCGCGCTGCTCATGGTCATCGTGTTCGGCTGCTTCGCCGCCGCGCAGATGGGCAGCATCGAGCAGATCGGCCTCGGCCTCACCACGGCCGTCCTCATCGACGCGACCGTCGTGCGGTGCCTGCTCGTCCCGGCCACGATGACGCTGCTCGGCCGGTGGAACTGGTGGTCCCCCGCGCCCCTACGGCGCCTGCACCAGCGGATCGGCCTGAAGGAGCTGACCCTGCCGCCGGCCGGCGAGCCCGCGATGAGCGGCGCCCAGCGGGCCTCGACCGACGCCTGAGACCGGACGCCCGTAGCATCCATGGGGTGCAGCAGATTCTGCGAGCCGCCGGCCTGGAGGGGCACAGCGCCAGGCAGCACGGCATCCACGATGAGACGGTGATCGTGGTTGACGTCGCGGGTGACGCTCAGCAGATGTGGCGCTCGGCGCGGGCCGGGTTGCGGGACCATTGTCCGGTCCTCGTCCTCGAACCGTTTCTGGTCACGGACCCTCAGTTCCATCACGCGATCAGCCCCGGCGAGGTGATCGCCCGAGCGGCGGCCTTCGACGTCGAGGCCTGCCTGACGCAGCGGCCGGGATCGCAGCTGCCCGGGGCACGGGACCGGGACCCGGGGATGCTCGGGACCGGCGACGAGGGTTACGACCTCGCCGCCTACGACGTGGCGTCGTTCGGCAGTCCCGAAGCGCTGGTCATCGTCCCCCGGCCCGAGCCGTGGGCGGCGTTCGCGTACCTGGACGCGTACGCCCTACTGGGGCAGCCACCGGAACTGATGGTGGCCGCGGCCCGGCAATGGCACGACCGGTACGCAGCGGCTCCCACCGTCATCGGTCTCGCCTGCGGGTTCACGGTTTCCCGCCCGCCCACCGAGGTCGCCGACGCCGAGCGGCTCGCGGCCGAACATGTCGCTGTCGCCGGGCTCACCGCCGGCACATCGGTCCGCGCCTATGCCCGCGCCCTCATGCAGCTGGATCACTGGACGCTGTACGACCGGCCGTGATGCGCTGACCCCAGCCGACAGGCTCACAGAAACAGCACGTCAACTGTGCGACACTGGGCAGGAACAGGCCGGCGGGAACGGGGCGCGCCATGGCAACCGTTGATGAATACTGGCAGCGGATACTCAACCTGATCGAGGACGGGGATCCGGAGTTCTACGCTACATTTCGGCCGCCGCCGCCTCCCCGGAAAGTCGACGCCCTCGAGCGGAGATTGCGGCTGCCGATCCCGGCCGACCTTCACGCATGGTGGCGCTGCAGCGACGGGGTCGACGTGGTCGCAGCAGGCCTACGGGTCCTCATTCCCGACTCGTATCTGCCGATGCCCATCGACAAGGTGATCGAATGGCGCGAACAGCTGCTGAACATCGCCTTCCTGACGACCAACTTCTCGGATCTCGAGTATCAGCATCTGGTGGAGCGGTACGAGAATGAGCCGGCCGGGACGCCGAACGGAGCGTTCTGGCTTCCGTCGCGACTGCCGTTCGCGCTCAACGGTGGGGGCGTCGGACTGTTCATCGACCTGCGGGCCGGACCTCTCCACGGCTGTGTCGTCCCCTACTTCCGCGACTCGGCAGGCGCTCACAGTCCACGATGGACAAGCGTCCTCGAAATGGTCACCGAGGTCGCTGACTACTTCGAGAACTGACGCACACTCGATGTGCCCACGAGGATCAGGGCGATCGGGGCGGCGGCGAGCAGGAGCGGACCGTCCAGTCACGCTGAACGGCTCCGCCTGCACGGCCGGCTGAGCACAGTGCCGCCGGGGGGCACCGGCCCCCGGCGGCGCGGTCGCGTTACTCGTTGGGGTAGACGAGGCCGATCTGGCGGCGGATCTCGTCCATGGTCTGCATGATCGAGAGCGTTTCGCTCAGCGGCAGCAGCGGCGATTCGGTGGCGCCCGTCGTCAGCAGTTCCGCGAAGTGCGCCGCCTGGTGGACCAGGCCCTCGTGGCCGGTGATGGTGGTGGGCGGCGCGGACTCCCGGGTGGCGCCGGCGAGGTCGGTGAAGCGCACGGACTGCGGCTGGTAGAACGGGCCGCTGAGCTCGATCCGCCCGGCGGTGCCGGAGATGCTGGCCGTGGTCGGTGACGCCGCGGTCTGGGTCGTGGAGATGATGCCGTGCGCGCTGCCGGTGCGCAGCACCGCGGAGACCTGGGCGTCGACGCCGGTCGTCGTCATGGTGCCGGTCGCCTGGATCCCGTCCGGCACGCCGAGGACGAACGACGTGAACGAGATCGGGTAGATGCCGAGGTCCAGCAGGGCGCCGCCGGCCAGTGCCGGGTTGAGCAGCCGGTGGGTCGGCTCGATGTCGAAGTGCTGGCCGTGGTCGCTGATCACCGTCTGGACGTCACCGAGCGTGCCGTCGGCGATGAGCTGCCGCACGATGTCGTAGTGCGGCAGGAAGCGGCTCCACATGGCCTCCATCAGCAGCAGGCCCGAGCCGCGGGCGAGCTCGATGAGCTGCGCCGCCTGCGCGGCGTTCTGGGTGAAGGCCTTCTCGATGAGGACCGGCTTGCCGGCCTGCAGCGCCAGCCGGGCCTGCTCGAAGTGGTGGCTGTGTGGTGACGCCACGTACACGGCGTCGATGTCGTCGTCGGCGACGAGCGCCTCGTAGGAGCCGTACGCGCGGGCGGCGCCGTGCTGCGCGGCGAACGCCTTGGCGCGCTCGGCCGAGCTCGAACCGACCGCGGTCACCGTGGACTTCGAGTGCCGGTGGAGCGCGCCGGCGAACTGGCCCGCGATCCAGCCGGGCGCGATGATGCCCCACTTGATCGGCGGCGCCGCCATGGGGTCGATGGTCCGTGCGCTGGGCAATGAGGTGCTCACGTTCGTCCTTCGGTTCGGCTGTACTGAGTGCTCACCGCGAAGCTACACCGCCTCCGGGTGGCGTCGCCCGGTGTCCGCCGAGCCGCCTGGCCCGCGAACGGTCCGGGCGCGACCGGGGCGCCGGGTTCCATCGCCATCCCTGAATATTTGATCGCCGCTTGACTGAAGGTCATGGATGTGTCTACCGTCACAGGAACCAATTAACAAAGTTTCCTAACTGTTAGGTGAGGTGAACGTGAAACGATCCCTTCGCCAGGTCCTCCTGGTCGGGGCCGTCGTCGCCGCCGTGGCCGGAGCGACCGCTGTCGTGCCACTGGTCCAGGCAAACGCCGCCGCTGCCTGTGCCCCGGCATGGAGCGCCTCGGCCGTCTACGTCAAGGACAATGTCGCCTCCTACCAGGGCCACAACTACACCGCCAAGTGGTGGACCACGAACGAGGTGCCGACCGCCAGCGGCGAATGGGGCGTCTGGGCCGACAACGGCGTCTGCGGTGGCGGCACAAACCCCACCACCCCGCCAGTGACGAGCAAGCCTCCCACCTCGCAGCCGCCCACCTCGCAGCCGCCGACACAGCCGGGCGGCAAGGCCCTCGTCGGCTACTTCGCCGAGTGGGGCATCTACGGCCGCAACTACCACGTCAAGAACATCGTCACCAGCGGCTCCGCGGCGAAGCTGACGCACATCCTCTACGCGTTCGGCAACACGACCGGCGGCCAGTGCTCCATCGGTGACAGCTACGCCGACTACGACAAGGCGTACACGGCGGCCGACTCGGTCGACGGCGTCGCCGACACGTGGGACGCCGGCGCGCTGCGCGGCAACTTCAACCAGCTGCGCAAGCTCAAGCGGGCATACCCGAACATCAAGGTGATCTGGTCGTTCGGCGGCTGGACCTGGTCGGCGGGCTTCACGCAGGCGGCGGCGAACCCGACCGCGTTCGCGAACTCCTGCTACAACCTGATCAAGGACTCCCGCTGGGCCGACGTCTTCGACGGCATCGACATCGACTGGGAGTATCCGAACGCCTGTGGTCTCAGCTGCGACTCCAGCGGCCCGGCCAGCTACAACAACGTCATCACCGCGCTGCGGAACAAGTTCGGCCAGAACTTCCTGGTCACCTCGGCGATCTCGGCCGACGGCTCCAACGGTGGCAAGCTCGACGCCGCCGACTACGCGGCCGGCATCTCCAAGCTCAACCTCGTCTTCCCGATGACGTACGACTACTTCGGCGCGTTCGCCCCGCAGGGTCCGACGGCTCCCCACTCGCCGCTGAACTCCTACACGGGCATCCCGACGCAGGGCTTCTGGTCCGACGCGGCAATCCAGAAGCTGAAGAGCAAGGGCGTCCCGGCCAGCAAGATGCTGCTCGGCATCGGCTTCTACGGCCGCGGCTGGACCGGCGTCACGCAGGCCGCGCCCGGCGGTAGCGCCACCGGTGCGGCGCCCGGCACGTACGAGGCGGGCATCGAGGACTACAAGGTCCTCAAGAACAGCTGCCCGGCCACCGGCACCGTCGGCGGCACCGCGTACGCCAAGTGCGGCAGCAACTGGTGGAGCTACGACACCCCGTCCACCATCGCCGGCAAGATGACCTACGCCAAGAACCAGGGTCTCGGCGGAGCCTTCTTCTGGGAGTTCTCCGGCGACACCAGCAACGGCGAGCTCATCACCGCCATGCGCAACGGTCTCGGATAGTCAGCTGGTAACTGAACCGCCGCAGCCTCCCGGGGCTGCGGCGGTTCGGCGTTTCAGCCGCCGGTCGGCTTCTCCAGGCGGCGGATCTCGATCCACAGCTCCCGCAGCCGCTCGACGTCCCGGTCACTACGCCCGAACACCTCGAGCATGTTGTCGATGTGGTGCCATTTCGGCGACCGCTCCCCCACCCCGTTCAGCAGCCGGCCCACGGTGGCCTTGGAGACCCCGACCTGGTCCGCGATCACACTGTACGAGGGTTCGCCGGCCGCACGATGCGCCTCCATCAGCCGCTCGGTCAGCTCCCCGCGCAACGCACGCAGCCGCTCGGCACCCGATCCCGGCACATCGCCCATCGACCCCGTTGCGATGACATTCGCCACCATTCAAGCATGCCTATGTCTTGGGTCACAGTAAAGCCCGCCCGGCCCACCGCGTCGGCGGGCAGCGCCCGGTTCGCCGGTGATCCGCCGAGGACAGCGGTAGCCTGTTTGCACCGAATGCAACGAATGCGACTGGATGGTGCGGGGTGCGCTTCGCTGGACGCGTGAGCCGGCCGCTGCGGCACACGGCGGTGGTGTTCGACGGGCTCTGGTCCGCGGCCCGCCGCACCCGCCGAGCCCTGCGGGGATATGCCACCGTGGACCGCTTCGCCGCCCGTGGCACCGGTTTCACGTTCGACCCCGACGGCGTGTACACGTACGAGACGATCGAGGTCGGCAGCGGCGTCGATCTCGGCTACCGGCCGATCCTGATCGCCGCCCGGTCCCGGATCCGTATCGGCGACCACGTGATGTTCGGCCCGGAGGTGACCGTCCGCGGCGGCAACCACAAGGTCGACCAGGTCGGCGTGCCGATGACCGCGGCCGCGAAGGGCGCCGGCGACGACGACCTCGACCGGGGCGTGACGATCGGCGACGACGTCTGGGTCGGCACCCGGGCCGTGATCCTGTCCGGCGTCACCGTCGGCCGCGGGGCGGTCGTGGGCGCGGGCGCGGTGGTGACCCGGTCGGTGCCGCCGTATGCGATCGTCGCCGGCAACCCCGCCCGGGTGATCCGGCTGCGCTGGCCGGTCGGCACGATCGCCGAGCACGAGCGCCGGCTCTACCCGCCGGACCGCCGGCTGACCCCGGCGGAGCTCGCCGCGCTGACGCGCTTCGACGGCACCGCCGAGGCCGGATCCGCCGCCGATGATGGCGCCGGGCGCAGCAGCGGCAGGCGGGAGCAGATGGCGAGCGCGACCCAGGCCGCCGGCGACAGCTCCCAGTGCCCCGACATGTAGATCGGCCCCGACACGAGAATGAACGCGCCGACCAGCGGGGTGCGCACCGCCGCGTCGGCGTCGCGGGTCGCGTGCACGACCGTGGCGTAGACCGTCGACAGGAACAGCACCACGCCGACCGCGCCGAGCCCTGAGCCGAGCTCGAGGACGACGTTGTGCGCGCCGATGCCGAACGGGTTGACGAACCGGAACGACGCCGAGCCGAGCCCGAACCAGAAGTGCTCGGCCATGAGCTCGCGGGCGATCGGCCAGGTCGTCAGCCGGCCGGCGATGTCACCGGTGGCGCGGCCCGAAACCCCGTCCAGGGCGTTGAGGGTGTCGTCGATGGACCCGCCGGCCACCGCGAGGGCGAGCCCCGCCATGGCGGTGGCGAGCACCCCGACGCCGATGCGCCTGACGGTGCGCCACACCAGCAGCCAGACGGCCGCGAAGGCCATGCCGAGGAACGCGGCCCGCGATCCGCACCACACGACGCCGAGCGTGAGGCCGGCCAGCGGCAGCACGAGCGGGAACCGGACGGCCGGGCGGGCCACCATGCGGCTCAGGATCACGATCATCACGGCGCCGATCGCGAGCGCGTAGCCGAGGTAGTTGTAGTTCAGGCCGTCGATGCCGTACCGCGCGCCGGAGGTCCGGGACAGGGTCAGCACGTGCAGGTTCTGCACCACGATCAGGGCGACGCCGTAGACGGCGCCGGCCACGTAGCCGGCCACGACGCAGCGCAGCTTCGCCGCGTCGGTGACGACCAGCCGCACGGTGACGAACACGGCCAGCGTCGCCCACTGGTTCTGCACGGCGAGCAGCGTGCCGGCGGCGTCCACCGTCCAGTTCAGCGACATGGTCGCGTACAGGGTGAGCGCGGCCGCCGCCACGTCCGGCAACGCCGGCCGCAGCTGCCGCAGGTGCAGCAGGAGCACGACGGCGCAGGCCGCGGCGCCCCAGCGCAGCGTCAGGGTCGGCTCGACGACGCTGGCCCCGCCGACCACCGCGGCGAGGACCGCCCACCGGTGGTCGGTGCTGGCCCAGATGGTGCGGAAGTCCGTGGGACCGCTCCGGGCCAGGGCGCGCAGGGTCGGTGCCGGCATCGCTCACCGCCCGGTCACGACAGGCGTGTCCCGCCGCGCGGCCGAGGTCAGCAGCCGCTCGATGCGGTCGACGCCGAGCTGCATGCGCATGTCCGTCTGGTACGCCACCCGGGCCCGCTCCCCCGCGGCGCGGCGCCCGTCGACGGGCATCGCGGCGGCGTCCAGGAACCGTTGCGCGAGCGCGTCGGTGTCCTCGGGCGGGCACACCAGGCCGGCTCCGGCGTCGTGCACGATGTTCGCCGCGTCGCCCGCCGCGCTGACGATGACCGGGGCGGCGCACGCCAGCGCCGCCGGCAGCTTCGACGGGATGACCGCACTGAGCAGGGGCAGCGCGCGGAGGCTGACGAGCTGGAAGTCCGCCGACGCGTGCAGCCCGGCGACGTGCGCGGCGGGGCGGCGGCCGGCGAACCGGACGTTGCCGGTGCCGAGGTCCGCCGCGAGCGCACGCAGCCGGGTCTCCTGGACGCCGGAGCCGACCAGCAGCAGGTCGACGCCGTCGCGGTCGGTCGCGCGGGCGGCTCGCACCGCGGTGTCCAGGCCCTGGAAGTGCCCGAGGTTGCCGGCGTACATGACCGTGCACCGTCCGGGCCGCACGAGGTCCCCGGCAGCGGCGGGCGGTGCCGGGCGGAACACCGTCTCGTCGGTCCAGTTCAGCGAGGTGTGCACCTTGGCCGGGTCGACGCCGCGGTCGATCAGCAGGTCGCGCAGGCCCGGCGCGATGACGACGACCGCCGCGGCCGTCGCGTACAGGTGCCGCATGACGGTGCCGAGGGCGCCGTGCAGCAGCCGGCCCGCGGTGCCCGAGGGGGCCATCGTCGAGGCCGTGACGGCGTCGGGCCAGACGTCCTGGACGTGCAGGACCAGCGGGGTACGCCGGGCGAGGTGCACGAGCAGCGCGGCGGCGGCCGCGGTCGCGGGCGGGTGGTAGACGTAGAGCACGTCCGCGTCGCGCAGGTAGGGCAGCGCCGCCGCTGAGCTGCTGGCGGCGAACGACAGGTAGTTGGCGGCACGCCGCAGCCCGGAGTTGTCGTGGCTGGCGAACAGCGGCACCCGGCGCACGGTCACGCCGTCCTGCCGCTGCCGGTGCCGCCACCGTTGCCGGAAGCCCGGGTACAGCACGCCGCCGGGATAGTTGGGAAACCCGGTGAGCACCCGGACGTCGTGGCCGCGGCGGGCGAGCTCACCGGCGAGGCTGCCGGGGATGAACGCGGGCTCGGGCGGGAACCACTGCGAGACGATGCCGATCCTCATCGGTGCGGGTCGACCGCTTCCGGGAAGGTGTCCGGGTGGTCGGGGTCGAAGACCTCGTTGGCCCAGAACAGGGTGAGCAGCTCGCCGGTGCCGACGTTGGTGATGCTGTGGGCCCACTTGGCCGGCATGTCGACCGCGTGCGGGTCGTCGCCGCTGACCCGGATCCGCACGACGGTGTCGTCGAGGACCCGGCGGAGCCTGATCTCCGCGGTGCCGCTGAGCACGACGAACCGCTCGATCTTGTCGAGGTGGAAGTGCTGCCCGCGGGTCTGCCCCGGCACGGTGGTGGAGACGAAGACCTGTCCGCCGGCGCCGGTGGTCCTGGCCGCCTCGTAGAGCTCGCCGCGGCCGTCGCGGTTGCGGGGCAGGCCGTGCCGCCCGGTGGCGTGCGAGCGGTACGCGTTGAACAGCCGGACGTCGAAGCTGTCCGCCAGGTGCGGGATCGCGCTGCCGCTGTAGCCGGCGGCGAAGCGGCCGAGGCGGTCGGCGAGGTCCCGGACGCCGGTGCGCACGCACGGTGCCGGCGGCTGGTCCGGGTCGAGCAGATGCGCGGCGGCGTCGGTCGCGTGCAGCAGGTCGAGCTCGCGGTCGCCGTGGACGGTGGGCGGCTGCCCGTCGGCGAGCTGCCGGCAGAACGTGGCGACGACGGAGTTGTGGAACGGCCTGCCGTGCTCGCCGAACAGGTTGGGCAGCGCGACGTCGCGCAGGGCGCCGCCGGTGGCGGAAACGGCCGCCCGCAGCAGCGCCGCCGCCTCCTGCTTCGCGTCGCCGTACGGGGTGCCGTTGCCGGCCTGGACGGAGTTGGCGTAGACGACCTCGGCCGGCGGCCGCGCGCACCGGCGGACGGCGGCGGCGAGGTGGCGGGCGGGCGTGGTGTTGCCGTCGCGGACGTCGGCCGGCTCGCCGCGGCACGCGCCGGCCAGGTGGTAGACGCGACCGGCGCCCTCCAGCAGGCCGGCCAGCCGCTCGGGCGGGCCGGTGAGGTCGGCGCGGGTGACGATCCGGGGCTCCGGGTGGCCCCTCGCGCGCATCAGAACCCGCAGGTGCCAGCCCAGGAACCCCGACGCCCCGACAACCGCCACGTCCCCCGCCATGCCGCTCAACGGGTCGCTCACGCGACACCGATCAGGGCGCGGGACATGGCCAGCTCGGCGCGGATCTCCGGCAGGGACATCAGGAGCGTCTCGAGCTCCGCGACGGTGAACCGGCGGGCGTTGCTGGAGTCGTAGTCGGACGGGGCGCCGTTGAGGGCGTGCCCGTTGGTGTGCCCGTGCCCGTTGCTCTGGTGCAGCACGTAGTTGAGGTCACGGCCGTCGACCGGGATGCGGTAGTACTCGCCGTGGTCCTCGGCGTGGGCGAGCTCCTCGGCGGTGGCCAGGGTCTCGTGCTGCCGCTCGCCGTGCCGGGCGCCGATGACGGCGGTCGCGACGGGGGCGCCGAAGAGGTTGGCGACGGCCTCGGCGAGGTCGCCGATGGTGGCGGCGCCGGCCTTGCGCACGAACAGGTCGCCGGGACGGCCGTGGGTGAACGCGTGCTCGACGAGCCCGACGGACTCCTCGATCGACATGAGGAAGCGTGTCATCCGCGGGTCGGTGACGGTCAGCGGCCGCCCGGTCTTGATCTGCTCGATGAACAGCGGGATGACCGAGCCGCGGGAATACATGACGTTGCCGTAGCGCACGATCGTCACCACGGTGCCGGCGTCGCGGCTGCCGCGGCCGTGCGCGCGGCTGAGCTTCTCCATGATGGCCTTGCTCATGCCCATCGCGTTGACGGGGCGCACGGCCTTGTCGGTGCTGAGCAGCACGACGGTGCGCACGCCGTTGCGCTCGCACGCCTCGACCAGGTTGGCGCTGCCGAGCACGTTGGTGCGCACCGCCTCGAGCGGGAAGAACTCGCAGGACGGCACCTGCTTGAGCGCGGCGGCGTGATACGCGTAGTCGACGCCGCGCGAGGCGAGCAGCACGCTGTCGGGGTCGCGGATGTCGCCGAGGTGGCAGCGCAGCCGGGGGTCGTTGAAGCGGTCCCGCATCACGGACTGCTTCGTCTCGTCGCGGCTGAGGACCCGGACCTCCTCGACGTCGCTGGCCAGCAGGCGGGCGACCATGGCCTGCCCGAACGAGCCCGTGCCTCCAGTGATGAGGAACCGGCGACCGGACGTTGCCGCGCTCATGTCAACTCCACCCCCCGACGATCTGGTTCGCATACTTTTGCATATTTTCAGGCTTTACACCCGGAAATGCTGGTCTGTACTGAAAGCGCGCTATCTAGGCTTCCGCAGAAACGATCACGTACGTCCCATATACCAGTACCGTGGCGATATGCGGGCTACATGGCGCTTCGCCTGTTTGACCGGCCGGACACCATGACGGTGACCGGCCGGCTGCTGCGGGCGGTCGAGCGCCGTCACCGGATCATCGCGGCGCTGGTTCCGCTGACCCTGGTGCCGATCGCCGTCGTGGGCGGCCTCGGCGCGCACGCCGCCCGCACCTACACCCACCTGCGCCGCGCCGCCGACCTCACCGCGACGCTGCAGCACGCCGTGATGAGCGCCGACCCGGACGAGGCCCGGGCCCTCGTCGCGGCGCTGCGCCGGGAGACCGCCGCGGCCCGCCACGAGGTCGGCGGCCCCGGCTGGCGCGCCGGCACCCGGCTTCCCGGTCTCGGTGTGGACCTCGCCGCCGTCACCGACGTCGTCACCGCGCTCGACCAGGTCGCCACCGACGTCCTGCCCGCCGTCCTCGACACGACGCACCGGCTGACCGGCGCTGGCCTGCCCCGTGACCCGACCGGCGGTCTTTCCGGTGGCCTGACGGCCGCGGGCTCCCTGGACCGGGCGGAGGCCGCCGCCCGGCAGGCGCACACACGGGTCGCCCGGATCGACCCGGACGCGCTCCTGCCGCAGCTGCGGGCTCCGGTGCGCACCGTCCAGCAACAGCTCGACCGCGCCGCGGCGCTGGTCTCGGCCGGCGCGGCGCTGCTGCGGGTGCTGCCCGCGGTCCTCGGTGCCGACCAGCCGCGGACCTGGCTGGTGCTGTTCCAGAACCCGGCCGAACTGCGTGCCACCGGCGGGATGCCGGGCGCGTGGATGGTGGTCCGGTTCGCCGGTGGTGCGCTGTCGATCGTCGAGCAGGGCAATGCGAACATGACACGGCCCTTCGACGCCCCGGTCCTGCCGCTCGACCCGCAGCTGAAAGCGCTGTACGGCGACCGGATCGGCAGGTTCGCGGCCAACGTCAACCTCACGCCGGACTTCCCGACCGCCGCGGCGCTCGCCGCGGAGATGCACCGCCGGCGGGGCGGCCGGCCGGTCGACGGCGCCATCGCGCTGGACCCGGTCGCCCTGTCGTACCTGCTGCGCGCCACCGGACCGGTGACCTTCCGGGCCGGGGCCGGCGCCGACGGGCGGCTGTCGTCGGCCAACGCGGTGCGGCTGCTGCTCTCGGACGCCTACACGCGGCCGGGCTCGCCGGCCGAGAAGAACGACTACTTCGCCGACGCGGCCCGCGCCGTCTTCGACACCGTGGTGAGCGGCCGCCTCGACCCGCGTGCGGCGCTGTCCGCGGTGCTGCAGATGGCGCAGGAACGCCGCCTGCTGCTGTGGAGCGCGCACCCCGGCGAGCAGGCGCAGATCGAGCGGCTGCCGGTCGCCGGCCGGCTGCCGCTGCGCGACGAGGCCGGGCCCAACGTCGGGATCTTCCTCAACGACGGCAGCGGCGCGAAGCTGAACTACTACCTGCGCACCACCGTCGCGCTCACGCCCGTCGCCTGCGTGACCGAACGCAACCGCCGGATGCTGCGGGTGGAGACCACGTTCACCTCCCAGGTGCCGCCGTCCGGCCTGCCCGCCTACGTGCTCGGACTGGGACTCGCCGGTGACCCGTACACGATGCGGCTCAACGTGTCGCTGTTCGCGCCGACCGGCGGCGGCCTCGCCGAGGCACGGCTGGACGGCCGGCAGATCGCGGTCGCCAGCGGATTCGAGCGGTCCCGTCAGGTCAGCATGGCGACCGTCGACATCGCGCCGGGGGCCACCCGGACGCTGGTGGCCCTGCTGGACGCCGGCACCGCCGAAGGGAGGCAGACGCAAGCGCTGACACCACAACTGTGGACGACCCCGACCGTCAACGGCTGGACCATCCGCACCGCACCGGCACCGGGCCCCGGCCAGGCACCGGTGACGTCCACCTGCTGAACCTGCCTACCCTGAGGGATGCACCATGATGCAAGTTCGTCTGTTCACCGCGGCGGTCGTCGTCGCGGCCGGGCTGCTGGGTGTGCCAGCGGCCGCGCACGCCGCCGATCCGAACTATCCGCCGACGGCGGTCACCGGTGGCGTCAACAAGTCCGTGGTCACCGCCGGTGGATCCGTGTCGTTCGGCGGCTCCGGCTTCAGGCCCGGCGAGACCATCACCGTGACGATCGAGCGCTTCAGGCTGACGGAGAGCGCCACCGGTGCGGCCTACACCGAGGGCACCGGCACCGTCCGCACGGCCGGGCTGGCGGACGTCGCCGGTGTGCCGGAGGCGGCCCCGGTGGCCGTACAGGCAGCCGGGACCACGCAGGAGACGGTCGTCGCCGACGGTCTCGGCGCCTTCCTGCTGGCCGTGCGGGCCCGCGAGGTCGGCCGGTACGTGCTCACGGCGACCGGCTCGATCACCGGCAACCTGCTCACCGCCGAGGTGATCATCCGGGCCGGGTCGTCGTCCTCGTCGAGCGACTCGCTGGCGGTCACCGGGCCGGGAGCCGGGCACTGGGCCGGGCTGCTGTCGACGGGGTTCGTCGCGATCCTGCTCGGCGCGGTCCTGGTGCGCCAGTCGAGGCGGCGCCGCACGGCGCAGTGACCGCTCGGGCACGGGGGCGCCGCACCGGTGCCCCCGTGCCCGCACCACGGCCGTGTCCGCGAGCCCGCACCGGCGCGGCCACGCGATGCCTGCCGGCCGACCTCCGCGAAGCAGCGGTGCCTACCGGCCGAGCTCCTCGAAGAACCGGCGCAGCCGCTGTCCCTGCCGCGCCGGGCCGCACCGGTCGTGGAGCAGTTCACGGCCCTTCGCGCCGATGGCCGCGGCGTCGGCGGCCGGCAGCGCCCGCACCCGGGCGATCGCGCCGGCGAGACCGGCGGCCGTGTCCGTCTCGGCGAAGATCATGCCGGCGCGGTACGCCTCCGGGATGCACGGCAGTGCGGTGGTGACCACGGGTACGCCGGTGGCCAGGTATTCCAGCAGCTTCGACGGGAACCCGTAACGGGCCAGGTCCCCGCCGGCCGGGCGGGGGTTCACCAGGACCCGGGCGGTGCGCAGCCGCTCCGCCAGCGACTCGCGCGGCACGAACTCGGGTGCGGCGATGCGCGGATCGGCCGCGGCCTGCCGGCGCAGCCAGGGGTCGAGCGGGCCGCGGCCGAACAGCAGCAGCCGGACGCCGGGATCGGGCATCCCGCGCACCGCCTCGACGAGACGGTCCACGCCGTAGTCACGGCTCAGCCCGCCCGCGTAGGCGATGTCGAACGTCGCCCCCGGCTTCCCGGCGGCGGGTGCCGGCGGCTCGGGGCGGCGGCTCAGGATGCCCTCCATGAGCAGCGATCTGCGGCCTGGCGCGAAGTCGCGGGCGAGGTCCTCGGTGACGGACACGACGCCGTCGTAGCGGCGCAGCGCCGCGCGGACCACGGCGACGTCGAGGCGGCGCAGCGCGGTCAGCACCCGGTGCTCGCCCGGTAGGCGGACGCCGGGCGCGTCGGTCAGGACCGCGACGACACGGGTGCCGGTCACCGCGCGGGCCAGCACGCCGAGCCAGAGGAACGGTGAGTGCACGCCGTGCACGAGCAGCACGGTGCTGCGCCAGCGGCGCAGGGCGGGCAGTCCGGTCAGGCAGCCACCGACGAAGCGGGTGGCGTGCCGCACCAGCGGCAGGTTCACGAACGGGATCAGCGCACCGTCCACAGTGTCCCCTGCGGTGTCCTCCGCGGTGTCCTCCGCCAGGGTACCGCCCCGGAACAGCAGCTGCGGATAGCGCGGGTACGTCGACACCGGCGGGACGGACAGCACCGTGGTGCGGCACTCCGCCGCGCGCAGCGCGTCCAGGACGGCCCAGGCGAAGGCGTGCGTCTGCACCGGCATGGCCGGCTCGCGGCGCAGCACCTCGCGCATCATGGCGTCCCCGACGGTGAACCCGAGCAGGGTCACCGCCGGCGGCGCGCCCGGGGTCACGGCCGGTCCACCAGCATCCGCCGGTAGAGGCCGTCGAGCGTGTCGATCATGTGGTCGAGGCTGTAGTGGTCGCGGACCACCTGCCGGGCGTGCGAGCCGAGCCGCTCCCGTGCCGCGGGGTCGCGTTCGAGCTGGGTGACGGCGTTGGCGATGGCGACCGGCGCCTGGGCCGGCACCAGCAGCCCGCCGCCGCGCCTGAGGATCTCCACGTTGCCGCCCACTGCGGTGGCGACCGCGGGCAGGCCGTGCGCCATCGCCTCGAGCAGGGCGTTGGACAGGTTCTCGTGCAGCGTCGGGAAGACGAAGACGTCGGCGGCCGCCAGATAGGAGGCCACGTCGTTGCACTGGCCGATGAAGCGGACCTCGGTGCCGGTGACGGAGGCGAAGTCGGCGCGGATCCCCGCCGCGTCCGCGCCGTCGCCGAGGACCAGCAGGTGGCGGCGGTGCTCGGTGCGCGGCAGCAGCCGCATCGCATTGGCCAGGGAGCGGTACCCCTTCTCCCAGGTCAGTCTGGACGCCGTGACCATCACGAAGTCGTTCGCGGTGAAGCGGTGCTGGCGCCGGGCGGCGGTCCGCCGGCGGCTGCTGGGCTTCGGCACCGGCACGCCGTTGGGCACGACCCCGGCGAACTTGCCGGCGAACTGCTCCAGGAAGCCGCGGTGCGCGGCCCGCTGGCTCACCGTGGCCACGTGGGTGGCGCAGCGCAGCGTGAACGGCTCGGCGAGCTGGGTCAACGCCCTGCGGCGCAGGCCCCGCTGCCCGAACTGCAGGTCGCGCACGGTGCCGTGGACGGTCACCAGGACGCGGGGGCAACCGGCGAGGCGGGTGGCGACGGCGGCGTGGAAGCCCTCGTTCTGCAGTCCCCGGATGTGCACGATGTCGGGGCGCCGCTCGCGCAGCATACGGGTCCAGGCCCGGATCAGCTGGACGTCCACGAGACCGTTGCCGCGCAGCTGCCGCATCGGCACGAACTGGTACTGCATGGCCAGGCGCGACCTGAGGATCCGCTCGGCGGCGGTGGCCGGCCCGCTGGCGCCGGGAACGCCGGCGTAGTGCTGCACGATGACCGGCCGCGTCACGGCGTCGCTCCAACGAACATAGCGACATCTTGACCGAAATAGCGCAAAGTATCTCTACAAACACTCATAGTAGCTGTTTATGAGCACCCGCCGGCCGACGCACCTGCTCGCGATCAGCGCGAGCAGGTTCCCGCAGGGCGAGGCGACAGCGAACCGGCTGTTCCACCTCGCGCGGTCGGTCTGCCACGCCGGTGGGCGGGTCACCGTCGCCAACGACGCGACGGCCCTGCCGACCGACGGCGCCGCCGGCACCGTCGCGGCCGGTACCCCGGACACCGCCGGACTCACGGTCGTGACCTTGGGCGGTCCGGTGCCGTCGCGAATCGGCCGGCTGCTGCTGCGCTCGGCCCGCCCGGTGCGCGTCCTCGTCGCGCTGCGGCGCGCCGGGGTCCGCCCCGGCGACGTGACGGCGGCACTGGTGCCCCTCGCACTGCTCACCGTCGGGCTGTGGGCGGCACTGCGGATCGCGTTGCGCTGCCCGGTCACCGTCGACGTCACCGAACGCCACGACCCGCACCAGTTCCGGCACGGCCGATGGGACCCGCGGTTCCTGCGTCACCGCTGGGCCGCCGCCCTGACCGGCCGGCTCGCCGACGGCGTCGTGGTGCCGTCCCGCGCGCTGGAGCAGCGCTTCGCGGCCCGCCGCGTCCCGGTGCTGCGGGTGCCGCCGCTGGTGGACTGCGCCGCGTTCCCGCCACCCCGGCCACCGTCCCTGGCCACCGGGCTGCGGCTGCTGTACGCCGGAACCCCCGGCGCCAAGGACCTCCTGGACACCGTCGTCGCCGCCGTCGCCGCCGGGCCGGGACCCGTCCGGCTCGTCGTCGCCGGGCTCGACGCGTCCGACGCGACCGGCGGCTCGGACCTGCGCGCCGGCACCCTCGCGGCGGCCGGCGACCGGGTCGAGTTCGCCGGCCGGGTGCCGCACCGGCGCGTCCTCGAGCTGCTCGCCGCGTCGCACTGTTCGGTCCTGGTCCGGCCGCCCGGCGGCTACGCCGACGCCGGCTACCCGTCGAAGGTCCCCGAGGCCCTCGCGGCGGGCTGCCCGATGCTGGCCAACCTGACCAGCGACCTCGCCGACACGCTCCGAGACGGCGGCAACAGTGTCGTCGTGGCCAGCACCCGGACCGAGGACGTCGCCGCCGCCGTCGGCCGGGCCCTCGCGCTCACCGACGCGCAGTGGCGTGACCTGAGCGCCGCCGCGGTCGCCGCCGGCGACCGGTTCGACTACCGCCGGTGGGGCGAGCCGGTGACCGCGTTCCTCACCGACCCGGGACCGCCGGCGGCACTGCCGGCTTCCGGGCCCGCCACCACCAGGGAGCACGCGTGACCAAGGTCCTCACGATCGTCGGCACCCGGCCCGAGGTCATCCGGCTGTCCCGGGTGATCGACCGCCTCGACCACGCCGTCGAGCACGTGCTGGTGCACACCGGGCAGAACCGGGACTACCAGCTCAACGGCGTGTTCTTCGACGAGCTCGGGCTGCGCCGCCCCGACCGGGAACTGGGCATCCGCACCGACTCGATCGGCGTCATGCTCGCCGACGTGCTGGTCGGCACCGAGGCCGCGCTGCTGGCCGAACGCCCCGACGCGGTGCTCATCCTCGGCGACACCAACAGCAGCATCGCCGCGGTGATCGCCCGCCGCATGCACATCCCCGTGTACCACATGGAAGCCGGCAACCGGTGCTTCGACCTCAACGTGCCGGAGGAGACCAACCGGCGCCTGGTCGACCACGTCAGCGACTTCAACCTCGTCTACACCGAACACGCCCGGCGCAACCTGCTCGCCGAAGGGCTGCACCCGCGCCGGGTCCACCTCACCGGCTCACCGATGCGCGAAGTGCTGACCCACTACCGGGACCGGGTGGAGGCCAGCACCGTCGTCGACCGGCTCGGCCTGACCCCGGGCAGGTACTTCGTGGTCAGCGCGCACCGTGCCGAGAACGTCGACGACCCGCGCCGGCTGACCGACCTGATCGCCAGCCTGGACGCCGTGCGGCGCACCTGGGGGCTGCCGCTGCTGGTGAGCACCCACCCACGGACCCGGGCCCGCCTCGCCGGCCGGGCCGACGCCGACCTCGACGACGTCACCTTCCACGAGCCGTTCGGCTTCTTCGACTACATCCGCCTGCAGCGCTCGGCGCTGTGCACCCTGTCCGACAGCGGCACCGTGAGCGAGGAGTCGGCGATCCTCGGCTTCCCGGCGGTCACGTTGCGCGACTCGATCGAGCGGCCCGAGGCCCTCGAGGCCGGCTCGATCACCGCCACCGGCCTCGACCCGGCCGGCGTCGTGGAGGCGGTGCGGTCCGCGACCACCGGCGCCGGACCCGCCGCGTGCCCGCCGGACTACCTGATCGACGACACGTCGCACCGCGTCCTGCGCATCATCCTGTCCACGGTGCGCCGGCACCACGACTGGGCCGGGATCCGCCGCCCGGCGCCGCGCCGTCACGCACCCGAGCTCGAGACGGCCGGCCGCCGCCGGTGACCGTCGGGCAGGCGGTGGCGACGACGAGGACGACCCGGAACCGCCGGCTCGTCAGCGGTGTCGCGGCCTCGTTCGGTGCCGTGGGCGCCGGTTCGGTCGCGTCGCTGATCGTCGCGCCTGTCATGTTCCACCACCTCGGACCGGCGCTGTTCGGCCTCTGGGTCGCGGTGACCGCGCTGACGAGCGTGGCCCTCTTCGCCGACCTCGGCATGGGCAACAGCCTGCTCACCCGGCTGGCGGCGCACCGTGCGGCGCCCTCGGGGGTGCGGGACGCGACCGGCGCCGTCGCGGCCGCGTACCTCACCCTCGCGGGCACGGGCGCGGTGCTGCTGGCCGGCGTCATGACCGTCGGCGTCGCCGTGCCGGTCGGCCCGCTGTTCGGCGTCACCGACGCCCGCCTCGGCGCCCAGGCCGCCACGGTCCTCGTCGTCTGTTTCGGCGCGTTCGCGGTCAACCTGCCCCTCTCGCTCATCACCAAGATCCAGCTGGCCATGCAGGACACCGCCCGGAGCGCGGGATGGTCGGCCGCCACCGCCGCCTGGACCGTGCTGGTGGTCGGTGGGGCGGCCGCCGCCGGCGCCGGCCCGCTCACGCTCATCGCCTGCGCCTCGACCGCCGCGCCCGTCGGCAACCTGGCCAACACCGTGCACTACTTCACGCGGGTCCGGCCCGACCTGCGGCCCGCACGGTGGGTGCTGGAGCCCGGCGCCGCCGGTGGGTTGCTGCGCCTGAGCGTGCGCTACTTCGCGCTGTCGCTGCTGACCTCCACCGCCGCCAGCATCGACGGCTACCTGGTCGCGCGCTGGCTCGGCCCGGTGGCCGCCGCGCACTACGGCGTCACCGTCCGCATGTTCATCCTGCTGAACCTCGTCGTCACCGTCGTCAACACTCCGCTGTGGCCGGCCAACGCCGACGCGCTCGCCCGCGGCGACCTGCCCTGGGTGCGGCGCACCACGCGCCGCATGTGCCTGCTCGGCGCCGGTCTGGTGGGCGCGGCGGCGGCCGTCCTGGTCGCCGCCAGCGAACCGCTGCTCGCCGCCTGGATCCGCTCGCCGGACTTCCACGGCCTGCCGACCGGTGTCGTCGCCCTGCTCGCCCTGTGGCCGGCCCTGCTGGCGGCCGTCTCGCCGATGTTCATGGTGCAGAACAGCGTCGGGCTGCTGCGCCCGCAGCTCGCGGGCTGGGGTGCCTACCTGCTGCTGTCGCTGCCCGCCAAGGCACTCCTGGTGCGCGACCTCGGCCTGGCCGGGGTGCCGCTCGGCAGCGCCGCGGTGTTCGCCGTCACCGTCCTGCCGGCCTGCGCCGCCGGCTACCGCGCCGTCGTCGCCCGGAAGCCGGGTCACCGTCGCCGCACCGCCGGGCCGGCGCCCGGCCCCGCCTACGCACCGGCACCGACCGGACCCGGACAACCAGCAAGGGAGCGCACGTGTTCGTAGCCGGCTATCTCAAGGTCGTGCTCAAACGCTGGTGGTGCGTCGCCATCACGGTCGCACTCGCGGCCGGGGCGGCCTACATCTACTGCGCGGCGCAGACCCCGAGGTACGCGACGTCGCTGACGTTCTTCGTCACCACACCCAACCGCGGGGTCAGCGACGCCTACCAGGGCAACCTGTTCACCCAGCAGCGGGTCAAGTCCTATGCCAGCCTGCTGGTCAGCGACCGGCTGGCCGCCAAGATCGCCGCCGACCCGCGCATCGGCCTGGACGCCAAGCAGGTGCGGGCGCGGATCACGGCCGCCCCGGTGCCCGACACCGTGCTGCTGCGCGCCGTGGTCACCGACGTCGACCAGGTCCGGGCCGAACGCATCGCGGCCCGCGTCGCCACCGACTTCAAGGCGATGCTGGAGTCCCTGGAGACCCCGGCCGGATCGACCGACACCCCGATCAAGGTCGAGGTCATCAGCGGACCCGAGTCGCAGGCCGGACCCGTCTCGCCCCGGCCGGTGCGGGACATCGGCGGCGCCGTCCTCGTCGGACTGATCCTCGGCGTCGCCCTGGCCATCCAGCTGGAGCTGCTGGACTCCAGCGTCCGCGACGCCGACCACGTCCAGGAGATCACCGAACGGTCCGTCATCGCGCACGTGCCGTTCGACACCTCGGCCCGTCGCGAGCCGCTGCTCGTCGGCGAGGCGGGCTTCTCCGCCCGCGCCGAGGCGCTGCGCGGGCTGCGCACCAACCTGCAGTTCCTCGACGTCGACAACCCGCCGACCGCCGTCGTCATCACCAGCTCGCTGCCGGGCGAGGGCAAGTCCTCCACCGCCGCGAACCTGGGCATCGTCCTGGCCGAGACCGGCCAGCGGGTGCTGCTCATCGACGGCGACCTGCGCCGGCCGTCCCTGGCCGGCTACTTCGACATCGAGGGCGCGGTCGGGCTCACCAACGTCCTGGCCGGGCAGGTGAGCATCGACGAGACCGTCCAGCAGTGGAACAGCAGCCTGTGGATCCTGCCCAGCGGCATCATCCCGCCCAACCCCAGCGAGCTGCTCGGCTCCCGGCAGATGGCCGAGCTGCTGGCCGCCGCCCGCGCCAAGTTCGACATGGTGATCATCGACTCGCCGCCGCTGCTGTCGGTGACCGACGCGGCGATCCTCGCCACCCGCACCGACGGCGTCGTCTACGTCAGCCGCAGCGGCCGGACCACCACCACGCAGATGTCGGCGGCCATCAAGGCCATCAAGGCCGTCGACGCCCGCCTGCTCGGCACCGTGCTCAACATGGAGCCGCGCCGCCAGTCCAGCCCGTACCACTACTACCAGTACGCGACCGAGGCGGCGGCGCAGCCGGTCCCGCCCACGCCCGAGCCGGCCCTGACCGGCGAACGGCACCGCTCCCGCAGCAGCGCCGGATGAACCGCTACCCGGCTGCACCGAGCACGCCCTGGAGGACCTCGACACCCTGACCGAGTTCATCGCCGCCGAACGCCTCCGCCGCAGGCAGCCGATGCACTGATCCCCGCCGTCGTCGCAAGCACCGCCGGCCGGATTTCCGGATTCCGGCAACCGCAGCGGTCGTTGTCCGCCGGATGCGGACCTGGATGCGGACCGGCGCAAGGACGACGATGTGGGTATGACGAGCGACATCGCCGTGCTCACCGAGGGCTTGACGAAGTTCTACGGTGCGCGCCGCGGCATCGAGGGCCTCGACCTGGAGGTCCGGGCCGGTGAGGTAATGGGCTTCCTCGGCCCGAACGGGGCGGGCAAGACCACCACCATCCGGCTGCTGCTGGACTTCCTGCGCCCGACCCGCGGCCGGGCCACCGTGCTCGGGCTCGACCCGCGCCGCGACAAGGCCGTCCTGCACCGCCGGATCGGGTACCTGCCCGGCGAGCTCGCGTTCCCGGGCCTGGGCAGGGCCGACGAGCTGCTGCGGTTCTTCGCCGACGCGCGCGGCGGGGTCGCCTGGTCGCAGGTGACCGACCTGGCTGACCGGCTGGAGCTGGACCTGTCCCGTCCGGTGCACACCCTGAGCAAGGGCAACAAGCAGAAGGTCGGCCTCGTGCAGGCGTTCATGCACCAGCCGGCACTGCTGATCCTGGACGAGCCGACCAGCGGGCTGGATCCGCTGGTCCAGCACGAGTTCCTCGGTATGGTCCGCGACGCGCGGGCGGCGGGGCAGACCGTGTTCATGTCCTCGCACGTCCTCGCCGAGGTGCAGCAGAGCGCGGACAGGGTGGCGATCGTGCGGGACGGCCGCCTCGCCGCGGTCGAGCGGGTCGAGTCGCTCGGCCGGCGCGCCGTGCGCACCGTCGAGATCCACTTCGAGGACCCGGTCGACGCCGCGGAGTTCGCGGTCCTGCCGGGGGTCAGCGACGTCGTCGTGTCCGGGCCGGTGCTGAAGTGCACCGTCGACGGCCGCCTCGACCCGCTGATCAAGGCAGCGGCCCGGCACCCGGTGGTCGACCTGCTCTCCGCCGAGCCGGATCTCGAGGAGACGTTCCTGTCGTTCTACTACCACTCGGAATCCAACGGTGAAGGAGCAGACGATGCTGCCCGCGCTGGTGCGTAAGACGTGGCGAGACGACCGCCGGGCGGTGCTCGGCTGGGCGGCCGGCGTCGCCGTGTTCACCACCGTCTACACCTCGTTCTACCGCAGCTTCCGGGACGCTGCGAAGCTCAAGCAGGAGGCCCTGCCCAAGGGGATGCTCGACTTCCTCGGCATCGCCGACATGTTCTCCGCCGCCGGATACCTGCAGGCGAGCGTGTTCAGCCTCATCGGGCCGCTGCTGGTGCTCATGTGCGCGGTCACGCTGACCGCGCGCACGATCGCCCGCCCGGAGGAGGACGGCGGGATGGAGCTGCTGCTGGCCAACCCGCTGTCGCGGCGCTCGTTCGCCGGGCAGCGCCTCGCCGCCGCCGGAGGGGCCGTCACCGCGATCGCGGCGATCCCGTGGGCCGTGCTGACGGCGATCGTCCCCGCCGTGGGGATGGACATCAGCCTGTCGAACGTCGCCGCCGCCTGCGCGGGCCTCATCGGGCTGGTGTGGTGCTTCACCGGCATCGCGTTCCTCACCGGCGCCGCCACCGGCAAACGGGGCACGGTCCTGGCGGTCACCGGCGTCGCCGCCGTCGCGACCTACATGCTCAACGCGATCGGCGGCATGCTCGACGGCTGGCACTGGCTGCGCTGGCTGTCGCCGTTCCACTACTTCCTCGGCACGGACCCGCTGCACACCGGATGGCATCCGGTGGAGCTGCTGGCACTCGCCGTCGTCGGTGCCGGCACCGCAGCCGCCGGCATCGTCATCTTCGACCGCCGCGACGTCGGTGTCTGAACCACGGCCCGGCGAGCGCCGGGCGGCCGGGGCGGACGACTGGCTCACCGACGGCTACGCCGCGATGCTGGGCACCCCGGCCGGTGCCGGGCGCCTGCGCGCGGCCGCCGACCTCGGTGCCCGCGCCGCCGACGCTGGGCACCGGCCGCCAGACCTGGTCAGCGGCATCCTGCACGCCGTCGCGGCGCACTGGCGGGCGGCCGTGACCGGACCGGCCGACACCGCCTGCGAGGTGCACGCCCGCGCGGCCGCGCTGCTGGCCGACACGCAGTCGACGGTGACGGCGGCGCTGCACGGCCACGCCCGGCAGACCCACGCTGAGCTCGCCCGCCACGACCAGGCCCGCGCCCTGTTCGTCAACGACCTGCTCACCGGCCGCGCCGACCCCGGCGGCCTGGCCGAACGCGCACAGCGCTACGGCATCCGCATCTCCGCCACGCATGTGGTGATCGTCGCGCGCGCCACCGGGCCGGCGCAGCACGACGGCCTCACCGCGGACGTCGCGCACCATGTCGACTCGGCGCTCGCCGGCCGCTTCGGCGAGGGCAACACCCTCACCACCCTGCGCGACGGCGACCTGGTCTGCATCAGCGCCGGTGGGCTGCGGGGCATCGCCGCCGAGCTCGCCCATCTGCTCGTCGCGGAGCTCGGCGCCGACGGCTGGCAGATCGCCGTCGGCCGTGCCCACCCCGGCCTGCCCGGGCTGGCGACGTCGCTGGACGAGGCCCGCAACGCCCTCGACCACGCCGCGAAGCTCCGCTTCAGCACCCCGGTGCTCAACGCCGCGGACCTGCTCGTCTTCCCTGTCCTGCTGCGCGACCGGGACGCCATCACCGACCTGGTCACCACCGTGCTGGCCCCTTTGACCACGGCCCGCGGCGGCGCCCAGCTCTACCTGGACACGTTGACGGTCCTGTTCGACAACCAGGGCAACTACACCGCCACCGCACGGCAGATGCACCTGTCGGTCCGGGCCGTTACGTACCGGCTGGACCGCATCCAGGCCTTGACCGGCTACCATCCGGGCGAGCCCACCCAGCGCTTCACCCTGCAGGCCGCGGTCCTCGGCGCCCGCCTGCTCGGCTGGCCACCACCCTCCGGGGGCTGAGCCCCTGACCCGTGCCTTCGTCGCGGTCAGAGCAGGCCGGGGTGGACGGCGAGGTCGAGGCCGTCGACATTGCGGCTGAGCGCCAGCCTCTGATGACACGTAGGCCACTGGTCCGCCGGAATCCATCAGGGCTCGGGCCGGACGATCGCCCCGTGGCATCGGCCAGCACGGACACGACGCGCTCGCAGACGATGCCGTCGACCGCGAAGCCCGCCGGCGGTGGCGCGTCGATCCGTTGCAGCTCGCCGGTCATCGTGACGGCGGCCTGCTTATCGGCGGCAGCGCCGCCTGTGACCGTCATGGATCTGCCATCTGTTCACGAAACGGCCGACATACCCCGTCCCGCCGGCCTTCGCCGGGACAAGCGCCGGACGGCGCAAGATGCGGGGCCAGGTTCGCCGCCGGGTCTCGGCCGGTACAATAGACCTTGGAGCGCCGGGAAGCCTGGTCGGCAACAGAGTTTTCTATGTCGACCGCCCTGGAGCCATCGCATGCCACACACGTCACGCCGCCCGTTCTCGCTGTTCGTTCCCGGTTCGTGGCGGGAAGCTGTCCGCATCGGCGACGTGCTGCGGGCCGAGACGGTCGGCGGTGTGCTGCTGCTCGCCGCCGCCGTCACCGCGCTGATCTGGTCCAACTCGCCGTGGGCGGACGGTTACCACGCGGTCCGCGGCACCACGATCGGACCGGCCGCACTGCACCTCGACCTGACCATCGGCGCCTGGGCCGCCGACGGCCTGCTCGCGATCTTCTTCTTCGTCGCCGGGCTGGAGCTCAAACGGGAGTTCGTCGCCGGCGACCTGCGCGACCCGCGACGCGCCGCCGTTCCGGTCGCCGCGGCGATCGGTGGCGTGATCGTGCCCGCACTGCTGTACGTCGCGATCAACCACGGCTCGGACGACGCCGCGCTGCGCGGCTGGGCGATTCCGACGGCGACCGATATCGCCTTCGCGCTGGCGGTGCTCGCCGTCATCGGACGGCACCTGCCGGCGGCGTTGCGCACGTTCCTGCTGACCCTCGCCGTCGTCGACGACCTGCTCGCCATCGTCATCATCGCGGTCTTCTACACCGCGCAGCTGTCCGTCCTGCCGCTGCTCGGCGTGCTGCTGCCCCTCGCCGCCTTCGCCGTGCTGGTCCAGCGACGGGTCCGGCGCTGGTGGCTGCTGCTGCCCCTCGCGGTCGCCACTTGGACGCTGATGCACGCCTCCGGGATCCACGCGACCGTCGCCGGCGTCCTGCTGGCCTTCGCGGTCCCGGTGCTCCGCGGCGACGCCGACGGTGACCGGGCCGCCGGGCCCGGCCTGGCCGAGCACTTCGAGCACCGGTTCCGGCCGATCTCCGCCGGGCTCGCGGTCCCGGGCTTCGCGCTCATGTCGGCGGGCGTCACGATCGGCGGCATCAGCGCGCTCGGCACGGCCCTGTCGGACCGGGTCGCGGTCGGCATCATCGTGGCCCTCGTCGTGGGCAAGGTGATCGGCATCCTGGCCGCGACGTGGCTCGTCGCCACGTTCGCCCGGGCCCGCCTCGGCGACGGACTCGCCTGGGTCGACGTGCTCGGCCTGGGTCTGCTCGGCGGCATCGGCTTCACCGTCTCCCTGCTCATCGGCGAGCTCGCCTTCGGCCCGGCGGACGCCCGCGACGACATCGTCAAGCTGGCCGTCCTGACCGGATCGGTGATCGCCGCGCTGCTGGCAGCGGTCGTGCTCCGGATCCGTGACCGCACCTACCGCCGGCTGCGGGAGGCGGAGGCCCGCGACGACGACGGCGACGGCGTGCCGGACATCTACCAGGACCTCCCCGCCGGTGCCTGATCCGGATGGCCGTGCGGGCACCCACCGCATGTGTGTGGCGACATGCCGACACTACCCCGGTGGCTTGCGGTGCCGTGCGATTCTCTATGGTCAGGCCGCGGCGTGAGCGGTGCATGCGGAGTGAGGAGCGCCCGTCATGAGTTTTGTGGACAAGCTGCGGGGCGAGTTCGTCGACATCATCGAGTGGCTCGATGACAGCCGCGACACGATCGTCTGGCGCTTCCCGAGATACCAGAACGAGATCAAGATGGGCGCCAAGCTGGTCGTGCGCGAGTCGCAGACCGCCGTCTTCGTCAACGAGGGCCAGGTCGCCGACGTCTTCACCCCGGGCACGTACACGCTGCAGACGCAGAACCTGCCGATCCTGACCACGATCAAGGGCTGGAAGTACGGGTTCGACTCGCCGTGGAAGGCCGAGGTCTACTACGTCAACACGCGGCAGTTCACCGACTTCAAGTGGGGCACGCAGAACCCGGTGATGATGCGGGACGCCGAGTTCGGGGTGGTCCGGCTGCGGGCGTTCGGCGCGTACTCGCTGCGGGTCGTCGACGCGGCCAAGCTGCTGCGGGAGCTGGTCGGCACCGACCCGCAGTTCCGCACGGAGGAGGTCCAGGAGTTCCTGCGCCAGCTCATCGTCGGCCACCTCGGCAGCGCCCTCGCGACCGCCCAGGTCCCGGCGCTCGACCTGGCCGCGCAGCAGCTGGTCATCGGCCAGAAGCTCGCCGGGGTGCTGACCGAGGAGCTGACCGGCTACGGGGTGCAGATCCCGAAGTTCATCATCGAGAACATCTCGCTGCCGCCGGAGGTCGAGGAGGCCCTCGACAAGCGCACCTCCATGGGGGTGATCGGCAACCTGAACGCCTACACGACGTTCCAGGCCGCGAACGCCATGGAGGACGCCGCCAACAACCCGGGCGGCGGCGCCGGCGAGGGCTTCGGCCTGGGCCTGGGCATGGCCGCCGGGCAGCGGATGGCGAACGCGCTCAACCAGCCGGCGCCCCCAGCGGCACCGGCCGGCCCTCCGCCACTGCCGCAGCAGGACCAGTGGTTCGCCGGCGTCAACGGCCAGCAGGCCGGTCCGTTCGACCTCGACGCCCTCGGCGCGCAGGTCCGCTCGGGTGCGGTGACCCGCACCACCCTGGTCTGGAAGAACGGCATGGCGCAGTGGACCCAGGCCGGGCAGGTCCCCGAGCTCGGTGCGCTCTTCGCCGCCGTCCCGCCGCCGCTGCCGCCGCAGGGCTGACCCGTGCTCACCCAGACTCAGTATCCGTGCGCCGGGTGCGGCGCCGCCGTCGAGTTCGCGCCCGGCACCACCGCCCTGCGGTGCCCGTACTGCGGCGCGCAGACCCAGATCCCCACGGCCACCCGCGAGATCACCGAGCACGACTGGGCCCGGTTCGCCGGCCTGCCTCGCAAGCCGATCGCGCTGCTGGCCCAGCACGTCTTCAAGTGCCAGAACTGCGGCGCGCAGACCGAGTCCGACGCGATCTCCGACCGCTGCCGGTTCTGCGGCGCGGCCGTCGTCGCCGAGGTCGACCCCGGCGAGCAGGTCGCGCCCGAGGCGGTCCTGCCGTTCGCGCTCACCAGGCAGCAGCTGCGGGCGTCGCTGGGCGCCTGGGCGTCGTCGCGCTGGTTCGCGCCCAACGGCCTGAAGAAGGTCGCCGAGGCCGAGTCCGCGAAGAGCACCTACCTGCCGCACTGGACGTACGACTCCCGGACCGTCTCGCATTACCAG
This sequence comes from Dactylosporangium sp. NPDC005555, assembly GCF_040605635.1. Classification (NCBI taxonomy): domain Bacteria; kingdom Bacillati; phylum Actinomycetota; class Actinomycetes; order Micromonosporales; family Micromonosporaceae; genus Dactylosporangium; species Dactylosporangium sp. NPDC005555. Next base: position 65,127 of record NZ_JBEXDG010000049.1, read on the forward strand.
GGCCAGCGCGGCGAGCACTACTGGGTGACGGAGTCCTACACCGAGAACGGTGAGCAGAAGACCCGCCAGGTGCGCAAGACCCGCTGGCACCACGCGAGCGGCACCGTCGAGCGCGCGTTCGACGACGTGCTGGTCGCCGGCACGACCAAGGTCACCCAGGAGCACCTCGACGCCATGGACCCGTGGCCGCTGGGCGATGCCGAGCCGTTCCACGCGCAATACCTGGCGGGCCATCAGACGCTGCGCTACGACGTCGAGCCGGAAGCCGGCCTGGAGCAGGCCAAACGCAAGATCGCTCCGGTCATCGAGCAGGACTGCCGGCACGACATCGGCGGCGACGAGCAGCGCGTGGAGCAGGTCGACACCGAATACCACGACCTGACCTTCAAGCTGATGCTGCTGCCGGTGTGGCTGGCCTGCTACATCTATGCCGGCAGGACGTACAACATCCAGGTCAACGGCCGCACGGGCGAGGTCGCCGGCGAACGCCCGTACAGCGCCGCGAAGATCACCGCCGCCGTCGCGGCCGCGGTGCTGGTGGTCGCGTTGATCGTGGCGTTCTTCGTCCTGCGCCGGTAGTGACGGCGGGTGCCGCCGGCCGGTATCGGCCGGCGGCAGGCCGGGCGCCACGCGAGCGGTCGGTCGTGTGCGCCACACCACGGATCCCGTGGGCGCCGCCGTTCAGTGCCCCACCGAGAGCCAGAACGACGAAGGGCGCAGGCGCTCGCCCAGGTCCAGGTCCGCCCACAGGTCGTCGAACGCGCCGGCGAGCGCCGGGTCGCCGGCGATGTACGCGTTGGGCAGCTCCACCACGTACCGTCCCCGGTCGGCGAGCAGGAACGCCGCGAGGAGGTACTGCTCGGAGTAGGCCCGCCACCGCCACTGCGGCGGGTAGTCGCTCGGCAGCAGGATGTCGTGGATGTGCACCAGCACGCCGGGCCGCAGCCGGGGCAGCACCTCGAAGAAGAACACGGTGACGTCGGAGCCCATGAACGCCCGGTGCGAGCCGTCGAAGAAGACGATGTCGCCGGCCTCCAGCTCGTCGAACCGGCTGAGGTCGGTGGCTTCGAGAGGTTCGCGGATCACGGTGTCGCACAGCGCGTCGACCTCGGCCCGCGGCGACGGGTCGATCGAGGTGATCGTGGTGCGCAGGCCGTGGTCGGTGATGGCCCGGCGGGCGAACTTCGTCGAGTTGCCCGAGCCGATCTCCAGGTACCGGCGCGGGTTCGTCCCCGCCAGGAACCCGGTGAGGGCGAGGGCGTCCAGCGGCGGCAGCCAGCCGTTGCGCCAGTACGGCGTGGGGTCGGTCAGTTCGGCGTGCGACGGGATGGCCCGCAACGCGTCCAGGTGGGCGCGGAAGCCGGTCAGGTGCGCGCGGTAGCGGTCCTCGCCCTCGGCGAACCGGGCGGCGAGCTGCGGGTGGACCGGCCGTCCGTACCCGTAGCGGGGCTGTGGGTCGCCGAGGTGGTCGACGAACAGGGGGCGGCGCAGCCCGAACGCGGACAGCACCGCGCCGTGCAGGACCGGGTGGCGGTCGAGGTAGCGCACCGGTGCGCGCAGGACCGGCAGTGCGTTGAGCAGTTCGAGGCCGGACGAGGTGCTGACGGCGGCCCGGACGCGCCGCCCCCAGCGGCGGGCACCGGGTCGGGCGGAGGACTGGGCAGAGGGCTGGGCGGAGGGCATGGGGATGGAGGTCATGACAGCTTCCTTTCCAGGGTGAGGGGGGCCCGGACCCGGGCGGGGCGGATCACGCCGATCGCGGCCAGGACGACCAGCGTGCTGAGGGCGTCGACGACGGTGATGAGGATGCGGCTCAGCGCCACCACGATGACCAGCGCCGGACCGGTGATCAGGGTGGCCAGGGTGAGCCCGAGCACCAGCTCGCGCACGCCGAGGCCGGACGGGAGCACCAGGGCGACGACCCCGGCGACCACGGAGAGCGCGAAGCCGCCGACGCCGACGGTGAGCGCGTCGAGCGGGTCCGCGCCGAGCGCGACGGCCAGGACCGCGACGTGGGTGCCGCTGATCAGCCAGCCCAGCGCCATCAACGCGGTGGCCTTGCTCAGCGCGGCCCGGCCGGGCAGTTGCAGCGTGGTGTCGCGGCGCAGCAGCCGGGCGCCGAGGATCAGCGGCACGCGCAGCGTGCCTGGTGCCACGACGGGAATCACGGCGGCGGCGAGCACCGGCAGCAGCAGCCACCACAGTGGACTCACCGCGACCAGCGCCGGCAGGGCGAGCAGCCCGACGAGCAGCCCGGCCACCACCGCGAGCCCTTGACTGGCGAGGAACGCCGCGGCCAGCCGGGCGGGCGGCTCACCGAGCGCGGCGCCCATGCTGGCGTGCGCCACGGCCGGCCAGACCCCGCCGGGGATGTAGCGGGCCAGCCCGGCCAGGAAATACACCCGCAGCGCCTCCCGGGTCGGCAGCCGGGTGCCCAGGCCGCTCAGCAGCACCCGCCAGCCGAACATGCCCGGCAGGCCGCCGACACCGGCGAGGACCGCCGCGAGCACGGCGTTGCCCAGCCCGACCCTCCTGACCCCGTCGGCCAGCCCGTGCCGGGCCAGCCACAGCTGACTGCCGAGGAACAGCACGACCAGCACGTACGCGGCGATGCGCAGACCAGCGAACATCCGCCGCTTCACCGGGTGCCCCGCACGGTCAGCTCGATCCGCTGCAGGTGGTGGTCGGACATGCCGTGCGGGTCGACGAACTCGTTGCGCCGCACCGTCACCTGGTCCGACGTGAACGCCCAGTCGAGGCGCCACAGCGCGGCCGGCCAGTAGGAGCGCCACGACGCCGGATACAGGGAACGGTTGGCGCTCGCCGCGTCGTTCAGCCGGTCGGCGAGCGGCCGGATGTCGCCCATCGCCGGGCTGGTGTTGAAGTCCCCGGCGACGAGGATCGGATTGTGGTTGCCGGCCACGTCGTGTTCCAGCGCGGTGAACTGCCGGTCCCGGGCCTGCGCCCGCAGCCGCAGCTGCTCGTGGAAGCGCGCCGACAGCGGGTTGACCAGATCCAGCGGGATCGGCATGTGCACGTTGTAGACCGACAACGTCCCGCCCCCCGATGTCACGTCCACGCGGAGCGACTTGACCTGCTCGTACACCTGCCGCCAGCTACTGCCGGGGGGCGGCTCGGCCGGCAGTGCCACGACCTGCCGGACCGGCAGGCGGGTCAGCGTCAGCAGCTCGCCGCGCTCGATCGCGGTGTAGCCGGGGAAGTCGCCGGGCCGCAGGCCGTGCTCCTCGTACTCCTGCAGCAGGTACACGTCGGCGTCCTCGGCGCGCAGGAAGGCGACGAACCGCGCCGGGTCGTCCCAGGCGTCCCACACCTCCGTGTTCCACGAGACGACCTTGACCGGTGTTCCGGCGACGGGACCGGGCGACGGCAGCAGCGCCGCCGGGTTGAAGCCCGCCTGCGCGCCACCGACCACGAGACCCGCCAACGCGACCAGCAGCGGGCGGCGACCCAGCCGGAGCCCGGCGACGCAGGCGGTGAGCACGGCCGGTGCCAGCGCGAACGCCAGCGGTGGCAGCAGATCCGGCACCAGCCACAGCCACCAGCGGCCGCTCAGCAGCACGTTGAGCGCGGCGAAGACCAGCCAGGCGACGCTCACACCCACGACGAGGCGCCGTCGCCGGGGACCGTTGCGCCGCTCGATCACAGTGGACGGTGCGGCGAGGGTCGCGGTCATGCCGCGAGTCCTGTGTACAGGCGCCGGAAGCGTGTCGAGCCGACCCATTGCGTCAGGCCGGCGGCGATCCCGGCCGCGGTGGTCAGGTTCACCAGATAGTGCAGCGCCACCACCGCGGCGGCGAAGCCGGGACCCCGGTAGCGCAGGGCGGCCCCGAAGAACCGGCGCTCGCCGAGACACCAGGCGGCGAAGCACGCCAGCGGGACCAGCGCGCCGATCGGACCGAGCAGTGCGGGCACCGGCGCGGCGAGCAGGGCGAGCGCCGCGGCGAGGCAGCCGCCGGACTGCTGGCTGGTCGCCACCTGGGCGACCCGGCTGCGGTCGAGGAAGAACGGGATGTGCAGCCGGGTGCGGTGGAACACCTTGCGCAGCACCACCCGCAGCGTCGGATCGTTGTCGTGCTTACCGCGCACCGCCGGGCTGAGCAGCATCCGGTGCCGCGCACCGAGCCGCCGGCCGAAGTCGGCGCCCTCCGTCTCCCGCAGGTGCGGCAGGAACCCACCGAGCTCGGCGTACACGATCGCGGGGATGGCCATGATGGCGGTCGGGACGAAGTCGTGCAGCTCACCGGCCGCGGCCTCCAGCCAGTAGTACTGGTGGAAGTTGCGGTACCGCTCGACCACCCCGTTGACGATGAGCGGCTCCGGCTCGTACATGCCGGCGACGACGCCTGCGGTGGGGTCGGCCCGCAGCTCGGCGACCGCGTTGGCCACCGCGTCCGGGTGCATGGCCACGTCCGAGTCGACGAAGACCAGGATCTCGCCCGACGCCTCGGCCGCGCCGAGGTTGCGGGCGACGGCCACCCCGCCGTTGACGCCGGTGGAGACGACCTTCGCGCCCAACGCCCGGGCGACGGCGACCGAGTCGTCGGTGCTGCAGTCGTCGACGACCAGGATCTCGATCGGCTGGTACGTCTGCCGTTGCGCGGCCCGAACGCAGAGGCCGATCGTGGCGCCGTAGTTGTAGTTCGGGATGATCACGGAGACGAGTGGAGTGTTCAAGACGTTGCACCAATCGTGAAGCGGCGGCTCGGGCCGAAGCTCGGGTCGGTGAGGATGCGCAGCAGGCCCCTGGCGCAGCCGGCCAGCAGCGCGATGTGCAGGAGCAGGTTGACGCCAGTGAAGTACGCCAGGTAGGGCAGGCCCTTGCGGCGGGCCACGAACCGGGCGAGGGGCGGGTCGGCCACGGCGAACGCGGCCAGCAGCGCCGCGGGCACGGCCAGCAGCGCCGGGTCGAGCAGGCCCAGCGGCAACGCCGCCACCATGAGCGCCGCGACGGCCACACCGGCGGCGCGGTTGATGGCCAGGCCGCCGCGGCGCATCCGGTTGCGGGCCGAGAACGGCAGTAGCTGCGCCCGCCGGTACTGCTCGCCCAGCGCGTCCGCCAGCCGGTCCACCTCGTCGTGGTGGCCGACGATCGTGTCGGTGAGCCTGATCCGGTACCGCTCGCGGAGCCGTTCGCTGATCTCGTCGTCCTCCGCGCTGCGCAGCCGCTCGTCGAACCCGCCGATCTCGTCGAGGACCCGGCGTGGCACGGCGGCGAGGGCGAACACCGCCGTCTCGGTCCGCCCGACCTGCCGGGTCAACGCGAAGTGCAGGTGCAGCACCCGGTGGCGCTCGACCGGGCCGTCGTCGATGAGCGGCTCCGGCCCGTACACGCCGAAGACGCAGCCGCAGTCCGGCTCCTCGGCCAGGATCCGCAGCGCCTGCTCGATCGCGTCCGGGGCGAGGGCGACGTCGGAGTCCAGGAAGAACACCACGTCGCCGCGGCTGGCGGCCACGCCGGTGTTGCGGGCGGCCGAGACGCCCCGGTTGACCGTGTGCCGCACGACCGTCGCCCCGGCCGCCTCGGCGATCCGGACGGAGTCGTCGGTGCTGCGGTCGTCGACGACGATCACCTCGATCGGCCGCACGGTCTGCTCCTGGACCGAGCGCAGCACCCGGCCGAGCGTCTTGGCGTAGTTGTGGTTGGGGATGACCACCGAGACGTTCATGGCTGTCCTTTCAGGACGATCCGCACCTGTTGTGCCCGGTGGTCGGACAGGCCGTCCGAGTCGACGAGCCGGTAGTCGTCGGCGACGAGCCCGGCCGTGGTGAAGGTCCAGTCGATCCGCCACAGCGGCAGGCCGGCCGGCCACGACCCCGGGTAGACCGCCGTGCCGGCGGCGTCGAGGGTCTCGCGCAGCGCCGCCAGGTCGCCCATCGCCGGACTGGTGTTGAAGTCCCCGGCGATGATCGCGGGCCGGTGGTTCGCGGCGAGGTCGGCCCGCAGCCCGGCGAGCTGGCGGCGCCGTCCCTCGTCGCGTTCGCGGATCAGGGCGAAGAACCGCCGGCTCACGGCGAGGTCGATGTGGACCGGCAGGTGCACGTTGTAGGCGGAGATGGTGTGCCCGCCGGCGTCGAGGTCGGTGCGCAGGACCTTGGCCGCCGCGAACACCTGGTCGAAGCCGGCCGCACGGTCGGCGAGGTCCCGGTCCGGGCCGACCGGCGGGCTGGCCACGATCGGCAGCCGGCTGAGCGTCAGCAGCTCGCCGCGGGCGGCGATCGCGTAGCCGGGGAACGCCGCCCGCAGCGCCGGCTCGTCGTCCACCTGCCGGGCGCCGTCCAGCCCGGCCGTCTCGTCCCAGTGCAGGTACTCCTGCAGCAGGTACACGTCGGCGTGCTGGGACCGCAGGAAGGCGTAGAACCGGTCCCGCGGGACGTCCTGTCCCCAGTAGGCGGTGTTCCACGCGAACACCCGCAGACCCGGTCCGGTCCCGGCCGGTCCACTGTGGACGTCGATGCCGTTGTACGGCCAGCCGAGCGCGCCGGCGGCGACGGTCCCCGCCAGGACCAGCCGGGTGGCGGTGACCGGCACCCGGCGGCCGGACAGCAGCGCGGCCGGCAGCGCGGCGATGAGCAGGACCGGCACGAGCAGGAACGTCAGCGGCGGCAGCAGGTCGGGCAGCAGCCAGAGCCACCAGCGTCCGGTGAGCAGCTGCTGCAGGCACACGAAGGTCAGCCAGGCGCCGGTCGCGGCGACCAGGATTCTCGTGGCCCGGCACCAGTTCCTCATGCCACGTCCAGCAGCACCGGCCGCGGCTGCGGCGCGTGGTCGTAGAGCCCGCGGAACTCCCGCGACACCAGCCACTGCAGTGCGCCGAAGCCGGCGCCGGCCATGATGGCCACGTTCTGCAGCACCTGGACGCCGGTGAAGAACAGGCCGAAGGCGATGCCCCGGCGGCGGAACACGAACCGGTACATGTCGGCGTCGCAGCCGACCGACACGGCGAGCAGCGCCGCCGGGATCAGCGCGAAGAACGCACCGGCGAGGATCACCGGGAGGCTCAGCACCGCGGCGGTGGCGGCGACGCTGCCGAAGACGCGGGCCGAGGTCTCGAAGCCTGTGGCGAACCTGCGCCGCTTGGTGTAGAGCGGCACGCGCAGCCGGGTGCGGTGGAACACCTTGCGCAGCAACGGCCACAGGCGCGGCTCGTCGCGGTGCCGGCCGGACAGCGCCGAGGTGAGCAGCACCTGGTAGCGGGTCGACAGCCGCTGGCCGTATTCGACCTCCTCGGTCTCGCGCAGCCGCTCGTCGAACGGGCCCACCTCGGCGAAGACGTCGGCCCGCATCGCGCAGATCGCGCTGAACAGGAACGAGACCACGCCCTCGGAGCTGATCCGCCAGTAGTGTGCCTGCAGGCAACGGCACTCCTGCAGCAGGCTCTCCCGCTCGATCGGGACGTCGTCGAGCATGCCGCAGACCGCGCCGGCCTCGGGGCAGGCGTCCAGCAGCGCCGTCGCCCGTTCGATCACCGTCGGCGCCAGCTCGATGTCGGAGTCGAGGAAGAGCAGGACGTCGCCGGTCGCGAGCCGGGCGCCGAGGTTGCGCGCCGCGGCGGGTCCGCTGTTGACGGGGGTACTGGCGACGCGGACGCCGGCGGCCGTCGCGATCGCCACGGAGTCGTCGATGCTGCGGTCGTCGATGAACAGGATCTCGTGCGCCGGCAGGGTCTGCGCGCGGACGGCCGCGATGCTGCGGCGCAGGGACTCCGCGTGGTTGTAGTTGGGCATGATGACCGAGACCCGGGGTGCGGACACGGTGGCTCCTTTCGTTTCAGCCGTTGTGTGACAGCACGAGCGCGGTGGTGAACAGCAGGCCCCACACGGCGGCGGTGCCGACGATCGCGCGGTCGCGCAGCAGCACCCGGACGGGGTCGCCGGCGCCGTGGAGCAGGACCACCTGGATGTAGCGGGCGAGCGCGAAGAGGACCAGCGGCACCGATGCGAGGGTCGCCGGCTCCGCGAACGCGCCGAGCTGCGCCTCGCCGCGCAGGTGCATCAGGAACGCCACGGCGGTGAGGACCGCGGTCAGCTGGATCAGGTGGTCGGTGAGCTCGACCGTGTAGCCGCGCAGGGCGGGCCGGTGCTCGGCACCGCCGACGGACAGTTCCTGCCGCCGCTTGCCGAGGACCAGCAGCAGGCACAGCGAGAAGACCGCCACGAGCAGCCAGGTGGCCGTGCGGGCGCCGACGGTGAGGTAGCCCTCCAGCACCCGCAGGACGAACCCGGCGGCGACGCAGCCGGCGTCCACCAGCGGCACGTGTTTGAGCAGCCGGCTGTACAGGATGTTGAGCACCAGGTAGGCGAGGATCGGGCCGGGTGGCACGGCCGGGACGGCGACGAGCAGCAGGGCGAGCAGGGCCAGGACGCCGGCGGCGGCCGTCACGGCGAGGGTGCCGGAGATCCGGCCGGAGGCGATGGGTCGCAGCCGCTTCACCGGGTGCAGCCGGTCGCGGGCCCGGTCGGCGAGGTCGTTGCCGAAGTACACGGCGACGGACGCGAGCGTGAACGCGGCGGTGGCCACCAGGATGTTGCCGGCGGCGGCCGCCGTGGCCGACGGCACGGCGAGCAGGGCCGCCGGGACCACCAGGACGTTCTTGGCCCAGTGGACCGGCCGGGCGACCCGGACGAGGTCGAGGAGGACGGGAGTGGAGGCGGGCAGGGCGGTGGGTGCGGTCGTTTCCAGGGTTGTCATCGCGGTTCCCGTCTCAGAAGAGCACCTTGGCGGCGGCGAGTGCCCCCTGCTTCCATGGCTCGCGGCTGGTGATGCCGTTGCCGTTCCCCGTCGGCGCGCCACGCTGCTCGCGCCACCACGCGTACGTGGCCAGGATCGTGTCCCGGTTGGACCAGTCGGGCGCGTAGCCGAGCCGGTCCTGGGCTTTGGCGATGCTCACGTAGGAGTCGGCGAGCAGCTTGTGCAGCAGCCGTCCGTACACCGGGGACAGCCGGACACGCTGCAGCACCTCCAGGAACGCCACGGCCGGCCGGGCCGGCACCCCGACGACGCGCTTGCCGTGCCCGGCGGCGTCGAGCACCGCCTGGAAGTCCTCGCGGATCGTGCCGAAGTCGGCGGCGGCGATGTTGTAGGTGTCGATCGCGACGTCCGGCGGTGCGGTGAGGGCGGCCCCGATCGCCGCGACGAGATCCTGGACCGCGAGCATCTGCACCCGGACGTCGCCGCGGCCGAGGACCGGGAAGTTGCGGCCCTCCTCGGCCCATTCGAACAGCATCGCGAACAGCCCCATCCGGCCGGGGCCGAGGAACGTCTTGGGGCGCAGGGTGGTGAGGCACATCCCGTCGGCGCGCGCCTTGTCGGCCACGACCTCGGCGTCGGCCTTGGCCTCGCTGTAGGTGTCCACCGGTTCGCGCGGGTGGTCCTCGGTGGTGGGCACGACCTTCGGCAGGCCGTACACCGCGGTCGAGCTGATCTGCACCACGCGGGGGACCTCCGCCGCACCGGCCGCGTCGAGCACGCTGCGGGTGCCGTCGACGATCACCGACCGGATCACGTCGGCCGGGTAGCTGGGCAGCGCCGAGGCGCAGTGCACGACCGCGGCCGCGCCGGTGAACGCCCCCCGCATGGCGGCGGTGTCGCGGATGTCGGCCTCGACGTGCTCCAGCCGGGGGTGCGGCGGCACGGCGCTGCCGCGCCGGTCGACGCCGCGGACCCGCTCGCCCGTCGCGAGCAGGTGCTCCACCAGGTGCGTGCCGAGCATGCCCGCCGCGCCGGTGACCACGACGGCGCCTTCGTGTCCGGTCATCGCCCGGTCACCTTCTCGCGGACGAACGAGGTCAGCAGGCGGGGCAGGCCGCGGCTGAGCGTGGCGTCGAGACTGTCCAGGAAGTACTCCACGTCGTCGTCGGAGACGACCAGGCTGGGCGCGACCATGAGCGGGTTCTCGACGTTCGGGCTGTAGTAGGTGATGATCCCGTGCTCGCGGAACAGGTGGGAGATCACCGACAGCGTGATGAGCTTGGTCTTGAACCGCGGGTCGTGCGTGAAGCCGGGCACCAGCTTGCCGGCCAGGTCCAGGATCCGCGGTCCGCCGTCGAGGAAGACGCCCCACAGCGCCCCGACGCCCTTGACCTCGCGGACGATGTCCGGGTGCTGCTTGGCGATCCGCTGCAGGCCGGGGCCGAGCGCCGCTTCCAGCTGCCGGGCGCGGGCCGGGTAGTCGTCCTCGACCACGACGTTGACCGCCTCGATCGCGGTGGCGGTCTCCTCGCCGAAGCCGTAGTACGTGGTGCTGTGCAGGATGACGTCGGACAGCCGGTCGTACGCCTTGCGGAACACCGGCTCCCGCGCCGTGTAGCCGGAGATCGACGCCTTGCCGCCGCCGAGCGACTTCGAGTACGTCAGGATGTCCGGGACCAGGCCGGCGTGCCGCATGAAGGCGAACAGGCCGCCGGTCTTGCCCCAGCCGGTGTAGATCTCGTCGAAGATCAGGATGATGTCGTGCCGGTCGCAGAGCGCGCGGACGGCCCGGAGGTCGGCCTCGGACCACTGCCGGAGGCTTGAGGCGCTGAACGGCTCCAGCATGAGTGCGTAGACGTCGCAGCCGCCGTCGGGGCGCCGGGCCGCCTCGACCGCCGCGGTGAGCCCGGCGAGGTCGCCGTACGGGTAGACGCCGATGTTCGGCAGGCCCGGGAAGGCGAACGCGTTCTCCGTCGATCCGGTCAGGCTGCCCGCGCCCAGGGTCTTGCCGTGGAAGCTGATGTCGGCCCGCAGGATCGTGCCGCGGTTGCCGCCGTGGTACTTGTACGCCATCTTGATGGCGCCCTCGTTGGCCTCGGCCCCGGAGTTCGGGAAGTACGAGATGTTCAGGTCGCCGGGCAGCAGCGCGGCCACGTTACGGCTCAACGCGGCCAGGTACGGCGAGAAGAACGCCTTGTGGACCTCCATCCGGCACTGCTCGCCGTACCGCTGCCGGGCCCGCAGGATGCGGGGGTGGTTGTGGCCGTGGTTGAGCACGCCGACGCCGCCGGTGAAGTCGAGGACCCGCCGGCCGTCGCGCAGCCAGATGGAGGTGCCCTCGGCCCGCTCGACCAGTTCCCGGCCGAAGCCGAACGTGGTCATCAACGAGACCTGGCTGCGGCTGACGTAGCGGCGGTAGAGGTCGTGCACCTCCTCCGTGGACAGCTGCTCCACCTGGTCCAGACTGATCAGTTTCTGCATCGTGTACCGCCTCGTTTCGAAGTACCGATCGGGAAGCTGGCGGCAGCTCAACGCCCCGGCCTATCCGGTGGGCATCCGGCGCCTATCGCTCCTGCTCCCAGTGGCCGGCGGGCAGGTCCACGACGATGAGACGGGTCCGGTCCAGGCGGCTGGCGAGGGCGGCGAGCAGCACGGCCCGCGGTTCGGCGGCGGTGAGGACCACGTCGGCGGCGCTCAGCAGCGGGGTGGGCAGGCGCCGCTCGCCGAGGTGCAGCACGACCGCGCCCGCGGCGAGCCAGCCGGCCCGCAGCGGTGCCGCGTGCACCGCGTCGGCCAGGAGCACGAGATCGGTGCCGCGGACGACGTCACGGGCGTGCCGCCCGACGCACAGCTGGACGCCGCGGCGGCGCAGCGGCTCGACCAGCCGGTCCCACAGGTCGTCGGCGGCCCGGTCGTCGGGGTCGAAGAGCGCGACCTGGCTGACCGTGGGCAGCAGGTCCGGCAGCAGCGCGAGATATTCGTCGGCGAGCGCGTCGGCGCCGAGCAGGCCGACGGTGAGCACCCCGCGATTGACCAGCGCGCCGGCGACCGTCAGCCCGAGGCGCGCGGCACGGTGCCGCGGGACGTCGCCGTGAACCACAACCGGGGACTGTGCCGCGCCCGTCTATCGATCCGCTATCCATGACGCATCGGTGATCCCCGGTGGCCGACGGATAGAGCATCGAAAGGCGCCGCTGGTCCCGTGGTTGCCAGCCACCCCCGGCAACCGAAGGGACACCGAGATGACCACGCAGAAGCTCGACACCAACTGGGGCAGCCCGCTCACGCCGGCGGGGTCAGCTCGCTGATCCGCCGCCGGAGCCCACGGGCCTCCGCGGTGTCGTCGTCACGATCGGCATCGCCCAGCAGGGTTCCGGCACTGACCGCGGCACGCATGGCGCCGTGCGTGTCGCCGCACCGCAACCGCAGCTCCCCCAGCACGACCAGCGCGTTGACCTGCTGCACCAGCGCGCCGACCGCACCGAACGTCCGCGCCGCGGCGGTGAGCCGCTCCCCGGCCCGGGCCGGGGAGTCCCGCTCGATGTCCAGCATGCCGAACGCCAGCAGGACCCGCGCCTGCACGAGCTGGTCGCCGAGCTCCTCGGCCAGCTGCAACGCCTGCGACAGGGCGGTGTCCGCGGCCCCGTGCCGTTGCTCGCGGTGCCGGACCCGGCCGAGCCCCAGCAGCGCGTACGCCTCACCGAGCCGGTCGCCCAGGTCCCGCGTCAACCGCAGGACCTCATGGAACGCCTCCGCACCCCGGTCCAGCTCCTCGCGCAGCAGGTGGACCTCGCCGAGCCGGAACAGGACCTGCCCCTGCACCCGGCGGCTCCCGGCGATCTGCGTGATCACCAGCGCGTCGTCCAGGATCTTCTGCGCCTGGTTGGCGTCGCCCGCCTCCAGCCGGAGCGCGGCCAGGCTGCACAGCACATGCGCGACGGCGACCTGATCGCCGGCGTCGCGCAGGATCGGCAACGCCTCCTCGTAGCCGAGGCGGGCCAGATCCGGCCGACCGGTGATCCGGTTGAGGAAGGCGAGGTTGCGCAGCACGAGCCCGCGCCCGTGGTGGTCGCCGCAGGCGGTGAAGCCGTCCAGCGCCTGCCGCAGCCGGTCGCCGGCCCCGGCGTAGCGCTGCTCGACGATGTCCAGCGCGCCCAGCGTGTACTGCATCGCGGCCATGCCCCGGCGGTTGTCCACTTGCCGGACCAGTGCGAGCGCCAGCTCCGCCGACTCCCGCCAGTCCACCAGGTAGCTGCGCGCCTCGAACAGCGTGACCAGCGTCAGCGCGAGGTCCCAGGCCAGCTCGTCCCAGCGGTTGCGGACCGCCTGACGGACCGCGGCGGTGAGCGCCTGCCGCTCGGCCTCCAGCCAGCGGATGGGCTGCTCCAGCAGGTTCGCGACCGCGCCGCTGCGCAGCGTCCAGCGGGGCTCCGTGCCGTGCAGGATGGTGTACTGCCCGCCGTACTCGCGGCGGTGCGCCTCCTCGGCCAGGTGCAGCCAGCTGGCGAGGGCCCGCCGGACCGCGGCGGTCCGCTGACCGTCCGGCTCCTCGGACTGGGCCCGCTCCCGGGCGAACACCCGCACCAGGTCGTGCAGCCGGAACCGGCCCTGCCCGTCGGGCGTCTCGGCGAGCACCGCCAGCAGGTGCGCCCCGACCAGGTCGTCGACCAGGTCCTCGGCGTCGTCCAGGGGCACGTCCAGCAGCGCGGCGGCGATCCACGCACCGAACTCGGGCGTGTCGAGACAGGCCAGCAGCCGCAGCAGCCGCTGGGCGCCGGGCCCGAGACCGGAATAGCTCACCGCGATGCTCGCGCGGACGCCGAGCGCGCCGTGCTCCAGCTCGTCGAGGCGGCGGGTCTCGTCGCGCATCCGGCCGATCAGCCGGCTGGGCTTCCAGTGCGGCCGGGACGCGAGCCGGGCCCCGGCGATCCGCAGCGCCAGCGGCAGCCCGCCGCAGAGCGCCGCCAGCTCCGTCAGGGCCTCGTCGTGGCCGGCACGGGTTTCGTCGCGGCCGGCACGGGCTTCGTCGTCGCCGGTGCGGACGGACCCGACCACCGCCGCGAGCAGGTCGACCGACGGGCCGGGCGGCAGCACATCCAGCGACACGTGCACGGCGCCGGGCAGTGCCGTCAGCCGCTGCCGGCTGGTCACGATGACGGCCGCCGGCTCGTTGCCGGGCAGCAGCGGCAGCACCTGCGTCTCGTCGACGGCGCTGTCGAGCAGCACGAGCATCCGCCGGTCGGAGATCAGGTCGCGGTAGATCTCACCGAGCGAGTCGACGCCGCCGGGGATCGCCAGCCCGTTGACGCCGAGCGCGCGGAGGAACCTGCCCAGGATCTCCGCCGGATGGACCGGCTGGGTGCCGTCGGACAGGTTCGCGTACAGCGTGCCGTCGGGGAACGCGTGGCGCAGGTCGTGCGCGACGTGCAACGCGAGGGCGGACTTGCCGATCCCGCCGGGGCCCGCGATCGCGACGATCGCCGGTTGCCGGGTGGCGCTGCGGCCGGTCACCGCCGACGCTATCCGGGCCACCTCAGCGGCGCGGCCGGTGAAGTCCGCCGTGTCCAGCGGCAACTGGTTCGGCGGCACCTGCCGGGGCCGCGTCACCTTCGGCGGCTCCTCGACCGTCGCCGCCTGGGTCCGCTGCCGCTGGAGAGGCTCCTGGGTCCGCTGCCGCTGGCGGGACTCTTCGGTCGGCTCCGACCCCCCGGCGAGCACCAGCTGTTCGATGCGCCGTAGCTCCGCCCCGGGTTCGATGCCGAGCTCGTCGACCAGGACGGCACGGGCCCGCCGGTACACCTCCAGCGCCCTGGCCCGCCGGCCGCAGCGGTGCAGCGCGGTCATCAACGCGCCGTAGAACCACTCGTGCAGCGGGTGCAGCACGATCAGCTCACCCAGCTCCCCCACCAGGCCGGCGTGCCGGCCGAGCCGCAGGTCGACATCGATGCGCCGCTCCAGCACGGCCAGCCGCCGCTCGTCCAGGAGGCGCGCGCTGGCCTCCAGGATCTCGCCGCGCAGCCCGGCCAGCGGCGGACCGCGCCACAGCTCCAGCGCGGTGCGGAACAGCCCGGCGGCCTCGTGCAGCGCACCGTCGGCGGCCAGCTTGGCCGCCTGCACCGCCTGCTCCTCGAACAGCCGCGCGTCGAGCCGCGCGCCGATCAGCGTCAGCGCATATCCGGGCGGGCGGGTCTCGATGACGGCCAGCGGGCCGGTCGACGCCGCGGCCGCGAACACCCGCCGCAGGGTGGACACGCAGATGTGGACCTGGGAACGCGCGGTGGCCGGCGGGTGCTCACCCCAGAGCACCTCGATCAGCCGGTCTGTGGGCACCATCCGCCCCGCCTCGAGGCACAGCGCGGCCAGCACCGCATGGGTCCGGGGCCCGCCGAGCTGGACCGTCCGGCCGTCGACCGAAACTTCGACCGGCCCGAGAATGCCGATGTCCATGCCGCTCCGCTCTCCAGCCGCCTTCTCCGGCAGCAACATTGAGAGCGGAGATCCACGATGGTAAATGGAGCGTAGCAGTGCGGTTACCCCTTGACCATGCGGACCAATCGACCACCGCCACCCCACTCGGTCTGAACCGGCCGAACCGGTACGGCCGCCGGCCGGCGGTGTTGTTGCACGCGTGAGGCCGCCGTGCAACACCCGGCATCTCCGGTATCGGAACCTCCTAACGTCGGTGCCAGCGCCCATCCAGTACTTCCAGGGTGCGTTGATCGGTCTGGCTGCATCGGCGTCTGCGGACTGCCCGCAGGCATGGTGGGCTGTTGCCGGCTGGAGGGGGTGGCAACAGCCCACCTGGCGCGGAGCCGGGTGCTGCCGGCCTGGCACATCAGGTCAGGCAGACGTCGGTGCGCATGAGCCATGACGCCGCGGTGCGGGCTGACGCAGGCAACGCGGGGTCGCTCTGGATGGCGGCGAGCAGCGGACGCTGACCGTCGGTGCCGATGCCGTGGACGATGCCCAGCACGATGCCTTCGGTCAGTTCCGACGGTTGCCGCAGCCAGGCGGCGACCTGGACGTCCAGGACCTTCCGCCAGGCCGCCGGCGACTGCTGACCGGCACAGTACGGCGTGGCCCATGCCGCGGCGTGGCGCGCCGCCGCGGGGAAACCCGGCCGGATCAGGATGTCCCGGATCAGCGGCCGGTGGATGTCGACGTTGAGTTGGGTGATGGCTCGCAGCGACGCGGCCAGCGGGTAGGTCTGTCCACGACTGGCGATGTCCGCGGTGATCTCGTCGAGGAGCGTTTGTGCCACTGCCCGCCGATACGGGGAGGCGGCCAGCAGCATGCTCGCGACCATTCGCCGCTCCGGATTCGATCCGAACAGCGTCTCGCCGATGAGCTCCGCGAGGACGGCGTCGGCGCCGCCGGAGCCGGTCCCGAGTCGGCTCTGGGCGCGTGCGGCGATGCGGCGGCCGGCGAGCTGTGCCGGTTGCGGCTCGGCGGATCGCCCGGCCTGCCAGGTGCGGTGCGCGTCGTCGACCGCGGACAGGCTGCGGTGCAGGCTCTTGACGTTCGGCAGGCGGCGGGTCAGCCGGCGGGCGACGTCGATCGCCAGTGGCGCCAGCGCGGGGTCCAACGCAGGATCGCTGATCGTCGAGCTGAGACAGGCGGCGAGCTGGAGCCACTCGCCGTCGCGGAAGTGCGCGAGACCGACTTTGCGGATCGCGGCCAGGAGCGCTCCGTGCATGGCGCGATCGCTGTCCGGGCGGGATATCTGCCGTAGGACGTACCGGTTCGCCGCCGCGTCCGCGGTGACGTCGAGCAGGGACAGCGGTTCGATGACAGCTGTCGTCGAGAGGTCCTCGGCCATGCCGATGCATGCGGCCACGGCATGCGTGCGGGCCGTCGGATGTTCCAGCAGCCGGCTCATCGCCTCTTGGCGTTGCAGCCAGGCGCTGCCGACCGCGACCACGAGCTCGCCGAGCAGGCGGTCCGCGAGGTCGCGCCACAGGTGTCGCGGGTAGAACTCGAGCTCCTGGCGGGCGGAGATCAGGTCGGTCAGACGCCCCCAGTCCGTGCCGGTCATGCTGCCGCCGCCGAACACCCGGTCGAGCAGCTCGGAGAGCCGCTGCCGATCCTGGTCGACATCGGCTCGGACGTCGTCCGCCAGCATCGGCGCGCCTTCGACGCGGTTCACCGCGTCGATGAGCGTCTTGAGCGAGTCGGTGGCCAGGCCCAGCAGGTGTTCGTAGCGTCGTACCGTCGCACGGGTGACGGCGAGGTCGCCGTTCTCCCAGCGGGTCACGTGTGACGGGGCGAGCGGCTTGGTCGTGTCGGTGCGGAAGGCGCGGGCGAACTGGCGTCCGGAGCGCAGGGTCTCATCGTCGCCGAGTCTGCGGTTGACGCGCAGCAACCAGCCGACATGACGCGCTGCTCCAGCTGCCGACACGGGTCAAACATGCCGCAGGCCGTTGCTGTCGTCAACAGAGGCGGTGGCCAGGGCCGACGCTCGGCCTTGACCACCGCTGTCTTCTTTGGGTCAGCCGATACCGGCACGCACGGCGGTGAGCCTGCCCAGCAACTCGTGGGCGCGCACGGCGCGGTCGGCGTCCTCCCGGCGGACCTGCTCGATGAACGCCTCGACGTCGTCGTGGCCCTTGGCGTCGGCGGAGTACTTCGCGCACACCTGGCCGCCCTTGAGGGCGTGGTACTGGATGCTCACGAGGTCGTAGACGATGTCATCGGCAGGGGTGTGAGACTCGGCCATTGCACAACTCCTTGTCGTCTCCTTGCGTCGCTGGTCACCTGAGGTCTACCCGCAGGTCACCGACGAACCCTCGACACACGCAGTCGGAGCAGTTCGGCGACCCGCCACTCGAACCGGCGGCCGGCAGTTTCAACGTTCAGCCTGCGGGTAGCGACCGGCGCCGGGGCCTGCATGGGTCGCTGCAGGCGTCTGCACATCCTCGATCTTGGAGTCGGCGTGACCGCGATAAAGCCCCAGCCGGTGCCGGTGCCCAGTCGC
Organism: Dactylosporangium sp. NPDC005555; assembly: GCF_040605635.1. Taxonomy (NCBI): domain Bacteria; kingdom Bacillati; phylum Actinomycetota; class Actinomycetes; order Micromonosporales; family Micromonosporaceae; genus Dactylosporangium; species Dactylosporangium sp. NPDC005555. Next base: position 82,811 of record NZ_JBEXDG010000049.1, read on the forward strand.
CTACGACAGGTCCGGCCGACGGTCAGAGGCTCC